>NZ_AOPZ01000276.1 GCF_000414115.1 Streptomyces aurantiacus JA 4570
GGTTTCTCCCACCCGCCCGCCCGTGGCTGTCGGACCAGTCGCACCGTTTGCGCGCCGGGGGCGCGGGGTGCGGCGCTGTGGGGCGGCATTCGCGAGTGCAGGGGGCTGCAACTGTTCCCGCCGCTGCGCGGCGGTTTTTCCCACCCGCCCGCCCGTTGCTGTCGGACCAGTCGCGCCGTCGCGGCCCTGGGGGCGACCGGGTCCGCGCTGTGCGCCGCCGCACCCCCTCCCGTGTTTTCGGCCCGCAGCCGCGTCCCACAGTCATGGGCGGGCGGGTGGAAGGCGCCTTGGGCGCGGCTGGGGGGACAGGCCCTCCAGCCGCGGGGGGCTTACGGGGCGGGTGTCGCCAGGGCCCTGGTGAGGGCCGGGGTTACCTGGGTGATCTGCCAGGGGCGGGCGCCATGCGTGGTGAGGGCGGTGGCCACGGAGTCGGGGGTGAGCTCCGTGGGCGGCTCCCAGCACACGCGGCGGACGGTGTCCGGCGTGATCAGGTTCTCCTGGGGCATGTTGAGGCTTTCGGCCAGGGACGACACCGCGGCTCGCGCCGCGGACAGGCGCGCCGCCGCGGCGGGATCCCGGTCCGCCCAGGAGCGGGGCGGCGGCGGCCCCGCCACCGCCTGCCCGGGCTGCGGCAGCTCCGCGTCCGGCAGCGCCTTGGCGCGATCCACCGCGGCCTGCCACTGCTCGAGCTGGCGCCGCCCCATGCGGTGCCCGAACCCGGGCAGCGCGGTCAGCGCGTGCACGTTCGCGGGCACGGCGAGCGCCGCCTCCACGATCGCCCCGTCACTGAGCACCTTGCCCGGCGAGACGTCACGGCGCTGCGCGATCCGGTCCCGGGCGGTCCACAGCTCGCGGACGACCGCCATCTGCCGCCGGCGCCGCACCTTGTGCATGCCGGACGTACGCCGCCAGGGATCCTTGCGCGGTGGCGCGGGCGGCGCCGAGGCGATCGCGTCGAACTCCTCGCGGGCCCACTCCAGCTTCCCCTGCCGGTCCAGCTCCTTCTCCAGGGCGTCGCGGAGGTCGACGAGGAGTTCGACGTCGAGCGCGGCATAGCGCAGCCAGGGCTCGGGCAGCGGCCGCGTCGACCAGTCGACGGCGGAGTGGCCCTTCTCCAGGACGTACCCGAGGACGCTCTCGACCATCGCGCCGAGGCCGACCCGCGGGAACCCGGCGAGCCGCCCGGCCAGCTCCGTGTCGAAGATGACGGACGGAACCATGCCTATTTCCCGCAGGCACGGCAGATCCTGGGTCGCGGCGTGCAGCACCCACTCGGTGCCGGCCAGCGCCTCGCCGAGCCCGGACAGGTCGGGGCAGGCGACGGGGTCGACGAGCGCGGTGCCCGCGCCCTCGCGGCGGAGCTGGACGAGATACGCGCGCTGGCCGTAGCGATACCCGGAGGCCCGCTCGGCGTCCACGGCCACCGGTCCCGTACCGGCGGCAAATGCCTCGATGACCTGCGAAAGCGCTTCCTGGTCGGAGACGACCGGCGGAATGCCGTCACGCGGTTCGAGGAGAGGGGTGGGTGTCCCTTCGACGGAGACGCCTGCGACGCCTTCGTCCGGAGGAGCGCCTCCGGTGGTTCGCAGTGAACTGTCTGCTGCGGTCTCTTGGGCGTCGGTCACCTGTCAAGGGTATCTGTGAACGCACGGCGCCCGTCGACGGAACGTTACGTCGACGGGCGGCCAGGGGGTGTAAATCGGTCAGTGGATGATTCCCGTGCGCAGGGCCACCGCTACCATTCCCGCCCGGTCGCCCGTACCGAGCTTGCGGGCGATGCGGGCGAGGTGGCTCTTGACGGTCAGCGCGGACAGGCCCATCGAGACGCCGATGGCCTTGTTGGACTGCCCCTCGGCGACGAGGCGGAGCACCTCCACCTCGCGTCCCGACAGTTCGCGGTAGCCGCCCGGGTGGCTCGGGGTGCCCGGCGGGCGCCGGTGCATACGGGCGGCGGCGGAGCCGATGGGGGCGGCGCCGGGTCGGGTGGGGAGCCCCACGTTCGTACGGGTGCCGGTGACGACGTAGCCCTTGACGCCGCCCGCGAGGGCGTTGCGCACGGCGCCGATGTCGTCGGCGGCGGAGAGCGCGAGTCCGTTGGGCCAGCCCGCGGCGCGGGTCTCGGACAGGAGGGTCAGGCCGGAGCCGTCGGGAAGGTGGACGTCCGCGACGCAGATGTCGCGGGGGTTGCCGATGCGGGGACGAGCCTCCGCGATGGACGAGGCTTCGATGACGTCACGTACACCGAGGGCCCACAGGTGGCGGGTCACGGTGGAGCGGACGCGGGGGTCGGCCACGACGACCATGGCGGTCGGCTTGTTCGGGCGGTAGGCGACCAGGCTTGCGGGCTGCTCGAGGAGAACGGACACCAGGCCTCCTGGGGGGCGGCGGGACGGGGCAGGCTCGGGGTGAAGCCGGGACGAACCGTGCGTTTCAAGGTCACAGACCTCTTCGGCACCAACAGCACCCGCCTTTAGGGGATGATCACGATTTGGTGAGTAACAATTCGGGCGATTCGGACACGTGATCGATCATCCGACGATCGACCGTTCTCACCAGGCGTGATTCCCCCACCCGCCGCACCCCGCCCCGGCGGCGTCAACGCCGGGGGTCACCGCCGCGCCCCGACGTCACGTGGAGCGCGGCCCCCGCCGCTGCGGCAGCGACACCACCGAGCCGTCGGCCGCCGCGGCCGGAGGCAGCCCCGCGACCTGGCACAGCAGGTCGCACCAGGCCGCCAGATGCGCCCCGGCGTCCGGTACGCCGCCGGCCGACTCGCGCGGCGTCCAGGACGCCCGGATCTCGATCTGCGAGGCGGGCGGGCGCTCCGCGAGCCCGCCGAAGTAGTGCGAACCCGCCCGCGTGACGGTCCCGCTCGGCTCGCCCGGCGCCAGGCCGCGGGCCTGCAGCGCACCGGTCAGCCAGGACCAGCACACCTCGGGCAGCAGCGGGTCCGCCGCCATCTCCGGCTCCAGCTCCGCCCGCACCAGCGTCACAAGCCGGAAGGAGCCCTTCCAGGCGTCGTGCCCCGCCGGGTCGTGCAGCAGCACGAGGCGGCCGTCCGCCAGGTCCTCGTCGCCGTCGACGACGGCCGCCTCCAGCGCGTACGCGTACGGAGCGAGGCGCTTCGGCGGTGGTGTCGCGTCCACCTCGATCCCTGGCCGCAACCGTGCCCCGCGCAGCGCCTCGACCGCAGCGCGAAACGGTGGCGGAGCGGAGTCCGCCACCACCCCCTGTGCGCCGTCCATCTCGCCAGCGCCGTCCGACCGTTGTCCCTGAGCCGCAGCCATGCGGGGAAGATTAAGGGGAATGGCGCCTCCGTGCAGGGAGGCGCCCCTCTCGGGGCGCGCGTTCGCTCTCCGCTTGACTCCGCGGCGCGGGTTTTCACGGTCCCGCGGGCGGGGGCGCCGTGGCATCGCGCTGCGCGCTCGTCCTCAAACGCCGGACGGGCTTTGATTTCCTCGGCTCGGGTGTCTGGCTGTCGCGCTGCGCGCTCGTCCTCCACGTCCTCAAGCGCCGGACGGGCTTGATTTGCCCCCGCGTCCCGTTCTGTCCTGCCCGTGCGAAACTTTGGGGGTGAGTGTCGATGACGAGGCCACCGGCCGGCAGAACGCAGCTACGTATGACTCCGCATTTCTGAAGGCGTGCCGGGGGGAGCCCGTGCCGCACACGCCGGTCTGGTTCATGCGGCAGGCCGGGCGGTCGCTGCCCGAGTACCGCAAGGTGCGCGAGGGCACGGCCATGCTGGAGTCGTGCATGATGCCGGAGCTGGTCACGGAGATCACGCTGCAGCCGGTGCGCCGGCACGGCGTCGACGCCGCGATCTACTTCAGCGACATCGTCGTACCGCTCAAGGCCATCGGCATCGACCTCGACATCAAGCCCGGCGTCGGGCCCGTCGTGGAGCAGCCGATCCGGTCCCGCGCGGACCTCGCGCGGCTGCGCGACCTCACGCCCGAGGACGTCTCGTACGTCACCGAGGCCATCGGGATGCTCACGCGCGAACTGGGCGGAACGCCGCTCATCGGGTTCGCCGGCGCCCCATTCACCCTCGCGAGCTACCTCGTCGAGGGCGGACCGAGCCGTAACCACGAGCACACCAAGGCCATGATGTACGGCGACCCGCAGCTGTGGGCCGACCTGCTCGACCGACTCGCGGAGATCACCGGCGCCTTCCTGAAGGTGCAGATCGAGGCGGGCGCGAGCGCCGTGCAGCTCTTCGACTCCTGGGTGGGCGCGCTGGCACCCGCCGACTACCGGCGCTCCGTGATGCCCGCGTCCGCCAAGGTCTTCGAGGCCGTGGCGGGGTACGGCGTGCCGCGCATCCACTTCGGTGTCGGTACGGGTGAGCTGCTCGGGCTGCTCGGCGAGGCCGGTGCCGACGTGGTCGGCGTGGACTGGCGGGTGCCGCTGGACGAGGCCGCCCGGCGCGTCGGCCCCGGCAAGGCGCTCCAGGGCAACATCGACCCGGCCGTGCTCTTCGCCTCGCGCGAGGCCGTCGAGGCGAAGGCCGACGAGGTGCTCGCCGCCGCCGCGGGCCTGGAAGGGCACGTCTTCAACCTCGGCCACGGCGTGCTGCCCACCACCGACCCCGACGCGCTGACCCGGCTCGTGGAGTACGTCCACACCCGCACCGCCTCCTGAGGCGAAGGGCTCAGCAACGCGGCAGGCTCAGCAAGGCGGCAGGCTCAGCAAGGCGGCTGGGGCGGCTGAGGCGGCTGAGTCCATGGGTTGGGGCCCGCGCCCGGCACCGCGCAGTGCACCCCCGCCCCGCGCCGCACCGCGGTGCGCGCGGCGAGCGGCACCAGGGCGGGCGGCACCCCGTACACCAGGTGGCAGAAGTGCTCGGGGGAGTGCCGGGCCGTCCACGGCGGGGCGGTGAACGACCGCAGATACGTCGTCCAGTGCCCCTCGAACGTGACCAGGAGGTCGGCCGCGCGCGCGTAGCCCGGCGCCGGGTGCACGCCCGGGTTGAGGACCACCGGCGCTGCCCCGCGCACCCGCGCCGAGCGGACCAGGCGTCGGCAGTGCCGCAGGTCACGACGGCCCGGCGCGATCCGGTCGAAGAAACACCCGTCGACCCGGTACCAGTCGCGGTACCGGTCCAGGTCGTCGTCGATCGCCTGCCGCGAGCGCTGCCCGTACGCCGTGTCGACGTACCCGAGCACCCGCACCCCCGCCGTCCGCAGCGCGTGCGCGGCCTCGGCGAATGCCGGGTCGGGGGCCGCGCCCGGCCCGTCGGCGGCGTTCAGGACGACGCCGTACAGGTCGGGCGCGACCGCCACGAGCGCCTCCCAGGCCGCGGGGTCCGCGGCCGGGTGCACATACAGCGGCACGAGCAGGGATCTCATGAGCGGGGCCCGTCGGGGGCCGGGGCCGGCCGCGAGCCCCGCCCGGCGGAACGCCCGGGCGCGGGGATCCCGCGCAAGGACTGCTGCCCGGCGCCCGGCCCCGCGTCCCGTGCGGGGCTCGGTCCGGTCTCCGGCCCCGGAGCCGCTCCGCTCCCCATGCCGTCGGCCGTCCACAGCGCTGCCAGCGACTCGGCGAGCGTGAACACCGGGCGCCAGCCCAACTCCCTTGCGGCGGCGGTGATGTCGGCGCACTGCCAGGGGACCGCCGCCGAGCGTCCGGAGCCGGTGAGGGTCTCCTCGACGCGGCCCCGGAAGCCCGCCGCGCGGACCAGGCCGTGCGCCAGGTCGCGCACCGGGACCGACCGGCCGCTGCCGACGTTGAGGACGGGTGGCAGCGGCCCGGGCGCGGTCACGGCGAGGGCGACCGCCTCGGCCACGTCGCGTACGTCGACGAAGTCGCGGTACGACGACAGATCGCCGACCCGGACCGTGTCGTGCGGCGACTGCCCCGCGGCGCGCCGCAGTTCGGCCGTGAACCGGCCGGGCAGACCCGCGGCGGGCGCGCCGGGACCGACCGGGTTGGTCACCCGCAGGACGACCGCGCCGAGGCCCGACGCGGCGACGGCGAGGGTGCCCGCCAGCTTGGTCGCGCCGTACGGGGCGAGAGGGCGGGCGGGGGCG
>NZ_AOPZ01000277.1 GCF_000414115.1 Streptomyces aurantiacus JA 4570
GTGTGCACGGTCAGTTCGTCCGCCTCGATGTTGGCGATGTCCAGCCAGTCGAGGAGGGAGCGCAGTTCGCGCTGGGTGCCGTCGCTGGGGAACTGCAGCGACTGCGCCTCGTCGTCCCTGGTGGTCTCCTCGCGCAGGGCGGATGCGGCATGCCGGTACGCGTCCGGGTCGGTGAACCGCAGCCGGATGTGCCCGCCCGGTATCAGCCGCTTCAGCTCGTCGGCGCTGCCCTCGGCGGCGATCTTGCCGCCGTTCAACACCGCGATGCGGTCGGCGAGTTCGTCGGCCTCCTCCAGGTACTGGGTGGTGAGGAAGACGGTCACGCCGCCGGCGACCAGCTCGCGGATGATGCCCCACATGTTGTGGCGGGAGCGCGGGTCGAGGCCGGTGGTGGGCTCGTCGAGGAAGATGATGCGCGGGTTGCCGACCAGCGTCATGGCGAGGTCAAGACGGCGCTTCATGCCGCCGGAGTAGGTGGAGGCGGGCTTCTTCGCGGCCTCGGTGAGGTCGAAGCGCTCCAGCAACTCGGCGGTGGCGCGGCGGC
>NZ_AOPZ01000278.1 GCF_000414115.1 Streptomyces aurantiacus JA 4570
CCGCCTCCGCCGCGCCGGATCTGTCCGGCGCGGCGCTGCGACGGCTCACGCGGGCGGCCGCGCACTCCGGCGCCGCGCTGATCGCCGAAGCGGCCGAACTCACCGACGGCTGGGCCGTCCTGGTCGACCCGGTGACCGGCGCCGTCCACAGCACCCCGCACGCGGCCGGACCCGAGGGCGAGCGGGCCGCCGCGCACCCGGGGGCCCACCCGCACCTGACCATCCATCAGGTGAACGACGCCGCCGGCAGCGTCCTCGTCCTCGGCCCGCGCCGAACGCCCGCCGCCCAGGCGGGCCTCGTCGCGCGGGCCACCGCCGACCTGCTGCGGGTGCGGTCCCGGCGGGCGGACGAGGTGCGCGACGCCGAGCAACGGCTGCACTCCGCCGTGCTGCGCCTGCTGCTGCACGGCCACCACCACTTGGCCGCCGATGTGCTGGGCGGCGGCGCGGCCACGCACGCCACGGTGCACCGGCTCCCCGGGCGCGCCGCGCACACCGCCTACCAGGCATTGTGGCGGGCGGCGCAGCCCGGCGTGTCCCTCGGCGGCACGCGGGTGCTGCTCTGCCTGGACGGGGCGGAGTTGGTGGTCGTGGCCCTCCACGGCGCCCATGACGACCAGCACTCGGTGCTCTCCCTCGTCGCGCGCGTCGCCGACCGGCATCAACTGGCGGGCGGGGCCGCGGATCCCGCGCCGCTGGACATGTTCGCCACCGCCTGGGCCGAGGCCGGCACGGCACGCAACGGCGCCGCCGTCGGCTGCCTGACCTCCGCGACCGGCCTGGGCGCGCACGGGCTGCCGCGCGTCGTACCGGCGGACCGGCTCGCCGCGTGGGCGGCGGCCGTCCTCCAGCCCCTGGACCGCGAGCAGCGCCGCACCCTGGAGGCATGGCTCCGCTCGGGCTCGGCGCTGGCCGCCGCGCACGCACTGGACGTGGCGGAGGGCACCGTACGCACACGGCTGCGCGCCATCAGAACGCTGCTCGACGCCGATCTCGACGACCCCACGGCGCAGGCCCAACTGCTCCTCGCCCTGCGGGCCCCGGCCGCCGCCGTGACGACGGGCCCTCCCCCGTCGGCCGCCCGGCCCGCTCGAGTAAGCCCCCACCAGCCGCTGCCCACCGCCCTGCTCACCCCCGAGCAGGCCCACCGCTGGGCGTCCGCGCTGCTCGGACCGCTCGACACCCGCTTGCGCATCACCCTGCGGTGCTGGCTCGCGCACCGGGGCCGCACCGCTCCCGCCGCCGCCGCGCTGGGCCTGCACCGGACGACCCTCACGACCTGGCTCGCCGAGTGCGGCCGCCTCCTGGCCCTGGACCTGTCGTCGGCGACGACCAGGACGGAGCTGCGCCTGGCCGTGGAAACCGTCGCGACCCCCGACGACGTACCGACGGCGCTGCCACGCCGCGGCGGCAGGACCTATCGAGGGCCACGCCCTTAGAGCCTGTCTTTGAACCCCCGCCTGCGCCCCTAGAGCCTGTCTTTGAACCCCCGCCTGCGCCCCGGCCGGTTCCGCATGGACGGCGGCCGGAGCGAGCCGGGCGTCAAGAAAATCTCACACTGCCAAATCACGCTGCGTCTCGCTAGCTTCGGCAACGGCGACGAGGAGCGCGACACCGCGTTCCGGGCCCGGCCCGCGTCGTCGTTCCGGCGTCGGTACCAGAGCGCACCTTTCCCGCCCTCCTGTCACTCCGGCCGCTGCATGTCCTTTCACCGCAAGACCCGAAGGAGAGAGTGCGTGTTCGAACGCATAGCCGAGCTGGCGATTCGCCGGTCCCGGCTGGTCCTCATCGTCGCCGCCGTGGTGGTGGTTCTCATGGGCGCCCTGGGCGCCGGGGCCTTCGGGAAGCTGCTGGGAGGCGGATTCGACGACCCGGCCTCCCAGTCCTCCCGGGCCAGGGACGTCATCGACGAGAAGTTCGGCGGAGAGACGAACCTGGTCCTGCTGGTCCGTGCTCCCGAGGGCCGCGTCGACGCCCCGGACGCCAAGCGGAACGGCAAGGCGCTGGTGTCCGACCTCAAGACGGAGTCCGACCTCGACAACGTGGTCTCGTACTGGGACACGAACAGCCCCGACCTCCGCTCCGAGGACGGCCGCGAGGCCATCGTGCTCGCCCGGGTGAAGGGCCGCGACGCGGAGCTGCAGGAGAACGCCAAGGCCGTCATCGACGACTTCGCCGGAACGTACAAGGACACGCTCACGGTCAAGGCCGGTGGCAGCACCGGCGTGAGCTACGAGATGGGGCCGCAGACCACGGAAGACCTCATCCTGGCCGAGACCATCGCCGTGCCGCTGATCCTCCTCCTGCTCCTGGTCGTCTTCGGCACGGTGGTATCCGCGCTGCTGCCGCTGGCCATCGCGCTCATCGCCATCGTGGGTGTGTTCGCGCAGCTCTTCGTCGTCGGCAGTGTCACCGACGTCTCCATCTTCGCGATCAACCTCACCACGGCGCTGGGCCTCGGACTCGGCGTCGACTACGCCCTGCTGATGATCAGCCGGTTCCGGGAGCAGCTCGCGTCGGGGGCGAGCGTGGAGGACGCCGTCCGCAAGACGATGAGCACCGCGGGCCGTACGGTCGCGTTCTCCGCCGCGACCGTGGCCGCCGCGCTCGCGGCGCTCATGGTGTTCCCGCAGTACTTCCTCCGCTCGTTCGGGTATTCCGGGGTCGGCGTCGTCCTCATCGCGGCCCTCGCCACCCTGTTCGTGATGCCGGCCCTGCTCAAGGTCCTGGGGCACCGGGTCAACAGCGGGCGGATGCCGTGGTCGAAGCCGGAGCGCTCCGGATCCCGGTCGTCCGGGTGGGGACGGCTCGCCCGTACCGTCATGCGGCGGCCCGCGCTGACCGCGCTGCCCGTGCTCGCGGTCCTGCTGCTCGCGGCGAGCCCGCTGCTCGGCATCACCTTCGGCACGGCGGACGAACGCGTGCTGCCCGAGGGCGCCGAGAGCCGCCAGGTCTCGGCGGCGCTGCGGGACAACTTCAACGGCAACGACGCCGCGGCCCTCCACGTCGTCATCGACAAGCCCGTGGCCAAGGCCCCGTTGGCGTCGTACGCGACCGAGCTCTCCGAGCTGGAGGGCGTCGCCCGCGTCGAGACCAGCGCGGGGGTCTTCGCCGACGGGCAGTCCAAGGCGACAGGACCCGGCAACACGGTGCTCGGCCGCCCCGACGGCCAGCAGCTCAACGTGGTGAGCAAGCTGACACCGAAGTCCGAGGAGGCCAAGGACCTGGTCGAGCAGGTCAGGTCGGCCGCGCCGCCCTCCGGGGCGGACCCGCTGGTGGGCGGGGCCGACGCCGAACTGGTCGACTCCAACGACTCCATCGGCGGCAGGCTCCCGCTCGCCATCGGCCTGATCGCCGTCACCACCTTCGTGCTGCTCTTCCTGTTCACGGGCAGCGTCGTGCAGCCGCTGCGTGCGCTGGTCCTCAACCTGATCAGCCTGGGAGCGACGCTCGGCGTCATGACCTGGATCTTCCAGGACGGCAACCTCTCCGGCCTGCTGGGCTTCACCGCGCAGCCGATGGAGACGTCGATGACCGTGCTGATGTTCTGCGTGGCCTTCGGACTCTCCATGGACTACGAGGTCTTCGTCACCAGCCGGATCAAGGAACTCCACGAGCTGGGCGAGGACAACGAGTCCGCGGTGGCCAACGGCCTCGGGCACACCGGACGCATCGTCAGCGCGGCGGCCGTCCTGCTCGCGGTCAGCTTCTTCGCCTTCGGCACGGCCAAGATCAGCTTCCTGCAGCTGTTCGGCCTGGGCAGCGGTCTCGCCATCCTCATCGACGCCATCGCCGTACGCGGTGTCCTCGTCCCGGCCGCGATGCGTCTGCTCGGCCGCTCGGCCTGGTACGCGCCCGGGCCGCTGCGCAAGTTCCACAACCGGTTCGGCCTGAGCGAGAGCGGCCCGGCGCCCGCGTCCGCGCCGGAGCTCGTGACGGTGAACCCGCCCGAGAAGGACTCGGCGGGCGTCTGACCCCCGTGACCGCCCCCGGGCCCGTGCCCGCTTCCGCCGTGGCGGAGGCGGGCACGGGTGTGTGCCGGGCGGGCAGCCGGCCGCTCCCGACGGCGGGGCGGCCCGCGTTTGACGGGAACCACGTGGGTCACCCGTGTCGGGTCGTCGCACGCGAGCCGTCCCGAGGCGCAGAGGACACCGGCGGCGACACGGTCCTGAGGCCGACCGCGAGGAGGCACCACCCATGACGAAGACCTTCGCTCTCGGGCGTCCGGCCGGAATCCGGGTCGCCGTCCACTGGACCGTGCCGGTCGCCTTCGTGCTGGTCGCCTCGGCGCTGGCCGAGGCCCGCCTTCCCGCCGCGCAGCCCGGCCGGCCGACGTGGCACTACTGGGCGGCGGGCCTCGCGGCAGCGGTGGTGTGCTGCGCCTCGCTGGCGGCGCGGGACGGCGCCCGTGCGGTGGTGGCCCGACGCCATGGTGTGGCTGCCGACTCGATCGTGCTGTGGCCGTTCGGCGGGGCCGCCCGTCCCCCGGACACGGCCGCGAGTCCGGGCGCCGAACTGCGGATCGCGGGTGCGGGCCCCTTGGTCAGCCTGGGTCTCGCACTGGGGTCGGTGGTCCTCGCGAGTCTGCTCAGCGCGGTGGGCGCTTCGGGCCTTGCCGTGGAGACCGTGACGTGGTGGGCGGCGGTCAACGCGCTGCTGGCCGTGGGCCACGCCTTGCCGGGCGTGCCGCTCGACGGCGCTCGGCTGCTGCACGCCGTGGCGTGGTGGCGTACGAAGGACCGGTCCCGCGCCACGGCGGTGACCGCCGCGGTCGGGCGTCACGTGGGGTGGCCGCTGGTGCTGCTCGGCCTGGCCCGAGTGGTGTTCGCCGCCGACCTGGGTGGGCTGTGGCTGACGCTGCTGGGAACGTTTCTGGTGACGGCGGCGACGGTCGGCGGCACACCGGCGTGGTCCTCGGAGGCGCCGCACGACATTCCCGTACGGCAGGCGATGAGCGCGGATCCGGTGACCGCTCCCGCGGCCCTCAGTGTGTCCGAGTTCCTGAACGGTCCGCACTCCGCCTTCCGGCACTCGGCCCTGCCGGTCGTCGACGACGACGGGACGCCGCTCGGCCTGATCTCGATGCCCTCGCTCCAACGGGTGGCGGTCCCGGCGCGTACGTCGACGACCCTGGCCGAGGTGTCCCTGCCCCTGGACCGCGTTCCCACCGCGGCCCCGGACGACCCGCTCGGCGGCCTGCTGCCGCGGCTCGACACGTGCCCGGCCCACCGGGCGCTCGTCGTCGAAGGCGGCCGCGTCGTCGGCGTCGTCACGCCGTGGGACGTGGGCCGTGCGGTGGCCGGGCGTCTCGCCCGTCACTGACCGCGCCACCCCGGTCGGTCACGCACTCGGCCTCACCCTCACCCAGAGTGTTACCGCGGGTAATCCGTTGGACTGAGGTCGTGTGCCGGTGACGATCACGGGTACCCGGCTCGAACCGGCCAGTGAGCCCGACGGAAGGGAGCTGCCGTGAGTGACAAGGACGGGCTGCGGACCTATCGCGGGAAACGGCGTTTCGACCGGACGAGCGAGCCCAGCGGCGAGCGCCCGGTGCCGGACGAGGCCGGGTCGGCCGGGGACGACGAGCCCACGTTCGTGGTGCAGATCCACGACGCCAGCACGATGCACTTCGACTTCCGCCTCGAGGTCGACGGCGTGCTGAAGTCGTGGTCGGTCCCGAAGGGGCCCTCCACCGATCCCCACGACAAGCGACTCGCCCTTCCCACCGAGGACCATCCCCTGGAGTACAGGGACTTCGAGGGAGTGATCCCTCAGGGCGAGTACGGCGGCGGCACCGTCATCGTCTGGGACCGCGGCACCTACCGGCCCACCAGCCATGACAAGCGGAACCGGCCGGTGCCGTTCGGGCAGGCGCTGGAGAACGGTCACGCCACGTTCGTCCTGCGCGGCGAGAAGCTGCGCGGCCAGTACGCGCTCACCCGGTTCCACGGCCGTGAGGAGAAGAGCGGCGGATCCGCCGGTAAGCCGACGTGGCTGCTCGTACGGACCGGGCACGGCTCGGCGGGCGGCGGTACGCCCGATCCGCGGCGGGCCCGCTCCGCCCGCAGCGGCCGCACACTGCGCCAGGTCGCCCAGGCGCCGGACGCGCCGGTGTGGGAGCCGGACGACGGGGAACGGAGATGACCGGCCTGCTGGACACGCTGCCGCCCGCACTGGACGGCCGCACCCGCGAGGCGGCGCCGGGCGTCGAACTGGCGGCCTCCCCGATGCTGGCGACGCTCAGTGAGCGGCGCGACTTTCCCCAGGGCTGGCTCTTCGAGCGGAAGCTGGACGGCATCCGGGTGCTCGCGGTGCGCGAGAACGGCACGGTGACGCTCCGGTCCCGTTCCGGACGGCGGCTCGACGCCACGTACCCGGAGATCGTCGACGCGCTCGCCGCGCAGGACTGCGCGGACTTCACCGTCGACGGCGAGATCGTCGCCTACTCGCACGGCCGGACGGACTTCGCGCGACTCCAGCAGCGCATGGGGCTCACCCGGCGTGCCGATGTCGCGGCGAGCAACGTCGCGGTGACCTATTACGTCTTCGACCTGCTGCGCCTGGACGGCGTGGACGTGCGGCGGCTGCCGCTGCGCACCCGCAAGTCCCTGCTGCGACGCGCGATCACCTTCACCGCGCCCTTGAGATTCAGCTCCCACCGCAACGAGGGCGGGCCCGAACTGCTGGCCGACGCGTGCCGGCGCGGCTGGGAAGGGCTCATCGCCAAACGGGCCGACAGCACCTACCAGGCGCGCCGCTCGGGCGACTGGCTCAAGCTGAAGTGCGCCCAGGGCCAGGAGTTCGTGGTGGGCGGCTTCACGGAGCCCACGGGCTCCCGGGTGGGTGTCGGCGCGCTGCTCCTCGGCTACTACGAGGAGGGGCGGCTGCGCTACGCGGGCAAGGTCGGCACCGGCTTCGACCGGCGTGCCCTGCTCGTCCTGCGAGAGGAACTCGACGGACTCCAAGTCGCCGGCTCGCCGTTCGAGGGCCGGGTCGCGGAGCGGACCGCCCACTGGGTGCGGCCACGGCTCGTGGCACAGATCGCCTTCACGGAGTGGACTCGCGACGGCATGCTGCGCCATCCCCGCTATCAGGGGCTTCGGGAGGACAAGAAGCCGACCGACGTCGTCCGGGAGCGGGGAAAGCCATGACGGAGAGAACACCCGGCCCGGCCGTCCCGTCGCGCAGACGCGTTGTCGCGGAGAGGGCAGGATTCGAACCTGCGTGGGCTCGCGCCCGACTGAAGCGAACTCCGGTCCCCGATAAGCCACTCCGGGCACCTCTCCCTCGTCACGGGGGCGGCCTGTGCGCTCCGGGCCGTCCCTCCTTGACGCTCATCAGCTTGTCCCTGCTCCCTGATACGGCGCTGACGCGCGGGACGAGCGGCCCGGCCGTGGGCCGTGTCCCGGCGCGCACCGCCGAGCGCTCGGCCACGGTGAACCCAGACCTCTGCGAAGGAACGTGATGTCGCTGCCCTCGCCCACGACCGCGGCTGCCGCGGAACCCCTCGTGTCCCCGGTCAATTCCCACAACGAGTGGGACCCGCTGGAGGAGATCGTCGTCGGACGCCTCGAGGGCGCCACGATCCCCTCCAACCACCCCGTCGTGACCTGCAACATTCCGCGATGGGCGGCGCGGTTGCAGGGGCTTGCCGCCGGCATGGCGTATCCGCAGCGGATGATTGAACCGGCGCAGCACGAGCTCGAGCAGTTCATCGCCCTGCTGCAATCCCTGGGCGTCACGGTCAGACGCCCGGAGGCGGTCGACCACAGCCGGCGTTTCAAGACTCCCGACTGGTCGTCACGCGGATTCTGCAATACCTGCCCGCGCGACAGCATGCTCGTGATCGGCGACGAGATCATCGAGACGCCGATGGCGTGGCCCTGCCGGTATTTCGAGACCCACTCCTACCGCCCGCTCCTCAAGGACTACTTCCGGCGCGGAGCGCGCTGGACGGCGGCGCCGAAACCCCAGCTCACCGACGCGCTGTTCGAGAAGAATTTCAGCGTCCCCGACGCGGGCGAGCCCATGCGCTACATCCTCACCGAGTTCGAACCGGTCTTCGACGCCGCGGATTTCGTGCGCGCGGGGCGGGATCTGTTCGCCCTGCGCAGCAATGTCACCAATCTGATGGGCATCGACTGGCTGCGGCGCCATCTCGGGCCCGGTTATCGCATCCACGAGATCGAGAGCCGTTGCCGCACGCCCATGCACATCGACACGACGTTCCTCGTGCTCGCGCCCGGCAAGGTGATGGTCAATCCGGAGTACATCGACGTCGACCGCCTGCCGGACTGCCTGCGCTCGTGGGACGTCCTGATCGCTCCCCAGCCCAACCCGATCGACGAGCGCCTGCTCAAGCTCACGTCGCTGTGCGGCAAGTGGCTCAGCATGAATGTGCTCATGGTCGACGAAAAGCGGGTGATCGCGGAGCGGCACCACACCGACATGCTGCGTGCGCTGGAGGCATGGGGGTTCGAGCCCATTCCGTGCGACCTGCTGCACTACGCGCCGTTCGGCGGCTCGTTCCACTGCGCGACGCTCGACATCCGGCGTCGCGGCACGCTCGAATCGTATGTCGACTGAAGCGAGTCGTATGGCGAGTGGGTTCGCGTGAGCGTGAGGGGGACGGGGCGAGTCCCCGGCCTCGGGGACTCGCACGCCGGACCGCGCCGGGCCGGGCTCAGCTCCTGCCGCGGCCGCTCAGCAGGTCGCGGGCCCGGTCGACCAGACCCAGCCCCGGTCCCAGCAGCTTGTTGCCGGGCGGCGAGGAGGGCGCGGAAGGGTGCGGACGCGTGGGTGCCGTCTTCTTCGCGGTGCGGACCTTGTCGCCCAGTTCGTCCAGTGCCTCCGGCGTACACGCCACGGCGATCAGGGGGAACAGCCGGTTCTCCTCGTCCCGCACGTGCTCGTTCACGTCGAGCTTCAGCTTGGCCACCAGATGGTCGAAGTCCGGCTCCTTCGCGCCGAGCCCTTCCAGGTTCTTGAGGAGCTGCTCCACCCTCGCGTGGTCGGCGATCTCCTTGTCCGCGATCGCGTTCCCGTCCGGGACGTTCTCGCGCACCGCCGGGTACAGATGTACCTCTTCGGCGACGGAGTGGCGTACCAGCTCTATGGTCAGCTCGTCCGCCAGCTTCCGGCGCTGCTCGTCACCGACCGGCTGGGACTCTATCTTCGCGAACAGCTCTTCGACTTCGCGGTGGTCGGTGGTGAGCTCTGTGATCACGTTTCCGCCGTGTCCCATCAGAGGGCCCCTTTCCCTGTCGGGGCGTGGGCCGGGGCCGGCCCACGGTTCCGGACGGGTGCCCTCGTAGCTCTGCGACACGCACGCAGGTGCGGGCGGCCGGGGTCCGGGGCGGGGGCGTTCAGCGGCCCAGTGCCCGGGCGAGCTGCTGTTTGTTCATCTGGGAGCGGCCGTCGATGTTGCGCTTCTTGGCCTCCGCGTACAGCTGGTCCTTCGTCGGGCCATCGGATCCGCTGTGGGAGCGCTGACCGCCCCGCTGGGACGCGGACTTCGAGTCCTGGGTCGACGTCCTGCTGCCCGTCTTCGACTCGCCGGAACGCGCCCGCTCCTTGTTCACCGTGCGGGCCGCGATCTCCTTCGCGCGTCCTGTGGACTCGCCCCGCTTCTGGGCGCTCTCCTTGATGTGCTCGTACTGACGCTCCCGCTTGGAGCTCGAACCTCGCGGCATGGTCTTTCCCTTTCACCAGCTCCCGGGCCGCCCCGGGGATGCCTCTCGGCGGCGGGTACCCCGGGCCCGCGGACCCCATCCACGCTGCCTGCCGGAGCACCCGGTCCCATTCGACCTCCGCGGCCCGCGGGCCGCGACGCGGGAGGGCCGGATGGCGGCAAGGCTTCGGCGGGTGACCCGCTGCGTGGTGCTTTGGACACGTTTGCCTGTCGGGGGTGGCGGGGAACCTGCTCTGCCGAGGTCCGCGGTCAGCCGGACACACCACCGCGTCACCCGCCCCGGGACGGCGCCGACACCATGGAGGGCAGGCACAGATGCCGCAAGACGACACGGCACCCCCCAACCCCGCCGACAAGCACCCCCGGCCCGAGTTTCCCCAGCAGGACCAGGAACCCCCGGGGTGGACCGGGCCGATGGACCCGCCCCCGGATCACGGCGAGGACTCCTACCGGGGCTCGGGGGCACTGACCGACCGCAAGGCCCTGATCACCGGCGGGGACTCCGGGATCGGCCGGGCCGTCGCCCTCGCCTACGCCCGCGAGGGCGCGGACGTGCTCTTCACCCACCTGCCCGAAGAACGCGACGAGGCCCGCCGCACGGCCGACCTGGTCGAGGGCGCGGGCCGGAAGGCCGTCCCCGTCGAGTGCGACATCCGTACGGAGGACGCGTGCCGGAGTCTCGTCGACCGCGCCGTGGCGGAGTTCGGCCGGATCGACGTCCTCATCAACAACGCCGCCTACCAGATGTCCCAGCCCGAGGGCATCGCCGCCATCACCACCGAACAGTTCGACCGGGTGGTGCGGACGAACCTGTACGGCATGTTCTGGCTCTGCAAGATGGCCCTCCCCCACATCCCCGCGGGCGGCAGCATCATCAACACGACATCCGTCCAGGGCTACCAGCCCAGCCCGCACCTGCTGGACTACGCCACGACCAAGGGCGCGATCGTCACGTTCACCCACGGGCTCGCGCAGATGCTCGCCAAGGACGGCATCCGCGTCAACGCGGTCGCTCCCGGCCCCGTCTGGACACCGCTGATCCCCGCCACGCTGCCGGACACCAAGGAGTTCGGGAAGCAGTCCCCGCTCGGCCGCCCGGCCCAGCCCGCCGAGATGGCGCCCGCCTACGTCTTCCTCGCCTCCTCCCGTGCGAGCTACATCACCGGCGAGATCGTCAACGCCACCGGCGGCACCCCGCTGCCCTGACCGAACACTCCGGAGGAGGCGCCCTTGCGTACGGCGAGAGGGGGTACCCGCCCGGCCCGAGGCCCGTACCCGTACGACCCGTGCGACCCGTACGACCGGCCTGCGTTCGATCTGGAGGGAGTGACCCGGATGGCCGAGGTGGACACGGCCGGCCTGACGACAGCGCTGCGTGCCGCGGTGGACGGGGAGGTCCGCTTCGACGCGGGCAGCAGGGGCACGTACGCCACCGACGGTTCCAACTACCGCCAGGTCCCCCTCGGCGTCGTCGTCCCCCGCACCGTGGCGGCGGGCGCCCGAGCGGTGGAGGTGTGCGCGCGATTCGGCGCCCCGGTGCTGTCCCGCGGCGGGGGTACGAGCCTGGCCGGGCAGGCGACCAACGCCGCCGTGGTCATCGACTGGACCAAGTACTGCCACGCCCTGGTGTCGGTCGATCCGGACGCGCGTACGTGTGTGGTGGAGCCCGGGATCGTCCTGGACGAGCTGAACCGGCAACTGTCCGGGCACCGGCTGCAGTTCGGTCCCAAACCCTCCACGCACAGCCACTGCGCGCTCGGCGGCATGATCGGCAACAACTCGTGCGGGGCGTCCGCGCAGGCGTACGGCAAGACCGTGGACAACGTACGCCGCCTGGAGATCCTCACCGCCGACGGGGCCCGCATGTGGGTGGGGCCGGCGTCCAAGGAGGAGCGCGCGCGGATCGTCGCGCAAGGCGGTCGCCGGGCGGAGATCCATGAGGGCCTGGAGCGCATCGTCGGCGAGTATCTGGCGGACATCCGCACGGGCTACCCGAAGATCCCGCGCCGGGTCTCCGGCTACAACCTGGACTCGCTCCTTCCGGAGAACGGCTTCGATGTGGCCAAGGCCCTGGTGGGCAGCGAGGGCACGCTGGTGACCGTGCTGCACGCGGAGCTGGAGCTGGTGCCCGTGCCGCCCTGCCAGTCGCTGCTGGTCCTCGGATACGACGACATCTGCGCCGCCGCCGACGACGTGCCCCGCCTGCTGGAGCACTGTGCGCCCACCTTGCTGGAGGCCCTGGACGACCGGATGGCGCAGCTCATGCGTGAGGAAGGCGCCTATCTCACGTCTTTGGACGCTCTTCCTGATGGCGACTGCTGGCTGATGCTGCAGTTCAGCGGCGACAGTCAGGACGCCGTCGACGAGCAGGCGCTGGCGCTGCTGCGCGCGGTGGGCCGCGACGAGAAGGACGCCACCGTCGCCTTCTCCGACGACCCCGAGCGCGAGCACAGGATGCTCAAGGCCCGCGAGGCCGGTCTCGGCGTGACCGCGCGGCCCCCGGACGGCCGGGAGACCTGGGAGGGCTGGGAGGACTCGGCCGTGCCGCCCGAGCGCCTCGGAGACTATCTGCGTGACCTGAAGAAGCTGTTCGACGACTTCGGTTACGACCATCCCTCGCTGTACGGGCACTTCGGTCAGGGCTGTGTGCACACCCGGATCCCGTTCGAGCTGACGAGCGCCGACGGCGTGGCCGACTTCCGGCGCTTCCTGGAGCGCGCCGCCGACCTCGTCACCGCCTACGGCGGGTCGCTGTCCGGGGAGCACGGGGACGGCCAGGCCCGGGGCGAGCTGCTGACCCGCATGTACGGCGAGCGGCTCGTGACCGCCTTCGCCGAGCTCAAGGCCCTCTTCGACCCGGACCACCGGATGAACCCCGGCAAGGTGGTCCACCCGCGCCCGGTCGACGGGCAGTTGCGCCTGGGGCCCGCCTGGCGGCCGGCCACCGTCACGACGCACTTCGGCTATCCGGACGACGAGCACTCCTTCACCCGGGCCGTGATGCGCTGCGTCGGCATCGGCAACTGCCGCAGCCACGCGGGCGGCGTGATGTGCCCGTCCTACCGGGCCACGAAGGAAGAGGAGCATTCCACGCGGGGGCGGGCCCGGCTGCTTTTCGAGATGCTGGGCGGCCACGCGGACTCCGCCGTCACCGACGGCTGGCGTTCGACCGAGGTCCGCGACGCGCTCGATCTGTGCCTGGCGTGCAAGGGCTGCAAGTCGGACTGCCCCACGGGCGTCGACATGGCGACGTACAAGGCCGAGTTCCTCGCCCACCACTACGCGCGCCGCGTCCGGCCCGCGGCCCACTACTCGCTGGGGTGGCTGCCGGTGTGGGCGCGGCTGTCGCGGGTCGCCCCCGGGCTGGTCAACAGTGTGCTCCAGGCGCCGGGGGCGGCCCGCGTCGGCAAGCGCCTCGCCGGTGTCGACAGCGCCCGCCGGGCCCCGGTGTTCGCGCCGGAGTCGTTCCTGCGGTGGTGGCGGGCCCGTGCGGCGGACGCGCCCGACCCGAGCGATCCACGCACCGTCGTGCTGTGGCCCGACACCTTCACGACCTACTTCCACCCGGCGATCGCGATCTCGGCCGTTCGCGTCCTGGAAGACGCAGGCTTCCGCGTCGCCGTCCCCGGCGACACCGTCTGCTGCGGCCTGACGTGGATCTCCACGGGCCAGTTGGCCCTCGCCAAGAAGGTCCTGCGCCGCACTCTGCGCGTCCTGCGGCCGTACCTCGAAGCGGGCACCCCCGTCATCGGTCTCGAACCGTCCTGCACCGCGGTGTTCCGCGCCGACGCCCCCGAACTGCTGCCGACGGACCACGACGTGCGACGCCTGGCCGGACAGTTCCGCACCTTCGCGGAGCAACTCGTGCACCACGCTCCCGACGACTGGCGGCCGTCCGCGCCGGCCGGGCGGGCAACCGTACAGACGCACTGCCATCAGCACGCGGTCATGAAGGACGACGCCGACCGCGAACTGATGCGCCGCGCCGGTCTCGACGCCGTGTTCCTGGACGAGGGCTGCTGCGGTCTGGCCGGCAACTTCGGCTTCGAGCGGGGGCATCACGAGGTGTCCATGGCCGTCGCGGAACAGGGCGTGCTGCCCGCCGTCCGCGCGGCCGCCGCCGACAGCCTGCTGCTCGCCGACGGCTTCAGCTGCCGCCTCCAGATCGAACAGGGCGACACCGGCCGCCGGGGACTGCACCTGGCCGAGGCACTGGCCCTCGGCCTCGACGGGCACCCACCCGGTGACCACCCCGAACACCACGCCCAGCGACCGCCCGAGCCCTCACTCGCGGGCCGTTGGGCGACCACCGCGGGAGCCGCCGTCCTGACGGGCGCGGTCACCGCCGCGGCCGGCCGCGGCGCCCTGCGGCGCCTTCACCGTCGTACGTAACCCCCGACGACCCCCGACAACCAGCCGTACGCAACCCCCGACAACAACACGCTCTGCGCACCCACCGGAAAGGTCAGCACCATGTCGATGAAGGTCTCCGACCACATCCTGGAGCGTCTGCGCGCCTGGGAGGTCGAGCATGTCTTCGCCTACCCCGGCGACGGCATCAACGGACTGCTCGCCGCCTGGGGCCGGGCCGACAACAAGCCGCAGTTCATCCAGTCCCGCCATGAGGAGATGTCCGCCTTCGAGGCGGTCGGCTACGCCAAGTTCTCCGGCAAGGTCGGCGTCTGCGCGGCCACTTCGGGGCCGGGCGCCATCCATCTGCTCAACGGCCTGTACGACGCCAAGCTCGACCACGTGCCCGTCGTCGCGATCGTGGGACAGACCAACCGCAGCGCGATGGGCGGCTCCTATCAGCAGGAGGTCGACCTGCTGAGTCTCTACAAGGACGTCGCCTCGGACTTCTGCGAGATGGTCACGGTCCCCGAGCAACTGCCGAACGTGCTCGACCGCGCCATGCGCACCGCCATCGCCCGGCGTTCGGTGACGGCCGTCATCATCCCCGCGGACGTACAGGAACTCGACTACTCCGCACCCGAGCACGCGTTCAAGATGGTGCCGTCCAGCCTGGGGATGGCCCAGTACGCGCCGGTGCCGTCCGACCCGGACGTCGAGCGGGCCGCCGAGGTGCTGAACGAGGGCGAGAAGGTCGCGATCCTCATCGGACAGGGCGCCCGCGGGGCCCGCCAGGAAGTCATGGACGTGGCCGAGCGGTTGGGCGCCGGCGTGGCCAAGGCGCTGCTCGGCAAGGACGCCCTGGACGACGACCTGCCGTACGTCACCGGTTCGATCGGCCTCCTAGGCACCCGGCCGTCGTACGAGATGATGCGGGACTGCGACACCCTGCTGGTGATCGGGTCGAGCTTCCCCTACACCCAGTTCCTGCCCGAGTTCGGACAGGCGCGCGCCGTGCAGATCGACATCGATCCGCACATGGTCGGGCTGCGCTACCCGTTCGAGGTCAACCTGGTCGGCGACGCCCGCGAGACGCTGCGCCGCCTGCTGCCGCACCTGCGGCCGGTCAAGGAGGCCGACGACTCCAAGGACGCCAAGGACCGCTCCTGGCGCAAACAGATCGAGAAGAACACCGCCCGCTGGTGGGAGGTCATGCAGCGGCGCGCGACGGTGGACGCCGATCCGATCAATCCCGAGTACGTCGCCCACGCGCTGAACGATCTGCTTCCCGAGAACGTGATCCTGGCCGCGGACTCCGGGTCGGCCGCCAACTGGTACGCCCGCCATCTGCGGCTGCGCGGCGCGATGCGCGGCTCGCTGTCCGGGACGCTCGCCACCATGGGGCCGGGCGTGCCCTATGTGATCGGCGCCAAGTTCGCGCACGGTGACCGTCCGGCGATCGCGCTCGTGGGCGACGGGGCCATGCAGATGAACGGCCTCGCCGAACTGATCACGATCGCCAAGTACTGGAAGCAGTGGGCCGATCCGCGCCTGGTGGTGGCCGTGTTCAACAACCAGGACCTGAACCAGGTCACGTGGGAGATGCGCGCCATGTCCGGCGCCCCGCAGTTCCTGCCCTCGCAGGAGCTTCCCGACGTCGCCTATGCCGAGTTCGCCCGCTCGCTGGGTCTGGACGGCATGCGGGTGGAGAAACCGGAGGCCGTGCAAGGCGCCTGGCAGGCGGCGCTGACCGCCGACCGGCCGTTCGTCCTGGACTTCCGCACCGACCCGGCCGTGCCGCCCATCCCGCCGCACGCGTCCCTCGACCAGATCGAGGCGGCCGCGGCCTCCGTCCTCAAGGGCGACAGCGACCGCGCCGCCATGGTCCGCCAGGGCTTCAAGGCCAAGGTCCAGGACCTGCTGCCGGGGCGCCGCCACCGCGAAGACCGGCCGGGCGCCGGAGAGGAGAGGTGACAGCGCGCCCGCTCGTGGCCGGCGTCCCAGAAGTGCCCGGAAGCGACCGGAAGGGAACCGACTGACCATGCCCCAGACCGTCGTCATCACCGGCGCCAGTGCCGGCGTCGGCCGTGCCACGGCCCGTCTGTACGCGCGGCGCGGAGCCGATGTCGTGCTCATCGCCCGCGGCCGGGCGGGCCTCCGGGCCGCTGCCGACGAGGTCGGCTCCCTCGGCGGCCGGGCCCTGGTCCAGGTCGCCGACACCGCCGACGCGGGGCAGGTCGAGGCGGCCGCGGACGCGGCGGAGAACGCCTTCGGCCCCATCGACGTGTGGGTCAACTGCGCGTTCGTCGGCGTGTTCGCGCCCTTCGACGACGTCACGGCCGAGGAGTATCAGCGGGTCACGGACGTGTCGTACCTGGGCTTCGTCAACGGGACCCGGTCGGCGCTCAAGCGGATGGCGCCCCGGGATCGCGGCACCATCGTCCAGGTGGGTTCGGCTCTGGGCGAGCGGTCCATTCCCCTGCAGTCGGCCTACTGCGGCGCGAAGCACGCCATCAACGGCTTCACCTCCGCGCTGCGCACCGAACTCCTGCACCGGGGCAGCAACGTGCACGTCACCGTGGTCCAACTGCCCGCCCTCAACACGCCGCAGTTCTCCTGGGTCCGCACCCGCCTGCCCCGGCACCCCCGCCCGGTCCCGCCGATCTACCAGCCCGAGGTCGCCGCCCGCGGCATCGTGTACGCGGCCGACCACCCCCGCCGCAAGCAGTACTACGTGGGGGCGTCCACCGTGGCGACCCTCTGGGCCAACCGCCTGGCGCCCGCTCTCCTCGACCGCTATCTCGCCCGCACGGGCTTCGACTCCCAGCAGGTGGACCGGCGCCCTCCGTCCGGACGCGGCAATCTCTTCGAGCCGGTCGGCCGTCCGCAGATCGAGCCGGCCGACCGCCCGCAGGACGGCGGTCGAGGCGCGCACGGCGTCTTCGACGACGCGGCGCACCCGCGTTCCGTCGAGGCCGCCCTGGCCCGCCATCCCCTCGCCACCGCATCCGCGATCGCGATCACGGCCGCGGCAGCCGCCGGAGCCGCGCTGCGCCGCCGCGGGCGGGCCTGACCGGACAGGGAGCGGTGGCCGGAGACCTGTCCGGGCGTCGTCACCACGGCTGTGCGCTGCCTCCGGCCCCGCGTCGCGATCAGGCGGAAGGGGCCGGGGGCGCGGCGAGTTCACCCAGGACTCGGGCCGCGGGTGCCGGGTGGGTCAGCCACTTGAGGTGGCTGCCCTCAAGGGTGCGGACGTCGTACGGGTTGTCCGGTGTGAGCGCGTTGCCCTCGCGGATCAGCCGGTCCTGTATGGCGAGCGGCAGGCTCGTGTCGTCGGCCAGGCGTACATAGGTCTTCGGGATACGGCCCCAGGTCGCGGCCTGTGCCCGGTCGGCGGCGCCGCCGGCGTCCAGGTTCTCGTCGGGCTGGAAGGTGTTCAGGAAGGTCAGGAACTCCTCGTCGGTGCCGTCGGCGAGGAAGGCCGCCTTGAACGCCGCGAGGGCGTCCGGGTCCGCGGTGCGGAAGTTGACGCGCAGCAGGCCCAGTTCGGCCGGGTTCCCGGCCATCGCCAGGGCCAGGGAGGCGGCGTCGACCGTGGCCATCTCCGGCTCCGCGTAGTAGTCGTTGACGTCGAGCTCGACCGGGCACCAGGCCGAGACGTAGACGATGCGGTCGATCAGGTCCGGTCGCGCGTTGGCCGCCGCGGTCGCCGTGATGCCGCCGCGGCTGTGCGACACGAGGATCACGGGGCCGTTCCGCTTGGCCCGCTCCAGGATCCCGATCAGGTGGGCGACGTTGTCGGCGAGCGTGACGCCCTTGATCGAGCCAGGCGTCACGGCGAGCGCTTCGAGGTCCTGCGGCGCCTGATAGGCACGCGCGTAGGTGGCCCCGAACCCGTGGCCGGGCAGGTCGACGGCGACCGAGCGGTGCCCGAGGAGGCCGAGTTCGGCCTGGAGCGGCGCGAAGGAGAAGGAGTTCGCGAAGGCTCCGTGAACCAGTACGAAGGTCGGCTGCATCTGTCTGCTCGCTTTCTGGCCCCCGCGGCGTCGACGTCACGCGCGCCGCCGGAACCGGCACCACGAGCCACCTCATCACCACGGACAGGGCCCTCATCCGGATTCCGGTGGTGCACCTTACTCAAAGCAAGATCATTCGCACCACCCGTACGTTCGCGCCTTACCGGCACTCTCCAGCGCGCCTCGGCCGCGCCCACGCGACTGATCGCGTCTCTCGGATCACGCGGTCGGCTCCGAGTCGTAGTCGTGCCGGGCCTGTTCGACCTTGGGCAGGTTGGTCGCGCTCCATTCGGCGAGATGCGCGAAGAGCGGGGCGAGGCTCCGGCCGAGTTCGCTGATCTCGTACTCCACTCGCGGCGGGACCTCCGGGTGGTACGTACGCACGACCATGCCGTCGCGCTCCAGTTGCCGCAGGCGCTGCGTCAGCACCTTCGGGGTGATCTTGGTGATGCGGCGTTCCAGCTCGACGAAGCGTTGCCGGCCGTGCGTGTGGAGGGTCCACAGGATCGGTGTGGTCCAGCGGCTGAACACGATGTCCACGACCGGCCCGATCGGGCAGGCGAGGTCGGGGGCGGTCGCGGCGGATGCCGTCCAGGTCATGTCGCCGCCGGTCATGTGCGTCCCTTCAGGGTAGCCACTTTCCTCTAGGTACCTACTATACCGGCGGTGTTAGCGTCCCCTCGTCGCTCCGGAGATCGGCTCTCCGCAGCGCTCTCGCCCGTTCGGGCAGCTTCAACCAACGTGCATCTCAGGGGAGTTACTCATGATCGTAGTGACGGGGGCGACCGGCAATGTCGGCCGGGAGCTCGTGCGCACACTCGTGGCGGCCGGTGAGCAGGTGATCGCGACATCCCGGCGGATCACGGACACGGACGTGCCGGAGGGCGTCCGGCCGATGCCGGCGGACCTGACCGACGCGGAGAGCCTTCGGCGGGTGTTCGACGGCGCCGACGGGCTGTTCCTGCAGAACGGCGGGCCCAGCGCCCATCTGCTGAGCCCGCAGGACATCCTCGACGTGGCCAAGGCCGCGGGCATCGGGCGGGTCGTGCTGCTGTCCTCCCAAGGAGTCGCGACCCGGCCTCAGTCGCCCTCGCACGGGGAGACGGTGCGCGTCATCGAGGACGCCGTACGGCAGTCGGGCCTGCACTGGACGATCCTGCGCCCCGGCGGCTTCCACTCCAACGCCTTCGCCTGGGCCGAGTCGGTCCGCGGCCGACGGGCCGTGGCCGCGCCGTTCGGGGAGGTCGGCCTGCCCACCATCGACCCGGCCGACATCGCCGAGGTCGCCGCGACGACGCTGCGCGGCGCCGAACACACCGGCCGCGTCTACGAGTTGACCGGCCCCTCCCTCAGCACGCCCCGGCAACGGGCCGACGCGATCGGCGACGCGCTCGGCGAACCGGTGCGCTTCGTCGAGCAGACCCGCGACGAAGCCCGCGCGCAGATGCTGCAGTTCATGCCCGAGCCCGTGGTCGACACCACGCTCGACATCCTCGGGGAGCCCACGCCCGCGGAGCAGCGCCTCAGCCCCGACGTCGAGCGGCTCCTGGGCCGGGCGCCGCGATCCTTTGCCGACTGGGCGCGACGCCACGTCTCCGCCTTCCGGTAGAGCGTCGGAACCACCCCGCGCGGCCCGCGCCTTCAAGCCCGCCCCGGCCGTCCCGGCCCGTCGGCCCCCGGGTCAGCGCACGAGGTCGCTCGGGTCGGTGTTGGCTCCGCACAGCACCACGCAGACCTTCTCGCCGTCGGCGGGCCGATAGCCGCGGCCCGTGGCGGGCCGGTCACGCGCGCTCGGCTCGGGGGTGCGCCGGTCCCGAGAGGTGAGCGCGGCGAGGGCGGTGGCGGCACCGTGCTCGACGGCGATCCGGCGGTGGTCCCACAGCAGTTGGCGGGCGCGGACGATCTCGGCGTCCGGTACGAGGACGGAATGCGTCCGGTCCTGCTGGGCCGCGTGCAGGGCCATGGCGGACGTCCGGCGTGCTCCGAGGGAGTCGGCGGCGATCGACTCCACCGTGACGTCCACCTGGCTGCCGGCCTCCAGCGCGGCGTTGAGCGCGCGGCAGTGTTCCGGCTCCACGGCGACGGTGCGGATGCCGTGGTGTTGAGCGGCCGCGGCGACGCCGCTGAAGAGGCCACCGCCGCCGACCGCGACGACCACGGTGTCGAGCTCGGGAATCCACGCCCGGATCTCCTCCAGCAGCGTGCCCGCCCCTGCCGCGATCAGCGGATGGTCGTAGGCGTGCGAGGTGAGCGCGCCGGTGGTGGCGGCGAACTCCTCGCAGACCGCGAGCGCCTCCGCGTACTCGGAGCCGACCAGCCGCACGTCGGCGCCGTACGAACGGAGCTTGGCCACTTTCACCCGCGGCGCGTTGGCCGGCAGGAAGACGGTGGCACGGACCCCGTGCCGCTGGGCCGCCCAGGCGCACGCCATCCCCGCGTTGCCGCCGGAGGCGATGGTCACCCCGGCCTCGGGGAGGGTTCCGGCGTCGCGGTGGGCCTGGATGAAGTTCGCGGCGCCGCGGGCCTTGAAGGAGCCGGTGTGCTGCATGAACTCCAGGGCCAGCCAGACCTCAGGGGGCTGTCCGGGACTGCCGTCGAGAGCGGCGCGGCGGTCGCCGCCGATCGCGCCGGGGTCGACGCGCGTGAGGGTGACGGGCCGCACGTCTCCGGTGATCCGGTCGGCGGCTGTCTTGATGTCCTCGTACGCGAGGGCGTTCATGCGGTGCTCCTGTCAGCGGGTCAGGACCGGGTGAGGGGCGATACGATGTACCGTACGCTGTATCCCATGCCCAGACAATCCACTTCTCTGGACCTCGCGACCCCCCAGCGCATCGCCGAATCCGCCCTGCGGATCGTGGACCGGGACGGGCACACCGCCCTCAGCTTCCGGACCCTGGCCGCCGCCCTCGGCATCTCCGTCGCCGCCCTCCAGCGCCGCTGCACCGACCTGGCCGGCCTGCTCGACCTGGTGACCGACCAGCTGGCCGCCCGCCTGCCGGAGGTCCCTTCCGGCACCGACTGGGCCACCGCCACCGGGCGCCGGTTCACCGCGCTGTACGAACTGCTGACGGCCCACCCGGGCCTGGTCGCCCTGCGTGGCGCCCGGCCCTGGCTCGGCCCGCAGCTCCTCAAGCGGCTGGTGGAGCCGCAGCTCGCCGACTCCCTCCGGGCCGGCCTGACCCCGGACGCCGCGATCGTCACCTACCGGCGGCTGTACCTGCTCACGCTCGGATGCGCGAGCTTCGTCGACCACCGGGATCCGAAGTCCGCCCAGGCCGCCACCCGCCAAGCGCTGGCCGCGCTCGATCCGGAGGAGTTCCCGGTCCTGACGGGACACCTGTCGGCGGTTCTGCCCGCGGTGGTCGACCACGAGGTCTTCCACGGCGCGCTCCGCCAGCTGATCGAGGCCGCTGCCCCGGCGGGGCCCGACCCCGACGGGAGTTGACCGTCGCGGCGAGGCTGTCCCGTCCGACGGCGACCCGGCGGCGCGGGAGGACTCAGATCACCATCGCGGCCAGCGGCCAGCGCCGTACCGCGTACGGCGCCCACCAGACGTGGTCCCCGATCCGTACCGCCAGCTCCTCCTCGAGCAGGTCGGCCAGTACCGCGCCGGGGACCGCCTGGGCCGGTGCGCCGTCGGCCAGGGCGCGGATCGCCGCCAGGTGGTCGGGGGCGTCGATGGTGAAGCGGCGCAGCCGCCGATGCCGCCGGTCGCGGACCTGGACGAAGCCGGGCCCCTGACGGTGGATGCATTTGCAGAGGTAGTGGTTGTGGCGCCACTGCCGCAGCGCCTCCTCGGCGTCCGGGGGGCCGTGCAGGGCCGTCGGCGGGTGGAGGTGGCTCAGCGCGATCCAGGCGTCGGGCCGGTCCGGTGGCGTGCGGACCTTCCAGTCGACCGCCACGGCCCGCCCGGTCAGGGCCCCGATCAGGCTCAGTGTGTGGACGGAGCGGGCCGCGTCGGCCGCGTCCGTCAGGTCCACCGTCCCGCGCAGGGCCACGCGCCATGCGCCGGCGTCGAAGAGGGCGCGGGCGGCAGCCGTCACGGGCCCGCCGGGAACCGTCAAGTCCCCCAGGGGCATGCCCGGCAACCGGCCCACTGCCGGATCGTGGTCCCGCCATGCGGCCACCGTGAGCACGCTGTCGTCCGCGGTGTGCTGGGTGTGTACGGTCATCGTCATCCCTCCGGTTACGCGGGGGCCGACTGCAGGGAGGCGGCGGCACGGTCGCCCGGCCCGTCGGGAACGGTCTCGACGCCCAGTTGCCGGAGGTATCCCGGGCGCAGCAGCTCCTGGTTGACGGCCGCCGGCGCCACATGTACGTACTGCCCGCCGTCGGTGAAGACCAGGCCGAGCCCGATCCAGCGGCTGAGGATCTCCCCGACCCTGGCTTCGCCGGCCCCGCCCAGCTTGCGCGCCGCGGCGGCGGGGGTGTGCGGCTGGTCCAGGAGGTGGAACAGCGCGATCTCGCAGGGGTCCGTCACTTCCAGCACGCTCCAGTCGAAGGCCCGTCGCTTGCTGACCAGGACGATCCGGTCCTCGAAGCTGCTGTGGGTGAGGCGGCTGCTGTCGTGGGCCTGCTGCCAGGTGGTGATGGCCGCGTTCAGCCGGTCCACGACCGCGTCATCGATGCCCTGCGGCGGCACGTCGAAGATGTATGCCAGGTCGAACAGTTCCTCTTCCGGCAGGTCGTAGATGTAGCGGTACTGCTGTGCCGACCGCAGCTCGCGGAAGCCGAGTTCGGGGTTGTTGAAGTAGGGGCTGAAGCGTTCCACGGCGATCCTGCCGGCCTGGCTCCCTGGCGGGTTGAGGTGTTCCAGGGCCGGGAGCTGCTCGATCACCTCGTCGTAGTCCGCGGCCTCTTCTCCCGGGAACCCGTACAGGTAGTTCCACGCCACCGACAGGCCGACCGCGGAGGCGTCGCGCAGCATGCGCACGTTCAGGCAACCGGTGACACCCTTGTCCATCAGGCCAAGGACCCTGCTGTTCAGGCTCTCGATGCCGGGCTGCACATGGATCACGCCGGCTTCGGCGAGGATCTCCAGCTGGTGCCGCCGCATGTTCGACTTGATCTCGTACTGCAGCCTGAGGTCGTAGCCGCTCTCGGTGATCCGCGGCAGCAGCGACTTCAGATAGTTCATGTCGAGGATGTTGTCGACCACGTACATGTCCAACACCCGGTGCCGGCGGGCGAGTTCGGTGAGCTCGTCGAAGAACACCGACGGGTTCTTGCTGCGGAACTGCATGGACGAACCGTTGAGTCCGCAGAACGTGCAGTGGTGCTTCTCGCCCCACCAGCACCCGCGGGCGCTTTCGACGACGAGCTTCGGCTCGACCCATGACCGCGCCCGCGAGGACGCGAGGCGCTCGAAGTACCCGGTGTAGTCCGGCGCCAGGATCGCCGAGGGCGGCAAGGGTCGGGACCGCATCGGGTTGACCACACACCGCCCCTCCTCGTCACGCCGGCAAAGCCCGGGGATGTCGGCGAGCCCCCGCCCCTCCTGGAGCGCGGTCAGCAGCGCCGGGAACGACTCCTCCCCCTCGCCGCGCACCACGAGATCGACGAACGGGAAGTTGCGGTGCATGGCCTCCCCTTGTTTGCCGTCGCAGTTCGCACCTCCCAGGACGGTACGGATGCGCGGATCGAGCTCCTTGACGTACCGCGCCGCCGCGAGAGCGGCGGTGTTCTGCTGGAACGTCGAGGTGAAGCCGACGACGTCGGGCTGCCGTTCCACGATGCGTCGCGCGGTCTCCCGCACGAATTCACCGGCCAGTTCGTGCAGGACGAAAGCCTGCTCGCGCCGTGCGGCGTCGACGTTCTTGCGCGTTCCTTCGACGAACTCCGCGACGTGCCATGAACGGTCGTCATAGAGAGCGGAGGAGAAGACCCAGTCACCGCAGCCGATGAAATAGGAGGCAAGGGAGTAGTAGTTGTAGTCACGCAGGGCGAATTCGGTGCGCCGCGTCACCCAGTCGACGAACTCGATGTTGGCGTGCATCACCTCCGCCCGGCTGTCCGGAACCCGCTCGTCGACGCTGCGCTTGAGGATTCCAAGGGCCAGCGAGGGCAGATCGATGGAAGCCCAGGGCATGTTCACCAGCAGTACGCGCACGATCGGCCCTTCTCACGAGGTGGTGATCGGAAACGACGCGAAGGCGGGCCGACCGCGGTCAGGCGCGGCCGGCCCGCCAGGGCGGCCCTACTCGCCCGCGTTGCCGATGGGAATGTTGATCCAGATCATTCCGGCCTGGAGCTCGCCGTCCTCACCCGCCAGCGGGTCGTTGTCGATGACGTCCTTCTCCATAACCCTTTTCCCTTCATCAATTCCACATGCTTCGGGACGCTACGGCCGTGGATGGTGGTGCCGACCGATAGAGCGATGGTCGCCGCGAGCGATCGTGGAGCGGTATCCCAAGATTTGAGGGGTTGCGGTGGGAGGCGCGGACGTCATACGAGCGGGGCACGCCCCTAGGGGCTGGCGTCCAGGTGAGCCGCGATGCGCGCGATGCTCCGGGCGTTGTCCTCGAACAGGTGCGCCTGCATGCCCGCGGCTTGGGCGGCCTCGACGTTGACCGCGACATCGTCGATGAAGAGACAGTTCTCCGGACGTACGTCCAAGGCGGCGCGGGCGGCCTCGAAGGCTCGCGCGTCAGGTTTGCCGATGCCGATCTCGTGCGAGTAGACGATCTGGTCCACCAGCTCGTCGAAGTGGTACAGCGCCGTTTCCCGCTCCCGGGCACCGACGAAGCTGTTGCTCAGGATGCCCAGCCTGCAACTCCCCCGCAGCCCTCGCACATACGCGATGAGTTCTTCGTTCGGCGTCCCCACGTACTCCGTCCAGAGGTCCGCCATGAAGGCTTCGAGCTGGGGCGCGTCAAGCCCCAAGCGCGCCGCCACCTGCTCGTGCACCTCTTGCTCGCTGATGCTCCCGACACTGCCGGCCTGCCACACGTCACGCATCCGCTCCCCCACGGTGCCCGGCGCCAACTCCAGCCGCTCTTCCCACCGTTGGACCCAACCCGTTTCCGGCGTGTACTCCAGCACGCCACCGATGTCGAGAATGACGCTGGTCTCGGTCACACGAACTCCCCCTCTTCGCCTGTTCTCCCTGCATGGCCTGCGAGCGGTCGCCGGGCCCGCCCGGACGCCGCTCGGATCACTGGGCGGAGACCTTGTGGACGGTGGTGTCGTCCGGGTTCAGCCGTCGCCCGTCCTCGGACAGCACTTCCAGCGCGCGGAGGCGGTGCCCCTGTCGGCGGTCGACCAACTGTGAGTGCGGTTCGCCTGGGGCGAAGAAGTTCTGCTCGCCCCACTGCCGCAGTGCCACGATGACGGGGAAGAGCGCCTTGCCCTTCTCCGTGAGTACGTACTCCCGGTAGGCGCTGCCGTCCGAGGCGGGGACGGAGTCGAGGACGCCGCCGGCGACCAGGGTGCGCAGGCGCGCGGTGAGGATGTTCTTCGCCACGCCGAGGCTGCGCTGGAACTCCCCGAAGCGCCGGCTGCCGTCGAAGGCGTCCCGCACGATCAGCAGGGACCACCAGTCGCCGATCGCGTCGACCGACCGGGCGACGGGGCAATCACTGTCGTCGAAGCGCGTCCTGGTCACCATGGCGTCCCTCACTCTCACGATGGTTGGTTGCAACATGCTACCAACGATGGTTACCGTCGCCACTGGTAGCAAGTTGAAACCAGATGTGCGGAGGAGTGCGGATGACCGACAACAGTGAGGCCCTGACACGGCGGACCGAGGCCCGCGGCGGGGAGGGTTCCGCGTTCGTCCTGTCGCGTGGCGTCGTCGTGCTGTTCGCCGTCGCCTGCGGGGCCGCGGTGGCCAACGTCTACTTCTCCCAGCCGCTCCTGGTGACCATGGGCCACGACCTCGCCATGAGCCCGGCGCTCGTCGGCAGCGTGGTCACCCTCACGCAAGTCGGATACGGCCTCGGCCTCTTCTTCCTCGTGCCGCTGGGCGACCTGGCCGACCGCAGGCGGCTCGTCGTGGCCCAATTGCTGCTCCTGGTGGGGGCGTTGGCCGTGGTGGCCGCCGCCCACACGGCGGCGGTCCTGCTGGCGGGCATGGCCGCGGTGGGACTTCTCGCGGTCGTCACGCAGACGCTGGTGGCCTTCGCGGCATCACTGGCACCGGCCGCCGGGCGCGGCCGGGTCGTCGGTCTGGTCACCAGCGGCGTGGTCGTCGGAATCCTGCTCGCCCGCACCGCGTCCGGCGTCATGGCCGACCTCGCGGGCTGGCGCTCCGTCTACGTGGCCTCGGCGTCGCTCACCGCCCTGCTCGCCCTCGTCCTGTACCGAGTGCTGCCGCGCCACAGTGCCGCTCCGCCGACCACCCTGCGCTACGGACAGCTCCTGCGCTCCACGATCACCCTGTTCGCACGGGAACGACTGCTGCGGCTCCGGGCCCTGTTCGGCCTGCTGATCTTCGCCGCCTTCAGCACTCTCTGGAGCAGCGTCGCGCTGCCGCTCAGCGAGGCCCCGTACTTCCTGTCCCACAGCGCGATCGGGGCGCTGGGACTGATCGGCGCCGTCGGCGCCCTGGCCGCGACCGTGGCGGGCCGCCTGAACGACCGCGGACTCTCCCGGCACACCACCGGCATCGCCCTGGCACTGCTCGCCGTCTCGTGGCTGCCCCTGGCCTTCACCCGCAGCTCGCTCTGGGCCCTGGTCGTCGGGGTGATCCTGCTCGACCTCGCCGTGCAGGCGGTCCATGTCACCAACCAGACCCTGATCTACGCGCTGCACCCGGACGCGGGCAGCCGGCTGATCGGCGGATACATGGTCTTCTACTCGATCGGCAGCGCCACCGGCGCCATCGCCGCCACCTCCCTCTACACGGTGGCCGGTTGGGGCGCCGTGTGCGCGCTGGGCGCCACGTTCAGCTCCCTCGGGCTCGCGCTGTGGGCGTTCACCCGGCACAGCGCCCCGGACTCCGTCGCCTCGCAGGACGCGTAAGACTTTCGTCATCGGAATCCGGGAGTGCCGAGCGCCCGCCCGCCGTCATACAGGGAGCAGGAACACACTCGATCTCTCTCGGAGGCATCACCATGGGACGTGTACGGCGGGTACTCGGCAGGCCGTGGTTCATCACAGCGCTGTTCGCCGGTGTGGTGATCGCGGGTGTGGGGCTGTACTGGTTCCAGCCGTGGAAGCTGTGGGTGGACGAGACCGTCCGGGATCCGTTTCCCGTGGCGGCACCGGCTCCGGCGCGGGGCGGGGATTCGGCGGCGGCCGGGCCGGAGGAGCTGGCCGAGGGGGAGCTGATCAGCCACGAGCACGAGACCAGCGGATCGGTCCGCGTCCTGCGCCTCACGGACGGCACCCGCGTGCTCCGGCTCACGAACCTGGAAACGAGCAACGGCCCTGCCCTGCGGGTCTGGCTCAGCGACGCGGAGGTGAAGCCGGGCAAGGACGGCTGGCACGTGTTCGACGACGGACGGCACGTCAGCCTGGGCAAGCTCAAGGGGAACAAGGGCGACCAGAACTACACGCTGCCCGCCGACGTCGACCTGAACCGGTACCGCAGCGTCACCATCTGGTGCGACCGCTTCGACGTGTCCTTCGGCGCCACGGAACTGACCCGCACCTGAGGAGCGGTGCGACTCCTCGTAAACATACAGACATGCATGTATGCTTTCCGGGACGTCGCGTCGAGGCGATCGGCCTCCGAGCGGCAAGGTCTCGACGAAGTGAGCGGAGCTGTCATGCGGAGCCCGGACGCTCGACCCGAGGTGCAGCAGGAGCGTCCGGGCGCGCCGGACGGCCCCGGCCGTCGCCGCGCCACCCAGGCCGATCGCAGCGCGCGCACGCGCACCGCCCTCCTCGAGTCCGCCGCACGGGGCCTGTCCCGCTGTGGCTACGGCCATCTCAAGCTGGAGCAGGTGGCCCGCGACGCCGGGTACACCCGCGGCGCGCTCTACCACCAGTTCAAGGACAAGCAGGATCTGGCCCTCGCCGTGTGCGCGTGGTACCGCGAGACCTACGGGCAGGAGGTGGCGCGCTTCGTCGAGCAGGAACCGGACCCCGTCACTGCACTGCTCACCCTCGCGCGCGGCCACGCGGTCTTCTGCCGGCGCGACGTGGCGCGTGTGCCGATCGCGCTGCGGCTCGAGTTCAGCGGCCAGGACCACCCCGTCGGGCGCGAGGTCGAGCGGAACTACGAAATGTTCCTCACGCGCTGCGCCCGTCTCATCGACGCCGGCCGCGCAGCGGGATCGATCCCGCCCGGCCGGCCGACCAGGATCCTCGCGCTCGCCTACCTCGGCGCGCTCGAGGGGACCGTGATCGCCCTGGCCGGCGAGGTTCCGGACGACGAGCTGTTCGCGGCCCAGGCCGTCGCGGGCGTGCTCGGAATCGCCCCGCCGGCGTGACCCATCACTGACGTCATGACACGTCACTGACGTCGTGGCACATCACCGAGCAGACGGAGGTTCCACGAATGAAACTCCCGAACAGCGCGCACACCTCCCGCCCCTGGCGGGTCCACGAGATCACGTCCGACTTCCGCCTCTACGACGTATGGGCCCTGCCGACACCGGGAGGCCCCGACGACTTCCCGCACCTGGTGCGGCAGACCACCGCGGGCGACACCTCGGACAACCCCTCCTGGATCGCCCGCACGCTCTTCACGATCCGCTGGAAGCTCGGCAGGCTGCTCGGCTGGGACAAGCCCGACGCCGGCGTCGGATCCCGGGTGCCGACGCTGCGCGACCGGCTGCCGGACGATCTGCGGGACGGCCCGTTCGGGCCGGAGTTCGACCGTCTGCCCTTCCGCTCGATCTTCCTGACGGACGACGAGTGGGCCTCGGAGATGAGCAACCGGACCATGCACGGGGTGATGCACCTCAGCTGGGTTCCGGACGGAGCCGGCGGCCATCGTGGCCAAATGGCCGTGCTGGTCAAGCCGAACGGCCGGCTCGGGAAGGCTTACATGGCGGCCATCGCGCCGTTCCGGCACCTGCTCGTGTACCCGCCCCTGATGCGCGGCATCGCGGCCGAGTGGCGGGCCGATCCGCCCCAGGGGGCCAAGCCCGCGGCCTAGGGCGGGTCCGACGGGCCGGCGTGGCGTCGGGAACTTCCCGCCGAGCCGCCACGTTGGGCCTGGCGCCCGCTTGATCGAATCAAGGAGTACCGTGCCCGAGACCTCGTCCACCCCCACCTCGCTCCCGTCGCTCGCCGCCCAGGCTCAACGCCTGATCGAGCTCGGGGTGCACGAGCTTTCGGGTATACCCGCCGACGAACTGCGCGCCTTCGCCGAGGAGGCCGGGGGCGACGACAGCGACACCCTCCTCGCCGTCCACCCGGACCGCGCACCCGCCTCCGCCCTGGCACCGCTGCTCCGCCGCGACGACAAGCCCGGCTTCGTCGTCGTCGACATGCCGGACGTCGACCGCTTCGCCCCGGTCGACACCCTCGCGCTGCCCGACGCTCCCCTCTACGTCGTCACCGGCCTCGACCGCGGCGACCACATGTCCAACTGGAGCCCGGACGAAGCGCTGCCCGCCCTCACCAAGGAAGACCGCACACCGCTCCTGCTCAGCGAGGGCATCCACTGGGTGCTCCAGCAGCCCGCGATCCTGGAGCGCAACCGCTGCTTCATGACCATCGGCTCCCGGCTCCGCAAGGAGAACGGCGCCCTGGACACCCGTACGCCGGCGATCTGGATCAGCAACGGCACAGGGCGGGACGGCCGCGAGCGGCGCAACGCCCCCAAGGTCGGCTGGTGTTGGTGGGGCAACCGCCACACCTGGCTGGGCTTCGCCTCCGCCACCGGCCGCAGGCCCTGAGGCCGGGACCGGCCCTGTCAGGGTTGGGTGTTGAGCCATTCCTGGAAGGCGGGGCCCGCGAGCTCGCACGACCTGGTGCCCTCCTTGTGTCGCGTGCCGCGCCGGATCGTTCGTTCGCGCGGCGCCGACGAACACGAGACGTCGGCGCCCCGGCGCCGGTAACAGCCGCGGTCAGCCGACCGGGTGAGGAACGCGCCTACCTGGTGCGGATCGTCACCCGGCAGGCACTGGACCGGATGCGCGCGCTCGGCCGGCGCAAGGATGCCTACGTCGGGCCGTGGCCGCCCGAGCCGCTGCTGACCGCGCCGGACGTGGCCGAGGACGTCGAACTGGCCCACAGCATCTCGATGGCGATGCTGCTGGTCCTTGAGACGCGCGCCGGACGTCGTCGCGCTGAGCGACGGCGGCGGAGTCAAACACGCCCTGCCGCGGCCCCTCGTGGGCGCGGACAAGGTGGCCCGGCTGCTGGCGGGCGGCTGGTGGAAGCGCGACGCCGAAAGGTCGGTCGAGCCGGTTCAGATCAACGGCGGCCCGGGGCTGCTCGTCCGGGTCAACGGGGAGGTCGACGGTGTGGTGGCCGTACGGGTCGAGAACGGCTGCGTCAACAGGGCCTACCACGTCCGCAACCCCGAGAAGCTGTCGCGGGTGGCGCGGGAGACCGCCGTCAGCCACTGAGCCCGATCCTCCCGCAGTTCTGACCGGTACTCCTCTCATGAATTGTCATGAGCACATCTACCCTGTTCGTTCAATGCTGCATCACGGCACCGGTGTTCGCCTCCTGGACCACCGAGGACCGGCCGGACGCCGAGGCGGTCGTGAGCAGCAGTCCGCTCTGCGTCAACCCGCCGAGGAGGTACCCGTGTTAAGACGCGTCATCGCCGCCGCTGCCCTAGTGGCGACGACCATCCTCGTTCCCGTCGCGCCGACGACGGCGGACGAAGCCGTGCCGGCACCGGCACGCGTCCAGCCCGCTCCGATCCCGACGGTCGGCGAGGAGAAGGCCGTCGACCTCGAGCTCGGCTCCTCCGGGGGCCCGGCCCGGCACGTGATCCGGCACCGCGCGGCGTCGTACGTCAAGGTGCACTTCGCCAGGCTCGCGCTCGCCCCCGGCGCGTACGTGACGGTGGCCGACCCGACCGGACGCGAGGTGCACACGTACCGCGGCGACCCGACGCGCGGGGACGCCGCACGCGGCGACGCCGGCTTCACCCGGCACGGCTCCGCCGGCTTCGCCGCGATGTCGGTGGACGGTGACACGGCCGTGGTCACCCTGCACACCCGCGGCGGGCGAGGGTCGCACGTCGCGATCGACCGCTACTGGCGCGGGTTCACCGAGGCGGAGATCGCCACCAAGAACCCGCGCAGCGTGTGCGGCGCCGACGGCCGCCGGGACGCGGTCTGCTACCGGACCAGTCATCCCGCGCAGTACGCCGCCTCCCGCGGCGTGGCCCGCATGCTGAAGAACGGCGGCGGATGGTGCACGGCCTGGCGCGTGGGCCGGGGCAACCACATGCTGACCAACAACCACTGCGTCAAGTCGCAGGCCGAACTCGACGCGATGGAGGTGCAGTTCGACTACGACTGCGCCACCTGCGGCGGCAACGACCCGCGTCCCGGAACCAAGGTCGGCGCGAAGGCCCTGCTCCGCACCTCGCCAGGTCTCGACTTCACGCTCTTCAGCGTGGACAACTTCGACCAGATCGCGCAGTTCGGCACCTTGTTCCTGGAGACCCGCGCCCCGATCGCGGGCGAGCAGGCGTACATCGCCGGCCACGGCGACACCCGGCCGAAGCGCATATCGCTGTACGAGGAGCGCGACGGCGGAGCCTACTGCGGGGTGAGGAACGCCCAGCTCGGCACCGAGGACGTGGGGTACTCCTGCGACACCTCGGGCGGCAACTCCGGCTCCCCGGTGCTGGCCGGCTCCTCGCACAAGGTGATCGCCCTGCACTGGGGCGGCTCCTGCCCGCACAACGTGGGCACACGCATGGACCGGATCTATCCGCAGATCCAGGACCTGATCGACAACCGCCCCTAGGGCGTGTCCGCGGACGGCAGCAGGAATCCGGTGGGCAGTTCGTCCCGGGGATCCATGACCAGGGTGTGGTGACCGGTGAGGTAGGCGGTGCCCTCGATCTCCGGGATGACGGCGGGCCTGCCGTGCGCCATGGTGGTGCCGGTGATCCGGCCGAGGAACGTGGTGTCGAGGATGCCGTGGTTGACCAGCACGGCGTCCTGGGTCAGCTCTCCCCTCGCGGCGAGGGCGGCGATGCGTGCGCTGGTGCCGCTGCCGCAGGGGGAACGGTCGACCTGGCCGTCGGCGAAGACGGTGACGTTGCGTTCCTCGACCCGGCCTGCCGCCGTGCCGAGCCGGTCGTAGAAGATCACGCCGTACAGGCCGTTGATCCGGGGGTCCTCGGGGTCGGTCAGCGGGTGGTACTTGGTGAGGTGAGTCTTGATCTCGGCGGCCAGGCCGATGAGCCTGGGCAGCCGGTCGCGATGGACCCGCAGGCCCAGGCTGCCCGCGTCGACCATGGCGTAGAAGGCGCCGCCATAGGCGATGTCCGCCGTGGTGGTGCCCCGCCGGGTGGGCACCGGCACGTCCCGGGCGTGCAGAGAGGAGGCGATGTTGCGGAAGGCGACCCTCGGGTGTCCGTCCTCGGTGTCGCGCACCGCACAGGTGACGCGGCCGGAGGGGACGTCGATGACGACGGTGCCGTCCTCGCGCAGAGGGGTGTATCCGGTGGTGTACGCCCAGACGGCGGCGGCGATGGAGCCGTGGCCGCAGGCCGTGCTGAAGCCCTCGCGGTGGAAGAAGACCAGGCCGAAGTCGGCGCCGTCGTCGTCGGGTTCGGTGAGGAAACAGCCATACATGTCGGCGTGGCCGCGTGGTTCATGGGTCAGCAGCACGCGGATGTCGTCGAGGTGGGCGATGGCGTCGTCGCGCTTGTCGAGGACGGTCGCACCGCGCGGGGGCCGGACGCCTCCGAGGACGATGCGGAAGGGTTCGCCGGCGGTGTGGTAGTCGACGGTGCTGATGAGGCGGGACGGCGCGGTCATGAGCGTGCCTCTCTGCCGGGCGGGCGTCGCACGACGGGCATGATGCCCTGAAGCGGAGCAGGCCGGTACCCCGAGCACTTGGGGGTTGAGGGCACGGGTGGTTCCGGAGGTTACTTGCGTCAACTGAACGGGGGCGCAAGTGCCCCCACCACGAAGGGATTTCGCATGAAGGTACGACTCGCCGTCCCTGCCGTCGCCACGGCCCTCGCTGTCGGTCTGGGCGGTCTCGCGCTCGCTCCCGCCGCCCTCGCCTCGGGTACCCACGCGCAGGCGCCGTCCTCGTCCGCCGAAGCTCCGGCCTTCGACGCCTCGGGTACGTGGGGCATCACCCAGAGCAATGGGCTGCACCCCACGGTCGTGGTGAGCCAGGACGCCCAGGGGCAGCTCACCGGCACCGCTTCGGTGGGCAGCACGACGGGCACCTTCGAGCAAGGCTTTGTCGACGGCACGTACATCGAGTTCGTCATCGACTGGAGCAACGGCAGCAAGGGCCGCTACATCGGCGACCTCGGCAGCGACCGCCGCCTCAGCGGGGTGGGCACCGACCTGGCTCACCCCGGCAGCCAGGCCACGTGGGTCTCGAACCGGACGTTCTGACCAGGGACGGCATCACCCCCGGGGAGCGAGCGGTCGTCCGATGGGCCCCGCGCGGCACAACCTCGCGGGGCCCGGCAACAGGTCACCTCCCTGCGAGCCCCGCGAACGTTCCGGCGAGCCGTTCGGCCAGGCCGGCCGCGGTGTCAGGGTCGAACAGGTGGCGCTGGTAGGACAGGGACACGCTCAGGTGCGGATCGACCGTCACGCCGACGACCAGCGGGTAGCGGGTGCCGTTGACCGTGCTGACCCCGGTGATCGCGATCCCGGCGGCGGTGTTCGCCTCACGGATTCCCGATCGGTCCTTCGGGAACGACTGGAACACGACCTGGGTGTCGGCCTGCCGGCAGTCGGTCCGCCCGAACTGATGGTGCTCCATCAACCGCCCTTGCCGGTCGTGGAGTTCGGTCAGCAGCTCGGCCCAGGTGCTCTCCGGGGAGCGGCGCACGCGGACCGGCACGGTGTTGACGAACAGCCCCACCATCGCGTCCACCCCGATGACCTCAGGTGGCCGACCGGACACCGTGGCGCCGAACACCACATCGTCACGCCCGGTCAGGTCCGCCAGGACCGAGGCCCACGCGCCCTGCACGACGGTGTTCAGTGTCACGCTCAGCTCCGCGGCACGCCGGGACAGCGCGTCCGCGGTCTCGGCGCTCACGGGCACCTCGACCGTGTCGACGCCGCCGGGGTCGCTTTCGGACGGCTCGGCCAGCAACGTCGGCTTGTGGCCGTCGAGTTCGTCGGCCCACGCGCGTTCCGACGCCCCCCGGTCCTGTTCCGCCAGCCAGCCCAGGAAGTCCCTGTAGGGACGCACCTCCGGCAGTACGGACGGGTCGGCGCCCGAGCCGTACAGCCGCAGCAGTTCCTGGAGCAGCAGCGGAACGGACCAGCCGTCGAACACCAGGTGACTGGCCGTCAGCAGCAGTTCCGCACGGTCCTCCCCCAGCCGCACGAGCGTCATCCGCACCAGGGGCGGCGTCGCCGGGTCGAAGTGGGCCGCCTGGTCCTCGAGGCGGAGCTCCTGGAGTGCGCGGTCGCACTCCTCCTCCCCGAGGCCGCTCAAGTCGTGCTCGTGCCACGGCAGTTCGACGCCATCGATCACGACCTGTACGGGTTCGCCGTCGGCGCGCCTGGCCACGGCCACGCGCAAGTTGGCGTGGCGGTCCAGCACCGCCTGGCCCGCGGCCCGCATCCTGGCCGCGTCCACCTGCCCGGTGACCTGGAAGGCCATCTGCACGTGGTAGGGGTCGTACGCCTGGTCCGGCCGCATGGTGTGCGGGAGCATCGAGGACTGCTCACGCGTGAGGGGCCAGGCGTCGGCCAAGCGGCCGTAGCGGCGCTCCCACTTCTCGATGTCCTGCTGGGCCACCGTCACCAGCGGCAGGTCCGACGGCGTGAGGCCGCCCGCATCCGGCCGCGTCACATGCCGGGCCAGTCCCGTCAGGGCGTCACACCAGTGCCGGGCCAGCTCCTCCACGTCGGTACGCGTCAGCACACCCGTGGCGAAATAGAGCGTGGCCTGCGGTCGCGGACCGTCCTCGCTGTCGACGACCATCACGCTGATCTGTATCTCCGCCAACGCGGGCATGTCGGCGTCGGGGGCGATGTCCATGCTGTCCTTGTCGGCGACCGGCGTCCAGCCCAGCCCCCTCAGGTCCCCGGGCATGTCGGCCGTGGAGAACCGGCCCAGGTAGTTGAACGCGATCTGCGGTTCGGAGTACGAGCCGAGGTCCGCGCCGGTTTCGGGGTTCAGGTACCGCAGCATCCCGTAGCCGAGGCCCTTGTCCGGAACGGACAGGAGCTGCTCCTTGACCGTCTTCAGCGCGCCACCGGCGGCGGGCCCGCCCGCGAACGCCTCGTCCAGCTCGGAGCCGGCGACGTCGAGGCGGGCCGGGAACGCGCTGGTGAACCAGCCGACGGTGCGCGACAGGTCCGATCCGGGCACGAGTGCCTCTTCGCGGCCGTGTCCTTCCAGGGCGATCAGGGAGGACGACTCGGTCACGCCCCGCTCGCGTCGCCACTGGGCCAGCGCGAGCGCAAGACCGGCGAGCAGGCCGTCCTGTGTCCCGCACCGGAACTTCGCCGGAAGCATGGACAACAGGGCCTCCGTCGCCTGGTCGGGCAGGTCCACCCGGACGCTGTCCAGGGTGGCGACGGTGTCGAGGCCCGGGTCCAGCCTGCGGGACCCGAGCAGCGGATCGGGGCCGTCCAGCACGTCCTTCCAGTACGACAGCTCCGCCGCCCGCTCCGGACGGGACGCCTCGGCGGCCAGGGCGTGCGCCCATCGCCGGGCCGACGTCCCCACCGGCGGCAGCACCGGAGCCCTGCCCTCGCGCAACTGCGCCCAGGCCGCCGCCAGGTCCGGCAGCAGCGTCCGCCACGACACCCCGTCGGCCACGAGGTGGTGCAACACCATCAACAGGCGGCCCGCTGTCCCGGCGCCGGGGTCGAACCACACGAACTGGGCCATCACCCCGGCCTCCGGGTCCAGTCGGCCCGTGGCCGCGTCCAGCTCGGCGGCCCTGTCCCGCTCTCCCTCGGCCCGCCGCAGCAGTCCGGCGACATCGACCGTTCCCGGCGCGCCCACCACGAGCCCGCCGTCGTCGGGCAGGAGCCGTGAGCGCAGCATGTCGTGGTGGTCGACCACTGCGGTCAGTGTCGCGACCAGAAGCGTTTCGTCGATGTCCGGCGGCAGGTCCACCATGACCGCCATGGAGAACCGGGGGAACCGGCCGCCCGCGTGCCGCGCTATCGGCGGCAGCGGCATCCAGCCGGCCCCGCCGCCGTCGAGTTCGGCGAGTTCGACACCCTCTTCGCCCGCGCTCGCCACGGCCGCCAGTGCGGCCACGGTGCGGCTTTCGAAGATCTGCCGGGGGGTGATCCCGACGCCCAGTGCCCGGGCCCGCGACACCACCTGGATCGACCGGATGCTGTCCCCGCCGACGGCGAAGAAGTCGTCGTCGGCGCCGACCCATTCCAGCCCGAGGACGTCCGCGTACACCCCGGCGAGCACCTCTTCGACGGGCGAGCCCGGGGCCCGGTACGCCGCGGCGGCGAAGCCCGGGTCCGGCAGCGCGGCCCTGTCCACCTTCCCGCTGGGTGTCAACGGCAGCCTGTCCAGCGTCACGACCTGCGACGGCACCATGAACTCGGGCAAGCGCCCGGCCAGGGACCGCCGTATCTCCGCCACGTCGACGCCGAGGTCGACGTCGTAACCGGACACCTCGGCCGGGACGACGTACCCCACAAGGCGCGTGCCCCGGCCGCCGTCGACCGCCGCCACCGCCGCCTGTGCCACGCCCGCGCACGCCACCAGCGCTGCTTCCACCTCGCCCGGCTCGATCCGCACCCCGCGCACCTTCAGCTGCGCGTCGACACGCCCCACGCACTCCAGCTCGCCGTCCTGGTTCCAGCGGGCCAGGTCCCCGGTGCGGTACATCCGCGACCCGGCCGGACCGTACGGGTCCGCCACGAACCGCTCCGCCGTCAGGCCGGCCCGGGCGAGATAGCCGCGGCCCACCTCACCGGCCACGTACAGCTCCCCCACCACACCGGACGGCACCAACCCCAGCCCGGGGCCCAGCACATACGCGCGCATGGTGCCCAGCGGCGTGCCGATCGGCACCACGCCCGGATCGGTCTCGTCAGGGATCCGGAACGCCGTGGCGTAGAAGGACTCGCTCTGCCCGTAGGCGTTGATCATCCGCGTTCCGGGCATGGCGTCCCGCACCCGGTCGACCAGGCCGGCCGTCAGGGGTTCACCGGCGAACACCACGGTGTCGGCCTTGATCTGGTCACCGACCTGGGCCAGGACCGACGGCACCGCGCTGACCACCTGGCCCGACCAGGCGCCGCACTCGACCACGTCCTGGACCACCTCGATGGTGGCCCCGGCGCTCAAGGAGGCCATGACCTCGAACACCGACACGTCGAAGCCCACCGAAGTCGACGCCAGCACCCGCTGTCCCGGCCGCAGGCCGATCAGCTCGACAAGGCGCGCCACGTCGTGCGCCACGCACCCGTGGGTGATCACGGCGCCCTTGGGCGTGCCCGTCGAGCCGGAGGTGTACATCACGTACGCGGCGTTGCCGGGCCGCACTCCGCTGTCGAGGTTCGCGTCGTCACCCGTCGTGAGGTCCAGCTCGTCCAGGTCCGTCAGGACGAACTCCGGGCGCGCTTCGGACAGCACGACGGCCGCCCGTCCGCTGGGGTGCCGCGGATCGATCGGGACGTAGCCGGCACCGGACTTCCAGATGCCCAGCATGCCGACGACCAGGTCGACCGACCGCGGCAGGGCGAGGCCCACCAGCGCCTCCGGTCGCGCGCCCCGTTCCACCAGGGCACGGGCCAGCCGGTTGGCGCGCACGTTCAGCTCCCCGTAGGTCAGGGAGACGCCGTCGCACGACACCGCGATCGCGTCCGGAGCAGCCGCGGCCTGCCGCTCGAACAGCTCCGGCACCGTCACGTCGGGCGCCGCTGTCACGGGGGTGGCGGGCTCGCCGAGAAGGCGTTCCCGCTCGCCCGCCATCAGGACGTCCACGGCCCGGCGCCCTGGATCGGCCACCACCTGCCGCAGGACGGCCTCGTAACGGCTGACGAAGAGCTCCGCGGTGACGCGGTCGAACAGGTCGGTGGCGTACTCCAGGCGGCCGTGGACTCCCTGCCCCGGGATTTCGGTCAGGTTGAGGAACAGGTCGGACTTGGCCGTCGTGATCGGCACCGCTTCCATCGTGGCGTCGAGGCCCCCCAGGGCGAAGCCCGGCCCCTCGGCCTTGCGCCAGACGAACAGCACCTGGAACAACGGGTCGTAGGCGGTGGACCGTTCCGGGTTGAGGATCTCCACGAGCTTCTCGAACGGGACGTCCTGCTGGTCGTACGCCGCCAGGGCCTTGCCCCGCACCCGGTCCACGACCGTCTCGAACGACGGGCTCCCCGACAGGTCGGCGCGCAGGACCCAGGTGTTGAGGAAGAACCCGACCGAGTCGGCGAGCGCCTCGTCGACCCGGCCGGCGATGGGCGAGCCGATCGTGATGTCCTCACCGCCGCCGAGCTGGTGCAGCAGCACGGCCAGCGCCGCCTGCAACACCATGGGGGCGGTCGCGCCGCGCGCACGCGCCAGCTCGTCCACCGCGTCGAGCAGAGCGGGATCGAGGCGGAATTCCACCGCGTCGCCGCGGTGGCTGGCCACCGGCGGGCGCGGCCGGTCCACGGGCAGCCGCACGGGCCGTACGCCTGCCAACTCCGCCCGCCAGTAGGCCACCTGGCTCGCCACAGGACTGTTGGCGTCCTCCAGCAATTCCTGTTGCCACAAGGTGAAGTCCGCGTACTGCACGGGCAGTTCCGGCCACCGCGGGCGGGTGCCGCCGCGCCGGGCGTCGTAGGCGGCGCTCAGGTCGCGCGCCAGCGGGGCCGCCGACTCGCCGTCGGCCGCGATGTGGTGCACCAGCAACACGAGGACGTGTTCGTCCGGGCCGGACCGGAACAGTGACGTCCGTACCGGTATCTCCGCGGCCAGGTCGAAGGGACGGGCCACGGCGGCGGCCACGGCATCGGCCAGACCGTCCGGCTCCACGTCCACGACCGGGAGGTCCAGCAGGGCTTCGTCCGCGGGCAGCACCCGCTGGAAGGGCACGCCCTCCTCCTCGAAGACCACGGTGCGGAGGCTCTCGTGACGGTGGATCACGTCTCGCACCGCCAGCGACAGCGCTTCGGCGTCCAGCGTGCCGGTCAGGCGGAGCGTCAGCGGGATGTTCCAGGCGGCCGACGGGCCCTCGAACCGGTCGAGGAACCACAGTCGGCGCTGCGCGAACGACAGCGGCACCCGGTCCGGCCGTCGCGCGACGCGCCGCAGGGGCGGCCGGACCGGGGTTCCGGCCTGGAGACGCTCGGCAAGCGCCGCGACCGTGGGCGCCTCGAACACCGCCTGGATGGGGACCTCGGCGTTCAGCGCGGTCCGGATCCGGCTGACGAGGCGGGTCGCGAGCAGGGAGTGCCCGCCGAGCTCGAAGAAGCCGTCGTCGACACCGACCCGTTCGACGCCGAGCAGGTCCGCGAAGAGACCGCACAGGACCTTCTCGGACTCGGTGCGGGGCGCCCGGTACGCCGAGGCGGCGACCTCCGGCTCGGGCAGGGCCGCCTTGTCCAGCTTCCCGGCCGGCGTCCACGGCATCCTGTCGAGCACCACGATCGCCGACGGCACCATGAACTCCGGCAGCCGCCCCGCCAGATACGTGCGGAACTCCTCCGCGGTGACGCCGTCGCGCGCGACCACGTAACCCAGCAGGTACTTGCCCTTGTCCTGGTCCTCGCGGGCCACCACCGCCGCCTCGACCGCCGCCGGGTGGGCGGCGAGGACAGCCTGGATCTCCCCCAGCTCGATGCGGAACCCGCGGATCTTGACCTGGTCGTCCACGCGTCCCTGGAAGACCAGCTCGCCGTCCGGGGTCCAGCGGGCGACGTCGCCCGTCCGGTACATCCGCTCTCCCGGCGGCCCGAACGGCCCGGCCACGAACCGCTCCGCCGTCAGCCCCGGCCGGCCGAGGTACCCGCGCGCCAGGCCCTCGCCCGCGAGGTACAGCTCACCGGCGGTGCCGGGCGGCACCGGACGCAGCGCCTCGTCCAGTACATGGGCGCGCACGTTGTCCATCGGCCGCCCGATGGGGATGTCGGCGTCGAAGTCCTCGGCGGCGTCCATCGCGCGGGCGGTCGCGCAGATCGTCGTCTCGGTCGGCCCGTAACCATGCTTGAACGTGGTGCGCGGGCAGGCGTCCAGGGCCTTGCGGAGCGCGGAGGGCTGCGCGCGCTCGCCCCCGGTCCACACCTCGCGCAGGCCGGCCAGGCACGTCACGTCCTCCTCCACCAGGACGTTGAACAGGCCGGTCGTCAGGAAGACCGACGTGATGCCCTCGTCGGCGACCAGTTGGGCGAGCGTGCCCGAGCTCAGCCGTTCCGGAGGGGCCATCACCACCCGGCCGCCGCGCAGCAGGGGCACCCACAGCTCGTACACCGAGGGGTCGAAGGTCAGCGGTGTGTGACACAGGACCCGGTCCTGCGTGGCGGCGGACCAGCCGCGGTCGACGGCGAAGGCGACGACGTCCCGGTGCGTGATGCCGACCCCCTTCGGCGCCCCGGTCGATCCGGACGTGTACATCACGTACGCCAACTGGTCCGGGTAATACCGGTGCGGCCGGTGCTGCGCCGCTGGAGCGGCCCCCGGCACCGGACTCTCGTCGGTCTCCGGAGCGGATGCCTTCATGTCCATCACAGGGCAGGGCAGGTCCGGCAGGATCCCGCCGTCGGTGAGCACCAGGGCGGGCCGGGCGTCGTCGATCAGGAGTCGGATCCGCTCGGCGGGCTGGCCGGGGTCCACGGGCAGATAGGCGCCGCCCGCCCGGGTCACCGCCAGGATCGCGGCAACGTACCGCGGTGACCGCTCCACGGCGACCGCCACCACCGACTCCGGACCGATCCCCCGCGCGCTCAGGGCGCGCGCCAGATGATCCGCCCGGGTGTGCAGCTCGCGGTAGGTGATCGACTCGGCGCCGGAGACCACGGCGACGGCGTCCGGCGTGATCGCGACCTGCCGCTCGAAGAGTTCGGGCAGCGAGATGTCGGGGACCGGGACCGTGGCGCCGTTGACGGGGTCGTGGCCCGTCGGCCCGGTGACGGCCGGGGTGCCTGTGGTGTCAGCCGTGTCCGGGGTGTCAGCCGTGTCCGCGGTGAGGAGGTCGCGGAGCGGGCGGTCGGGATCGGCCATCGCGGCGGCGACGATCTCCTGGAACATGGCGACGAGGCGACGCATGGTGGTGACGTCGAAGAGGTCGACCGCGTACTCCAGGAAGGCGTCCATCGGGGCGCCTTCCTGGTCGAACACCCCGATGGTCAGGTCGCACTTGGCCGTGCCGGGGGCGATCCCGTCGACGTCCTCGGAGTCGTGGGACACCGTCGTCCCGGGGAGTTCCCCGGTGGGGGCGTGATTGTTCTGGTGCGTGTACCCCACGGTGAACACCGGGTGCCTCGACGGGTCACGGTGGCCGCCGAGCTCCGCGACGATCTTCCCGAACGGTATCTCCTCGTGGTCGAGGACGCCGGTGACGGTGCTCGTGCACCGGTGGACGAGGTCGCGGAAGCTCAGCTCCGGTCCGACCGGGGTCCTGAAGGGCAGGACGTTGTTGAAGTATCCGATCAGCCCGTGTGTGGCCGGGTTCGTCCGGCCGGAGGTCGCCACACCGACGACCACGTCCCGGTGCCCGGCCCACAGGTGCAGCAAGGCGTCGATCACGGCCAGCATGGTGACGAACGTCGTCACGTTCTCGCGCGTGCTGAACGCGCGCAGTTCCCGCGCGAGGTCCGGATGGAGCTCGAACTTCAGCAGGTTCCCGGCGTAGGACTGGGTCTTCGGACGCGGGCGGTCCAGCGGAAGTTCCGCGGGGGACAGATCGCTCAGCTCGGTGCGCCAGAACTCCAGGCCGCGCTCCATCCGGCCGTCGGCGAGCCAGGACCGCTGCCAGGCGGCGTAGTCCGCGTACTGGACCGGCAGGTCGGGCAGGCGTGGCGTCCGGCCCTCGCGCCGGGCCGCGTAGAGTTCCCCGATCTCGCGGTAGAAGACCTCCGGTACCCAGCCGTCGAAGACGATGTGGTGCCAGGAGTAGAGCACCATGTGGTCCTCGTCGGCGAGCCGGATGACCGTCGTCCTGAGCAGCGGCCCCGTGGCCAGGTCGAACGGCCTGGTCGTGATCTCCTCGACCACCCGGGCCAGTTCCGTCTCCGGCTGCCCCCTGAGGTCCAGCACCTCCAGGGCCGGTTCCTGCAGGTCCGCGAGGACGTACGGGACGCCGTCGTCGTCGAGGATCCGGGTGCGCAGGATCTCGTGGCGCCGCACCAGGTCACCGAGGGCGTCCCGGAACGCGTCGAGAGCGAACGGGCCGTGGTAGCGGGCCCGGGTCGGGAGGTTGTAGAGCGGGCTGTTCGGGTTGAGCCGGTCGAGGTACCACAGCTGTTCCTGGTTGAAGGACAGCGGCAGCCGGCCGCCACGCGGCAGCACCGGAATCGTCCAGCCGTCCGCGGTCGGCGCCTCGCGGGACGAGTCGACCAGCGCCGCCAGCTCCCGGACCGTCGGGCAGCGGAACAGGTCCGCGAACGTCAGCCGCACCCCGAACCGCCGCTCGATCTCCCGCAGCACGGAGATGCCCGCGATGGACGTCCCGCCCAGCTCGAAGTAGTTCGAGTCCGGCCCGACCTCGGCCTTCAGCACCTCCCGCCACACGTTCGCGATCTCCAACTGGGGCGCCCCGGCGGAACGTCGGGGAACCGATTCCGGGGTGACGGCGGGTACCGGCGCGGGTGTGGGTCCGCCCGGCGGCAGGCACCAGCACGAGACCTCCTCGAACGGATAGGTCGGCACCTCGACCCGAGGGAGCTGCCGCCCCGCGTAGAAGCGGTCCCACTCGATGTCCACGCCCAGCGCGTACAGCTCGGCCAGCGCCCCGAGCACACCGTCCCGGGACGGATCGGAGAACATCCGCACCACCGGCAGCTCCGGGGCCACGCGCCGGATCGCCCGTGACAAGGCGCCGTCGGCGCCCAGTTCCACCATGACCGCGCCCTGGTCGGCGAACTCCGCCACCGCCCGCCGCAGCCCGCTCTCGTTCACCTCGTCGGTGATCGGCGCGTCGCGCGTGTCCACGTCCTGGCCGCGCAGCCGCCGAATCGCGAGGTTGCCCACGCCCGACCCCACCAACTGGAGTTCGCTCACGCCCAGCGACCGCACCAGCTCGTACGTGGCGCACAACCGGTCGGCCAGCCGCTCCCCCGCCGAACCGCTCCCGCCCACGCCGGCGAGCCCGTCGTACGACTCGGACAGCCGGTCCCACGTGGCGTCGCCCAGCTCACCGTCACCGGAGAACAGCAGCACGACCTTGGCGGAACGGGGGGCCGTACCGAATGTGGTCTCCCGCAGGGACGCGGCCAGTTCACCGGCGTCGTGGGCGACTCCGGCCCAGCGGAACGGATGGTCGTCGCGGCCCCTGTTGAGCACGTGCGCGACGGCCGCCAAGTGGTGATCCGTCTCGTCGAGGAACGCGGCGACACGTGCGGCGGAGGTGGCCAGCGCGGACGCCGACTTCGCCGAGAGGGTGACCAGCTCACTGGTCGAACCGGGCAGCGCGGCGCGGTCGTTCGGGGGCTCCTCGATCACCGCGTGGACGTTGGTGCCGGTCAGCCCCAACGAGCTCAGTCCGGCCCGGCGGACACCCGACGACGGCACCCACGGCGCGGCCGCCGTCTCCACCTGGATCGGACCGGACACGTCGACCAGCGGGTTCGGCGAGCGGAAGTTCGGGTTCGGATACCGCGTCCCGTGCCGCAGACCGGCAAGGACCTTGAACAGACCCGCCATGCCCGCGGCCTGGTCGAGGTGGCCGACGTTGCCCTTGACCCCACCGATCCCGCACGGCCCGGCGAAACCGGCCTCGGCGAACGCGAGTTGCAGACCGTTGGCCTCCACCACGTCGCCGAGCGGAGTGGCCGACCCGTGGCACTCGACGAGGTCGATCGCGTCGGCGCCGGCCTGCCGCCATGCCTCCACGATCACCTCGGCCTGGCCGTAGGCGCTCGGCGCGCTCATGCTCGTGGCCCGGAAGCCGTTGTGGTTGACGGCGATACCGGACAGCACCCCGTGGATGTGGTCCCCGTCGGACAGCGCGTCGGACAGCCGCTTGAGCAGCACGAGCCCGCCGCCCTCACCGATCGCCGTGCCGTCCGCCTCGGCGTCGAACGGACGGCAGACGGCTCCCGGCGACTCCACGCCCCGGAGCGGCTCGTGGGTCTGCCGGGTCAGCGGCACCGACAGGACGTTCAGGCCGCCCGCGACGGCGAGGTCCGCCCGTCCGCCGCGCAGGTTCTCCACGGCCGTGGCGAGCGCGGTGAGGCTGCCGCTGCACGCGGTGTCCACCACGGACGCGGGCCCGGCGAAGTCGAAGACGTAGGAGATGCGCGCGGCCGTGGCGGACGGCAGGGAGCCGAGGATCTGCTGCGGGTCCTCGTCCGCGTACAGGCTCGCGTAGCCGGGTGTCGGCGCGCTGAGGACGACGGCGGTCTTCGAGCCGCGCAGCGCCGCCGGGGCGTAGCCGGCGTTCTCGATGGCGCGGTGGGCCAGCTGGAGGGCGATCCGCTGGTGCGGGTCCATCAGCTCCGCCTCGCGCAGCGAGAGCCCGAAGAACCGGTGGTCGAACAGATCGATGCGGTCCAGGTAGGCCATGGTCACGTAGTCGGCGTCGGCGGACGCCCCGACGTGGTGGATCCGGTCCCTGGCCGGTGGACGCACGCTGACGCGGCCGTCGGCCAGGTTCTCGTGCAGGGTGTCCAGGTCACCGGCGTCCGGCAACGCGAGCGCCACCCCGATGATCGCCACAGCCTCGTGCTCAGACCGTGTCACGGCTCGTCCCCCCATTCTCCGTCGCCTTCTCCGTCGCCTTCTCCGGTTGCGCCGATGGCCGCCGTTCGTCCAGCGGGGGCGCCTTCGCTTCCACCGTGTTCACGGGTGCCGGGTAGCGGTGGAAGCCCTGGCCGCTCTTGCGGCCCAGGTGGCCGTCGGCGACCAGTTGGCGCAGCTTCTCGCAGGGCTGGAAACGCTGGTCCCCGGTGCATTCGAGCAGGACGTACAGGGTGTCGACGATGGTGTCCAGGCCGATCAGGTCGCCGGTGGCGAGCGGGCCCATGGTGTGCCCGAAGCACTCCTGGAAGATGCGGTCGACGGCGACCGGGTCGGCGGTGCCCTGCTGCACCACGGTGGCGGCTTCGTTGACCGTGAGCATCAGGACCCGGTTGGAGACGAACCCGGGCGCGTCCGCGACGACGATGCCCTTCTTGCCGAGGTCGGCGAGCAGGCCGAGCGTGGTGTCCAGGGTGGCGTCGGTGGTCTGCGGGCCGCGGATGACCTCGACGGTGTCCTTCAGCGGCGCCGGGTTCATGAAGTGCGTGCCGATCACCTGCCCCGGCCGCCGCGTCTGCGCGGCGAGCCGGTTCACCGGGATCGCCGAGGTCACCGTCGCGAACACCGCCCGGGGCGGGCAGGCGTCGTCGAGTTCGCGGAACAGCTTCTCCTTGAGGGGGATGCGCTCCGGCGCGCAGTCCAGGACGAACCACGCGGAGGCCAGGTCGTCGAGCCGCGTGGTCCAGGTGACCGCCTCCAGGGCCTGGTCCATGGCCACGGTGCCGGGGGCCTTGCGGAACATCGTGGCCAGCCTGATGCCGGCGCGGAGCCGGGCCGGCGCCCCGGCGAGCGCCGTCTCCTCGGGGTCGACGGCCACCACGCGGTGCCCGGCCTCGGCGAGGCACTGGGCGATGCCGATGCCCATCGTTCCGGCGCCGACCACGCCGATGACGCCGGTCCCGGCGCTGTCCTGGTGCATGGGGGTCTCCGTTTTCACGTGGTCGTTGCGGTCGCTCGGGTCGCGGTGGGGGCCGGTCACGCGGTGACCACCCGCACCGGATGCCTGCGGGCGCGCGGCGGGTTCGCCGGATCGATGGCCAGGGTCATCCGGTCACCGTTGTCCTCGACCACCGCGAAGCCGCCGAAGCGCAGCGTGACCAGCATCTGCCGGTTGACGTCGGTGGCGACGAACTCCGCGACGGGGCGGCGGCCGGCGGCGAGGGTCTCGGCGACGATGTGGTCGATGAGCACCGCCCCGACGCCGCGCGACATCACCCGGCAGGACATCAGCAGCAGTTCGAGCACGGTCGCGTCGTCCCGCAGCGCGGTGACCGCGAGACCGATGGTGCCGTAGGAGCCGAAGCGGTCCTCGAGCCCGGCGACGATCACCTCGTGCCCGGGGTCCGCGCACAGCCGCCGCAGGTCCTCCAGGCCGAAGGTGCGGCCGGTGGTGTTGAGCTGGTGGGTGCGCACCGTCAGTTCGTGGGCCCGGGCGAGGTCGGCCTCGGTGGCCCGCCGGACGGTGAGGACCAGGTCGAGGGAGGCGAGGAACTCCGCGGGCGCGCCGGTGTGTTCGGTCTCCGCGGCCTTGCGCCGCCGCTCCGTGCGGTAGAGCCGGCGCCGCTGTGCGGACTCGTCCGTGACGAACGGCGGGGTGAACTCCTCGTACGCGGTGAGCTGTTCGGCCTCGGTCGCGGGGTAGCAGCGTACGGCCGGGTGCGCGGCGGCCACTTCGGCCCGCTCCACCGCGTCGTTGTCGATGAACGCGATCGTGTCGAGGCCGATGTTCAGGTCGGCGGCGATCCGCTCGACCGCCTGGGACTTGGCGCCCCAGCCCACCTCCAGGACGGTGAACAGGTCGTCGAGCCCGTGCGCTGCCAGGTGGGCGGCGGCGACGTCGTGCTCGCCCCGGCTGGCCACCGCGTGCAGGATGCCCCGCTGGTCCAGGGCGTGCAGGGTCTTCACCGCCGCGTCGAAGGGGACGGGCGCGTCGCCTTCGAGACGGGCGCGTCGCCTTCGAGGACGACGCCGTCCCACAGGGTGTCGTCGAGGTCCCAGACCAGGCACTTCACCGTCGGTGCCGGGGCGTTCCCGGGCGCGGCCGCCGCGCCCTGCTGCCCGCTCGCTCGTCCGCTCATCGCGGTCCTTCCTCTCGCTCCGGCCGCCGTCCGCCGGGACGGTGTCCGCGGGTGCGCAGCAGGTGGTCGGCGATGTGCAGTTCGGACACCTGCGCCGAGCCCTCGATGATTTCCATGACCTTGGCGTCCCGGTAGTACCGGCCCACCGGGCTGTCCGGGGCGCAGCCCGCGGCGCCCAGGATCTGGACGGCGCTCCCGGCCACGGCGGTGGCGGCGTGTGCCGCCGCGTACTTGGCCGCGACCGTCTCCGCGATGGCGTCCGGGTCGCCCGCCTCCCGCAGCCGGGCCGCTCGCAGGCACAGCTCGCGGGCGGCCCGGCTGTCCACCGCCGCGCGCCCCAGGAGCGAGCGCACCAGCTGGTGTTCGGCGAGGACGACGCCGCCCTGGGCGCGCCGTGCGGCGTGGTCCGCGGCGGCGTCCAGGCACGCCTCGGCCATGCCGACGCAGCCCCAGGCCACCGTGAACCGCCCGTGGTCCAGCGCGGTGGCCGCCACGTGCGACAGGCCGAAGCCGGGCGGTGCCACCGCGTTCTCGCGCGGCACCCGCACGCGGTCGAACCGTACGTGCGCCAACTGGGCGGCGCGCATGCCGAGTTGGCCGCGCACCGGCTCCCGCAGGACGCCGGTCCTGTCCGCCTCCACCAGCACCGCGGCCGGGCGTCCGCCCGCGCTGCCCAGGACCAGGAACACGTCCGCGACCTCGCCGAAGGTGATCCAGCGCTTCTCGCCGGTGACCGTGTACGCGTCGCCCTCTTCCTCGACGGCCGTGGTGACCGCGGCCAGGTCGCTGCCCGCCTCTGTCTCGGTGGCGGCGAAGGCGGCGAGCAGCTCGCCCCGGGCCAGGGCCGGCAGCCACCGCTCACGCTGCTCGGCGGTGCCCCAGCGCAGCAGCGCCGCGCCCACCATGCTCTGTACGGTGACCAGGCCGCGCAGCGCGCTGCACACGCCGCCGATCCGGGCACACGCCTCGCCG
>NZ_AOPZ01000279.1 GCF_000414115.1 Streptomyces aurantiacus JA 4570
CCGCCGTCCGCCCGCCGGATCAGCGGACCCGGCCGTACCAGACGCTCTTGGACCAGATCTTCTCGAGCCGCACCACCGTGCCCCGCTTCGGGGCGTGCCAGATCTTGCCCTTACCGGCGTAGATGCCGACGTGGTAGACGTTCCGGCCGGAGTGGAAGAACACCAGGTCGCCGCGGGTGCGGTTGCCCTTCGAGACATGGCGGGTCTTGTTGTACTGCTGCGCGGCGGTTCGCGGCAGCTTCTTGCCCACGCGCTTGTACGAGTAGAGCGTGAGGCCGGAGCAGTCGAACCGGCTGGGTCCCGCGGCTCCGTATCCGTACGGAGAGCCCTTCTTGGAAGCCGCGATCTTGAGCGCCTTCGTCCCGTGTGTGGCTGCCTCGGCCTCGGAGGTGAGCCCGGGGGCCACTATGGTGCCGCCCACGGCGGCGAGCGTGAGTGCCGATGCGGTACCGGCCCTCGTCAGCAGCGACGGAACACGATTCAGCGCAGTCATGCGCAACCCTTCGTCAGCCGCCTGTGAAGGATGACCTGTCGGGTTCGGGCAGGCGAAGATGCCCGGTCGCGTACGACTTCACCCCAAGGACCGGCCGGTCTCCCGGACGGCCCGCCTTACTGGGTCCTCCACTCCTGCCGATGCACAGATGTCGACCGGGCATCCGGGTGGCGGCAGGACTCGGCGTCCGCCCGGACCGCCCCGCCGCTTGTGGCGGGGGCTTGTCGTCGGAAGGGATCTTCACCCGAGAGTGGCGAAAAAACCGAGCCGAATCGGCAGTATGTGAGGCTCCTCACGGCTGACCCGTTCGGGTGGACAGCGCCTGAAAAGGTCTCAGATCACACCCGGGGACGAATGCCCGAACAGCACCGGAACGTCCCGTTCCGGGTGTCGCGTACGGGAGTTGCGCAACTCGAGAGGCTCGCGTGTACGAGCGATTCGTACACCGAAAGGGCTACCACGTCTGGTCGTACTTTCGGCCACGCCGGACGGCACGCCCTTCGCGTCCGCACCCGTCCGCCCCCTCAACGGCCGGACGGCGCGGGCGCGCTGCGGCCGGGGCGCTCCCGCGGGTGACCGGTGCGACGGCGCATCCGCGGCGCGGCACCGCCACGGCC
>NZ_AOPZ01000280.1 GCF_000414115.1 Streptomyces aurantiacus JA 4570
TATTTCTAGCCCCTCCGGCGGAGCCCCCGGTTTCGGGAAGGGGGTGGGGTTGGGGACCGTCGCGGTAGCGCCCACCGCGCAGTCGCCCGCCCCCCGGCCTACATTGGAAAGATGACGACGGCCGGTGTGGAGCCCGCCGCTGCGGCGGCGTACGACGTGCTGCGCCGGCAGGACCCGGAACTCGCGGAGGTGGTCCTCGGCGAGTTCGACCGCCAGTCGACGAGCCTCCAGCTGATCGCGGCCGAGAACTTCACGTCCAGGGCCGTCCTGACGGCCCTGGGCTCCCCGCTGGCGAACAAGTACGCGGAGGGCTACCCCGGCGCCCGCCACCACGGCGGCTGCGAACTCGTGGACGTCGCGGAACGCATCGCCACGGACCGCGCCAAGGCCCTCTTCGGCGCCGACCACGCGAACGTACAGTCCCACTCGGGCTCCTCGGCGGTCCTGGCCGCGTACGCGGCCCTGCTGCGCCCGGGAGACACGGTCCTGGCGATGGGCCTGCCCTACGGCGGCCACCTCACGCACGGATCGCCCGCGAACTTCTCGGGCCGCTGGTTCGACTTCGTGGGGTACGGGCTCGACCCGGAGAGCGGCCTGATCGACTACGACCAGGTCCGCGCCCTGGCCCGCACCCACCGCCCCAAGGCGATCGTCTGTGGCTCGATCGCCTACCCCCGGCACATCGACTACGCGGCCTTCCGCGACGTGGCGGACGACGTGGGCGCCTGCCTCATCGCGGACGCCGCCCACCCCATGGGCCTGGTCGCGGGCGGCGCGGCGCCCAGCCCCGTGCCGTACGCGGACGTGGTGTGCGCCACCACCCACAAGGTGCTTCGCGGCCCGCGCGGCGGCATGATCCTGTGCCGGGGCGACCTGGCGGAGCGGGTCGACCGGGCGGTGTTCCCGTTCACCCAGGGCGGCGCCCAGATGCACACGATCGCCGCCAAGGCGGTGGCGTTCGGCGAGGCGGCGACGCCGGCCTTCACCGCGTACGCCCATCAAGTCGTCGCGAACGCAAGGGTGTTGGCGGCCGCGCTCGCCGCCGAGGGCTTCGGTGTGAGCACCGGCGGCACCGATACGCATCTCGTCCTCGTCGATCCCGCCCCGCACGGCGTGGACGCCCATGTGGCCCGCGGCCGTCTCGCCGCGGCCGGTCTGGTGCTCGACACCTGCGCGCTGCCGGACGCCGACGGCCGGGGGCTGCGGCTCGGCACGGCCGCCGTCACCACGCAGGGCATGGGCGAGGGTGAAATGGCGCGCGTCGCCGCGCTGTTCGCGGCGGCCGTCCGTGAGGAGGACAACGTCAGGGGCGAGGTGCGGGAGCTGGCTGGCCGGTTTCCGCCGTATCCGGCCGCGGAAACGCCGGTCGCGGGGCCGCTCTAGCGGACGTGTGCAACGATCCTCGCTACCCATGCGTCCCCAACCTTATGCGCGCGAAGCTAGGGTGTGGTGCTGAGATGGCCAGCGATACCTGTGGGGAAGCCCGTGCGTGAATATCTGCTGACGCTCTGCATCACGGCCGCGGTGACCTATCTGCTGACCGGCCCGGTGCGGAAGTTCGCGATCGTGGCCGGCGCCATGCCGGAGATCCGCGCGCGCGACGTGCACCGGGAGCCGACGCCCCGGCTCGGCGGTATCGCGATGTTCTTCGGGCTGTGCGCGGGCCTCCTGGTCGCCGATCACCTGCCGAACCTCAACGAGGTCTTCACGAAGTCGAACGAGCCCCGCGCGCTGCTCTCCGGCGCCGCGCTGATCTGGCTCATCGGCGTCCTCGACGACAAGTTCGAGATCGACGCGCTGATCAAGCTCGGCGGCCAGATGATCGCCGCGGGCGTCATGGTCATGCAGGGCCTGACGATCCTGTGGCTGCCCATCCCGGGCGCGGGCACGGTGTCCCTGACCCAGTGGCAGGGCACGCTCCTCACCGTCGCCCTCGTGGTCATCACCATCAACGCCGTGAACTTCGTCGACGGCCTCGACGGTCTGGCCGCGGGCATGGTGTGCATCGCCGCGGCGGCGTTCTTCATGTACGCCTACCGGATCTGGTACGGGTACGGGATCGAGGCCGCCGCCCCCGCCACGCTCTTCGCCGCCATCCTGATGGGCATGTGCCTGGGCTTCCTGCCGCACAACATGCATCCGGCCAGGATCTTCATGGGCGACTCCGGCTCGATGCTGATCGGCCTCGTGCTCGCCGCCGGCGCCATCTCCATCACCGGGCAGGTCGACCCGGACGCGATGAAGCTGAACCTCGGCGGCACCCGCGATGCCACGCACGCGATGCTCCCGGTCTTCATCCCGCTGCTGATGCCGCTGACGATCATCGCGATCCCGTTCGCGGACCTGGTGCTCGCCATCGTGCGCCGCACCTGGAAGGGCCAGTCGCCGTTCGCCGCCGACCGCGGCCACCTGCACCACCGGCTCCTTGAGGTCGGCCACTCGCACAGCCGCGCCGTCCTGATCATGTACTTCTGGTCGGCCCTCATCGCCTTCGGCACCGTCGCGTACTCGGTGCACTCCACGAACATGTGGATCCTGCTCCTGATCGTCGCCCTGAGCGCGGTCGGCCTGGCCCTGCTCCTGCTGCCGCGCTTCACCCCGCGCACGCCCGGCTGGGCGGAGGGCTTCGTGCCGCCGCGGTACCGGCGCAGCAGGCGGGCGGCGCTCGCGGGGGAGACGGCGGCCGACGGGTCCGCGTACCGGGCGGGGGAGGCCGGCGCCGGGGCCTCCGGCACCGCCGAGGTCGCCGAGATGGGGGAGGCGGGCGAGGACGGGCAGGCCCGCCGGCCCGTGGGCGTCGGCGTCAACGGGGCGACGGCGCTGGGCACCCGGCCGCGTTTCCTGGACCGGCGCAAGGCGGGCTCGTCGCGTTGACCCGGGAGGCGGGGGCGGTCAAACCGCTCCATTACCAGACAAGTCGCCCGCTCCCGTGCACAGACGCGCGCGTTACTTCTCATGTGTGACGGCGAGCACACCGGGCAGGTAAAGACCTCATCAAATAGTTTGTGATACCGTTCACGAAACCCGGCAACAGAGCCGAAGGACCGTAGTGCGACGGTCTCTTGGCCCGAGGACCCCACTCGGCCCGGGTCTACGCTCGTCCATGACGACACCCTGCCCCCATCTGTAAGCGGAGCTGCCGCCATGCCGTCTCAAGACACCCGGAATCTCCTGCAGTGCGCCGTGCCCACTGCTGCCGTCGGCGCGATCATCGCCGTCGTCAGCGGCGTGGTCTCGGGCGGCAAGGGGGCACTCGGCGCTGTCGTCGGCACCGCGGTGGTCGTCGCGTTCATGGGGCTCGGTGTGTACGTCCTGCAGCGGACGGCAAAATCGCTTCCGCAGTTGTTCCAGGCGATGGGCATGATGCTCTACGTCGCCCAGCTGCTGCTGCTTCTTCTCTTCATGGGTCTGTTCAAGGACACCACCCTGTTCAACCCGAAGGTTTTCGCGCTCGCGCTCGCCGTCACGACCGTCGTGTGGATGGCTTCGCAGGCTCGTGCACACATGAAGGCCAAGATCTTCTACGTCGACCCGGAACCCGAACCTTCCTCCGCCAACTCCTCCGAGAAGAGTGAGAAGGCGGAGAAGTCGGGGTCCTCGACGTGAGAGGTAGGGCCGGGATAAATGCACGTTCGAGATGCTGCTATCGTCCGGTGCCAACTGCGGCACTGCAGGCGCGGGCATCTGAGCTGACGCCTGCACCATCGCGAGGCTCGATGCCTGAGCGCCGCTCACACTTCCGAAACACCAGTCCGGTGCCGACCCGCGGCTGCGCGCCGCGCCGACACGACAACGAGGTTGCCGTACCTATGCGTCACGCCGAAGGAGCCCGCGGTGAGTGCTGACCAAACTGAGCTCGCCTTTGACTGGAGCTGTCGGATCATGTCCGACAACGGCTGTGGCTTCCCGGCTCCGGGCCTGCACTCGTTCCTCTTCAAGCCGATCTTCGAGGTCGGTGGGTTCGAGTTCAACAAGGTGATGCTGCTCGCCCTGATCGCGACCGCGGTCGTGGTGACCTTCTTCTACGCCGCTTTCGGCAAGGCGAAGATGGTCCCCGGCAAGGTCCAGATGATCGGCGAGGCCGGCTACGACTTCGTACGCCGCGGGATCGTTTACGAGACCATGGGCAAGAAGGAGGGCGAGAAGTACGTCCCCCTGATGGTCTCGCTGTTCTTCTTCATCTGGATCATGAACATCTGGTCCGTGGTCCCGCTGGCCCAGTTCCCGGTGTCATCGGTGATCGCCTACCCGTTCGTGCTCGCGGGCATCGTCTACTTCGTCTGGGTGCCCCTGACGTTCAAGCGCCACGGTTTCGTCGGCGGCTGGAAGAACATCACCGGCTACGACAACTCGCTCGGCCCGATCAAGTGGCTCGTCGCGTTCATCGAGTTCTTCTCGAACCTGCTGGTGCGCCCGTTCACGCACGCGGTGCGACTCTTCGCCAACATGTTCGCCGGTCACCTGATGCTGGTGATGTTCACCGTCGCCTCCTGGTACCTGCTGAACAGCTGGTTGATCCCGGCGGCCGGTGTCTCCTTCGTGATGACGATCGCCATGATCGGCTTCGAACTCTTCGTGCAGGCCGTCCAGGCGTACGTCTTCGTGCTCCTTGCCTGCTCGTACATCCAGGGCGCTCTCGCCGAGCATCACTGAGCCCCTCCGCAACCCCCTAAGCGCCCGGTGGCCAACCCCCACCGGTCCAAGAAAGAGAAGGAAGTAACGGCATGTCCGCGACTCTCGAGCTCGCCGCCCTCCAGGGTGACATCAAGGCCCTCGGCTCCATCGGCTACGGCCTCGCGGCCATCGGCCCCGGCATCGGTGTTGGCATCGTCTTCGGTAAGGGCACCGAGGCTCTCGCCCGGCAGCCCGAGGCCGCCGGTCTGATCCGTGCCAACCAGATCCTCGGCTTCGCCTTCTGTGAGGCGCTCGCCCTCATCGGCATCGTGATGCCGTTCGTCTACGGCTCCTGATCGCCGCAGACGATTAGTCCCGTTCGACGAAAGGCACTGATGTGATCGCCAACCTGGTTCAGCTGGCGGCCGAGGAGGAGCAGAACCCGCTCATTCCTCCGGGCCCCGAGCTGCTCGTCGGCACCATCGCCTTCGCCATCGTGTTCTTCTTCTTCTGGAAGAAGCTCATCCCGAACATCAACAAGGTTCTGGAAGAGCGCCGGGAGGCGATCGAGGGCGGTATCGAGAAGGCCGAGGCCGCTCAGACCGAGGCCCAGAGCGTTCTTGAGCAGTACAAGGCTCAGCTCGCCGAGGCCCGGCACGAGGCCGCGCGTCTGCGCCAGGAGGCGCAGGAGCAGGGCGCCCAGCTCATCGCCGAGATGCGGGCCGAGGGCCAGCGGCAGCGCGAGGAGATCGTCGCCGCCGGTCACGCCCAGATCGAGGCCGACCGCAAGGCCGCCGCGCAGGCCCTGCGCCAGGACGTGGGCCAGCTGGCCACCGAACTGGCCGGCAAGCTCGTCGGTGAGTCGCTCGAGGAGCACGCCCGCCAGAGCCGCACGATCGACCGCTTCCTCGACGAGCTCGACGTGAAGGCCGAGGCGACTCGATGACAGCGCATGGAGCCAGCCGCGAGGCCCTGGCCGCCGCGCGTGAGCGTCTCGACGCGCTGACCGACAACACCACGGTCGACGCGAAGCAACTGGCGGACGAGCTGGCCGCGGTCACCGCGCTGCTCGACCGCGAGGTCTCGCTGCGTCGGGTCCTGACCGACCCGGCGCAGTCCGGAGAGGCCAAGGCCGAGCTGGCCGGACGGCTGCTCGGCGGCAAGGTCGGCGGCGAGACCGCTGACCTGGTCGCCGGCATGGTGCGCTCCCGCTGGTCGCAGTCGCGCGACCTGGTGGACGCCCTGGAGGAGCTGACCGACCTCGCCGACCTGACCGCCGCGCAGAAGTCGGGCGCGCTGGACACCGTCGAGGACGAGCTCTTCCGGTTCGGCCGGATCGTCGCCTCCAGCACCGAGCTGCGAGCGGCGCTCACCGACCGCGCCGCGACCGCGACGGCCAAGAGCGAGCTGCTGCGCAGCCTGCTCGGCGGGCGTGCGGACGCCGCCACGGAGCGCCTGGTCGCGCGTCTTGTGACCGCGCCCCGTGGACGTAGCCTGGAAGCGGGACTGGAGTCCCTCTCCAAGCTGGCCGCGGACCGCCGGGAGCGCATGGTCGCCGTCGTCACGTCCGCTGTTCCGCTGTCGGACCAGCAGAAGCAGCGGCTCGGCGCGGCGCTCGCGAAGATCTACGGCCGCCAGATGCACCTGAACCTCGACGTGGACCCCGAGGTCCTCGGCGGGATCCGGGTGCAGGTGGGCGACGAGGTCATCAACGGCTCCATCGCGGACCGCATCGAGGACGCGCACCGCCGCATGGCGGGCTAGTAACTCAACAAGCAAGACCAACGGCCCGAGTTGGGCCGTGCAGAGGATGCAAAGTTTCTGGGGGGAGCCCCCAGATCCCCCAAAGAAACTTCGGGCCCAACAAGGAGAGCAGGGAACCCAGATGGCGGAGCTCACGATCCGGCCGGAGGAGATCCGGGACGCGCTGGAGAACTTTGTCCAGGCGTACAAGCCGGACGCGGCCTCGCGCGAGGAGGTCGGTACGGTCACCCTGGCCGGCGATGGCATCGCGAAGGTCGAGGGCCTGCCCTCGGCCATGGCCAACGAACTGCTGAAGTTCGAGGACGGGACCCTTGGTCTCGCGCTGAACCTGGAAGAGCGCGAGATCGGTTCGATCATCCTCGGTGAGTTCAGCGGCATCGAGGAGGGTCAGTCGGTGCAGCGCACCGGCGAGGTCCTGTCGGTCGCGGTGGGCGAGGGCTACCTCGGCCGCGTCGTCGACCCGCTCGGCAACCCGATCGACGGCCTCGGCGAGATCGAGACGTCCGGCCGCCGCGCCCTCGAGCTGCAGGCTCCGGGCGTCATGGCCCGTAAGTCGGTGCACGAGCCGATGGAGACGGGTTACAAGGCCGTCGACGCCATGACCCCGATCGGCCGTGGCCAGCGTCAGCTGATCATTGGTGACCGCCAGACCGGCAAGACCGCCCTGGCCGTCGACACGATCATCAACCAGCGCGACAACTGGCGCTCCGGCGACGTGAAGAAGCAGGTCCGCTGCGTCTACGTCGCCATCGGTCAGAAGGGCTCGACCATCGCCTCCGTGCGTGGTGCCCTCGAAGAGGCCGGCGCCCTGGAGTACACGACCATCGTCGCCGCCCCGGCGTCCGACCCGGCCGGCTTCAAGTACCTGGCGCCGTACACCGGCTCGGCCATCGGCCAGCAGTGGATGTACGAGGGCAAGCACGTCCTCATCATCTTCGACGACCTCTCGAAGCAGGCCGACGCCTACCGCGCCGTGTCCCTGCTGCTCCGCCGCCCGCCGGGGCGCGAGGCGTACCCCGGTGACGTCTTCTACCTGCACTCCCGCCTCCTGGAGCGCTGCGCCAAGCTCTCCGACGAGATGGGCGCGGGCTCGATGACCGGTCTGCCGATCGTCGAGACGAAGGCCAACGACGTCTCGGCGTTCATCCCGACCAACGTCATCTCCATCACCGACGGCCAGTGCTTCCTGGAGTCGGACCTGTTCAACGCCGGTCAGCGCCCCGCGCTGAACGTCGGTATCTCCGTGTCCCGAGTCGGTGGTTCCGCTCAGCACAAGGCGATGCGTCAGGTCTCCGGCCGACTGCGCGTGGACCTCGCCCAGTTCCGTGAGCTGGAGGCGTTCGCCGCCTTCGGTTCCGACCTGGACGCCGCGTCCAAGGCGCAGCTCGAGCGCGGTCAGCGGATGGTCGAGCTGCTCAAGCAGGCTCAGTACCAGCCGATGGCCACCGAGGACCAGGTCGTCTCCATCTGGGCCGGCACCACCGGCCGGATGGACGATGTGCCGGTCGCCGACATCCGCCGCTTCGAGCGCGAGCTGCTCGACTACCTGCACCGCAAGGAGCAGGGCCTGATGACCTCCATCAAGGAGGGCGCCAAGATGTCGGACGACACGATCACGGCCATCGGCGACGCCGTCGCGGACTTCAAGAAGCAGTTCGAGACCTCGGACGGGAAGCTTCTCGGCGAGGACGCTCCTGCCGCTGCCGGCAAGTGACGACGGAAGGGACCTGACTCATGGGAGCCCAGCTCCGGGTCTATAAGCGTCGCATCAAATCCGTCACGGCGACCAAGAAGATCACCAAGGCGATGGAGATGATCGCCGCCTCGCGCGTCGTCAAGGCGCAGCGCAAGGTGGCGGCCTCCACGCCGTACGCGACCGAGCTCACCCGCGCGGTCACGGCGGTGGGCACCGGCTCGAACACCCAGCACCCGCTGACGACGGAGGCGGAGACGGCGACGCGAGCCGCCGTCCTGCTCCTGACCAGCGACCGCGGTCTGGCCGGCGCCTTCAACTCCAACGCCATCAAGGCCGCGGAGCAGCTGACCGCGCGCCTGGAGGCCGAGGGCAAGGAGGTCGACTCGTACATCGTCGGCCGCCGCGGTGTCGCCCACTACAACTTCCGCGAGCGCAAGATCGCGAAGCAGTGGAGCGGCTTCACCGACCAGCCCGAGTACGCGGACGCCAAGACGGTCGCGGGGCCGCTGATCGAGGCCATCGAGAAGGACACGGCGGAGGGCGGCGTGGATGAACTCCACATCGTCTACACCGAGTTCGTCTCGATGATGACGCAGACGGCCATCGACAGCCGGCTGCTGCCGCTCAGCCTCGAAGAGGTGGCCGAGGAGTCGGCGAAGAAGGACGAGATCCTTCCGCTGTACGACTTCGAGCCGTCGGCGGAGGACGTCCTCGACGCCCTGCTGCCGCGCTACGTCGAGAGCCGTATCTACAACGCGCTGCTCCAGTCGGCTGCCTCCAAGCACGCCGCCACGCGCCGCGCGATGAAGTCGGCGACCGACAACGCCGGGGACCTGATCAACAATCTGTCCCGGCTTGCCAACGCGGCCCGCCAGGCCGAAATCACCCAGGAAATCAGCGAGATCGTTGGTGGCGCGTCCGCGCTGGCCGACGCGACCGCGGGGAGTGACAAGTAATGACGACCACAGTTGAGACGGCCGTTGCCACGGGCCGCGTCGCCCGGGTCATCGGCCCGGTCGTCGACGTGGAGTTCCCCGTCGACGCGATGCCGGAGATCTACAACGCCCTGCACGTCGAGGTCGCCGACCCGGCGCAGGACGGTGCGAAGAAGATCCTGACGCTCGAGGTCGCCCAGCACCTCGGTGACGGACTGGTCCGCGCCATCTCCATGCAGCCCACCGACGGCCTGGTCCGCCAGGCCCCGGTGACCGACACCGGCGACGGCATCACCGTCCCGGTCGGCGACTTCACCAAGGGCAAGGTGTTCAACACCCTCGGTGAGGTGCTGAACGTCGACGAGCAGTACACGGGCGAGCGCTGGTCCATCCACCGCAAGGCCCCGAACTTCGACGAGCTCGAGTCGAAGACCGAGATGTTCGAGACCGGCGTCAAGGTCATCGACCTTCTCACCCCGTACGTCAAGGGTGGAAAGATCGGTCTGTTCGGCGGTGCCGGTGTCGGCAAGACGGTGCTCATCCAGGAGATGATCTACCGCGTCGCCAACAACCACGACGGTGTCTCCGTGTTCGCCGGTGTCGGCGAGCGCACCCGTGAGGGCAACGACCTCATCGAGGAGATGTCGGACTCGGGCGTCATCGACAAGACCGCCCTTGTCTTCGGCCAGATGGACGAGCCCCCGGGCACCCGTCTGCGCGTGGCCCTGGCCGGTCTGACCATGGCGGAGTACTTCCGCGATGTGCAGAAGCAGGACGTGCTGTTCTTCATCGACAACATCTTCCGCTTCACGCAGGCCGGTTCCGAGGTCTCGACCCTGCTGGGTCGTATGCCCTCGGCCGTGGGTTACCAGCCGAACCTGGCCGACGAGATGGGCCTCCTCCAGGAGCGCATCACCTCGACGCGTGGTCACTCGATCACCTCGATGCAGGCGATCTACGTCCCCGCGGACGACCTGACCGACCCGGCCCCGGCGACCACGTTCGCCCACCTCGACGCGACGACGGTGCTCTCCCGTCCGATCTCCGAGAAGGGCATCTACCCGGCCGTGGACCCGCTGGACTCCACGTCCCGCATCCTGGACCCGCGGTACATCGCGCAGGACCACTACGACACCGCCATGCGGGTCAAGAACATCCTGCAGAAGTACAAGGACCTCCAGGACATCATCGCCATTCTCGGCATCGACGAGCTCGGCGAAGAGGACAAGCTGGTCGTCTCCCGCGCCCGCCGCGTGGAGCGCTTCCTGTCGCAGAACACGCACGTCGCCAAGCAGTTCACCGGCGTCGACGGTTCGGACGTCCCGCTCGACGAGTCGATCTCGGCCTTCAACGCGATCTGCGACGGCGAGTACGACCACTTCCCCGAGCAGGCGTTCTTCATGTGCGGTGGCCTCGAGGACCTCAAGGCCAACGCGAAGGAACTCGGCGTTTCCTGAGTCTCCTGCACGTAGGACGGGGGGCGGGCGCGGCCCCTTGCGGGTACCGCGTCCCGCCCCTTGTCCTACGCCCACTAGAATTTGACCCAACACCCGGCTGAACCGCCGGGTGGTGACCCGAGGAGCCACCCTTGGCTGCTGAGCTGCATGTCGAGCTGGTCGCCGCGGACCGCAGTGTCTGGTCCGGCGAGGCCACCCTGGTCGTCGCGCGCACCACGTCCGGCGACATCGGCGTCATGCCCGGTCACCAGCCGCTGCTCGGTGTGCTGGAGTCGGGCCCGGTGACCATCCGCACGAGCGACGGCGGGACCGTCGTCGCCGCGGTGCACGGCGGATTCATCTCGTTCGCCGACAACAAGCTGTCGCTGCTCGCCGAGATCGCCGAGCTCTCCGACGAGATCGACGTCCAGCGTGCGGAGCGGGCGCTCGAGCGTGCCAAGTCGGAGGCGGACGCCTCCGCCGAGCGGCGCGCCGATGTCCGACTGCGTGCGGTGGCGGCGCGCTGAGCCCCAGCGCGCGGCGTGACGTGACTCAGCCGCGGCCAGGTCCGGAGTTCTCCGGACCGGGTCGCGGCTGCGGCAATGCGGGTGCTTTTTCGGGAGCGGTTGTTCGGTCCGTGTCGGAAGTCTCTTTGAGACTGTGGTGAGGCGAGGAGGTCGGTGCCGATGATCCTCGTTCTGCTCGTGTGCGGACTTGTGTTGATCGCGCTGGTGTTGCTGGGGCTCTTCGTCTTCGGACTGCGCCGCCGGCTGATCCAGCGCTCCGGCGGTACCTTCGACTGCAGCCTGCGGTGGAACGCGCCCGATCCCGCGGAGGAGTCCGACACCTCCGGCAAGGGGTGGGGCTACGGCGTCGCCCGCTACAACGGGGACCGGGTCGAGTGGTTCCGTGTCTTCTCGTACGCGCCGAGGCCGCGCCGCGTCCTTGAGCGTGCGTCCATCGAGGTCGTCGACCGTCGGGCCCCCGACGGTGAGGAAGAGCTGGCGCTGCTGTCCGACGCGGTGGTTCTGGGCTGCCTGCACCGGGGGGTTCGCCTGGAGCTGGCGATGAGCGAGGATGCGCTCACCGGGTTTCTGGCCTGGTTGGAGGCTGCGCCTCCTGGGCAGCGGGTCAATGTCGCCTAGGCGTTCTTAGGGGGCCGCGCCCCTTGCCCCGCTTTTCGGCCCTTCGGGCCTCGTCCTCAAACGCCGCCCTTCGGGCCTCGTCCTCAAACGCCGGACGGACGGGCTGAAACGGTTGCCGGGGCGGGCTTCAGTTGCCTGGTTTGATCAACGCCGACTCGTACGCCGCTATGACCGCCTGGGCGCGGTCGCGTACCCCGAGTTTGGCGAAGACCGCTGTGACGTGGTTCTTCACCGTGGACGGGCTGATCCGCAGGGCTGTCGCTATCTCTGTGTTGTCGTAGCCCTTGGCGATGAGGGTCCAGACGTCCGTCTCGCGGGACGTGAGGTCCGGGCGAACCCGCGGGGGCGGGGGCGCGGACGTGGACGTGGTGACGTACGCGGAGATCAGGCGGGTGAGGAGGCGGGGAGCCACCGCTGCCTCGCCCGCGTTGACGGTGTGGACCGCCGCCACCAGCTCCTCCGGTGAGACGTCCTTGGGCAGGAAGCCCGCGGCGCCCGCGCGCAGCGCCCCGACCACGTACTCGTCCATGTCGAACGTGCTCAGCGCCAGGACCCGGCACTCGGGCAGTTCCGCGGCGAGCGCGGCCGTCGCTCCGACGCCGTCCAGGCGGGGCATGCGGATGTCCATGAGGACCACGTCGGGGCGCAGCTTGCGGGCGAGTTCGACGGCCTCCTGGCCGTCCCCGGCCTCGCCGACGACCGTCACGCCGGGGTCGGCGTGGAAGATGAGCGCGAGGCCCCGGCGTACCAGGGGCTGATCGTCGGCGATCAGGACGGTCAGGGGAGCGTGGGGTGGCGTGGTCACCGGGTCGTCGCTTTCTCGGTGGGGGCGGGGTCGGAGGGCCGGGGGCCGTCGGCGGGCAGTGGCAGGGTCGCCAGGACCTGGAATCCGCCGGCGGGGCCGGGCTCGGCCACAAGGGTGCCGCCGTGCAGGGCCACGCGTTCCCGCATGCCGACCAGGCCGTGGCCGGGCCCGCCCCTGCGCGCGGTGCCGCCGCTGCCCGAGCCGTCGTCGCGCACCTCGACGGTGAGCAGGCCGGGGCCGTAGTCGAGCCGTACGATCGCGTGGGCGCCGCCCGCGTGCTTGCGGACGTTGGTGAGGGCCTCCTGGACGATCCGGAACACGGTGAGACCCAGGGTGGGCGCCAGCTCCCTGGCCGCGCCCTCGACCCCCTCGACGAGGAGTTCCGTCTCGACGCCCGCCCGGCACGAGTCCGCGACCACGCGCGGCAGGTCGTCCACGCCCGGCTGGGGCGCGGCCGGGCCGCCCTCGGTGTCGTCGTCCGCGCGCAGGACGTCGAGGAGCTGCCGCATCTCGCCGAGCGCGAGGCGGCCGGAGTCCTCCAGGGACTTCAGGGCGTCCCGGGCCAGGTCCGCGTCGTGGTCGAGCACCCGCCGGGCGCCGCCCGCCATCAGCTGCATGGCGGTGATGTGGTGGGCCACGACGTCGTGCAGCTCGCGGGCGATGCGGCGGCGCTCGGCGGCCACCGCGTGGTCGGCGAGCAGCTTGCGGTGGGCGGCGTCCTGCCGCTGCCACCGGCGGGCCGCGCAGCCGACGGCGAGCGCGATGGCGACGCCCACCACGTCCGCGAAGACCGCGCGGGCCAGCTCCTCGTGCTCGCTGAGGCCGGGTATCTGGAGGCCGACGAGAGCCGCCGCCCCCGCCCCGGCGGTGACGCGGGCGCCCCGCAGCCGGGCCACGGAGTACAGGGCGACCACCAGGGAGATGGGCAGGCCGTAGGGGACCGACGTGAGCGGGGTGAGCACGGCCTGCGCGGCGAGGACGGCGAGGAGGACGGCCACGGGGAAGCGCCGGTGCCAGAGCAGCGGGGTCGCGGGCAGCAGGTGCAGCGCGAGGACGCCCGGGCTCCAGGACGTGCTCCCGGGCTCGATGCTCAGGGCGTAGCCGGTGACCTCGACCACCAGGGCGCCGAGGGCCACCAGGACGTCCTGGCGGTGCGGCCGGAGGTCTCCGGGGCGTGCGGGCATGCCGTTGTTCTCCTTACGCGCGGGTCCGTGATCCATTCAAGGCCGGGGGCGGGGCATCGGCGTCCTCCCCCGGGTGGAGTTCGCGGCTAGGAGCTGGGTCCTGGTCGCGGCGGGTGCCACGGCCCTGGTCCCGGGGCGGTTTCGTCGTCGCGGGCGACGAGTCGGCGGGGGTGCCGGTGATCTTCTGGAAGGGCCCGGCAGGACCGGGCTCCAAGCCCCCTGCCGGAGGAACCGTGATCCGCTCCCTCACATCCCTGACCACCCGTCATGCCTGGAAATTCATCCTGCTCTGGACGCTGCTCGCCGTCGCCCTGTCCATGGTCGGCCAGGCCAAGATGCACAGTGTCACCCAGCCCGACGTCGGCAGCTTCCTGCCGAAGTCGTACGACTCTGCGGCGGCCATGGAGATCGCCGAGGACAAGTTCGGCGCGAAGCCCGACGACAACGCCGTCACCGTGCTCGTCGGCCGCGAGGACGGCAAGAAGCTCACCGGCGGCGACCGGCGGCACATCGACAGGATCGCCGCAGGTCTGGGGGAGCGGCGCGTGCAGATGGCCAACCCCGACGACCTGCCCTCGTTCCTGCTGACGGACCACTCCCAGACCCCGGTCGTGAAGGCCGGAGCCGCGGCGCCCGACGGCACGTTCCGGCTGCTCTCCGTCTCGCTCGACGGCAACATGAACGACCCCGCGCTCCAGGACCTCTACCGGGACTTCCGCGACCACGCCGAGAAGGAGTTCGGCCGGGCGGACCTGCGCACCGGCTTCACCGGCGGCCTCGCGGACATCGCCGACACGACGGAGGCCCAGGAGGACACCGAGAAGCTGGTCGCGATCCTCACCTTCGGGCTCATCGTGCTCCTGAACGTCCTGGCCTTCCGCAGCTTCCTCGCCGCGGTCCTGCCGTTGCTCGCGGTCGCCCTCGTCGGCGGCGCCGCGACCGGCGCGGTGGTCGGCACGGCGCTCCTCTTCGACTTCAAGCTGGATCCGTCGACGCCGTCCCTGATCACCGTGGTGCTGCTCGGCATCGGCATCGACTACTTCCTGTTCATGCTGTTCCGGTTCCGTGAACTGCTGCGCGCCGAACCGGGCCCGGACCAGAACTCGCGCGCGCACCGGAGGAAGCACGCCCGCGGTGTCGCGGCGGCGTGCGCGGGCCGGGTCGGGGCGGCCATCACCTCGGCGGCGCTCACCATCGTGGCCGCCTTCGCCACGCTGGGGATCGCGAGCTTCGGGCAGTTCAAGGTGCTCGGCCCGGCCATCGCGGTGTGCGTCCTGGTGATGCTCGTCGCCAGCCTCACGTTCATGCCGGCGCTGCTCGCGGTCTGCGGGCGCGGCATGTTCTGGCCGTCCCGGGCGCTGCGCCAGGAGCCGCGCGCCGGGCTGAGCGCGCGGCTCGGGGAGCGCGTCGCGCGCCGTCCGCTCCTGTTCGTGGCCGCAAGCGTGGGTCTGCTGTGCGCGCTGAGCGCCGGCGCCCTCGGCATGCGGATGGACTACGGCACGGACGCGGGGCCCGACGACACGCCCGCGGCGGTCACGGCGAAGGAGATATCCCGCGCGCTGCCCGGCGGCGTGGCGAGCCCGCACACCGTGTACGTCGCGGCGGCCGACGGCAAGGAAGCCGCCAAGGGCGCCGGCCGTGACGTACGCATCGACCCGTCGGGCCTCAAGAGGCTGACCAAGGAGCTGAAGGCGGTCGAGGGCGTCGGCCGGGTGGCGCAGCCCGTGCTCAACGGCCGGCACACGGCGGCCAAGGTGGACTTCTATCTGGACGTCGACGTGCAGTCGCAGCGGGCCCGTGACCTGGTGTCCGACGAGGTGCGCCCCGTCGTCGCGCAGCAGGCGCCGCCCGGGACCGAGGCCCATGTGTCCGGGCAGGCCGCGATCTTCGCGGATGTGTCCGAGGCGGTGTCGAAGGACCTCAAGGTGGTCTTCCCCGTGGCCGCCGTGCTGATCGCCCTGATCCTGGTGGCCCTGCTGCGCAGCCTGCTCGCGCCGATGGTCCTCATGCTCGCCATCGGGCTCGGCTTCACGGCGACGCTCGGGTCCGGGGTGCTCGTCTTCCAGCACATCCTCGACCGGCCGGGGGTGTCGTTCACGCTGCCGCTCGTGCTCTTCCTGTTCGTCGTCGCCCTCGGCACCGACTACAACATCCTGATCAGCGACCGCATCCGGGAGGAGATGGGGCGCCCGGGCTCGGCGCGCCAGGCGGTGGCCGCCGCGGTGCGGCACACGGCTCCGGCCATCGTGACGGCCGGGATCGTGCTCGCGGGTTCGTTCGCGAGCCTCGCCGTCAACCCGTCACCGGGCACCCAGGAGATCGGTCTCGTCACCGCGCTGGGCATCGGCCTGTCCTCGCTGGTCCTCTCGATCGTGCTGGTGCCCGCGGTGGTGGCGATGCTCGGCCGGGCGACCTGGTGGCCGTCGAAGTCGGGCCGTGCGCCCGGTGGCCACCGCGCCCCTCGGACTTCCGCGTACGTGCCGTACGCACCGCACGAGCCCTCCCCGTGGGAGCGGCCGCACGAGCCGGAGCGGCTCCGCCGCTGACGGACGGCGGCGAAGAAGCCGGGGAGACAGGGGGCGTTCCTGTCTCCCCGGCTTCGTTCAGGGGGAAGTGTGGCCGGAGGCTGCTACTTCAGGCCGTCGTTGATGGCGCTCACCAGCTCACCGTTCGCGGTGTCGCCGCTGAACTCCCAGAAGAAGGCGCCGCCGAGGCCCTGCTCCTTCGCCCAGGTCATCTTGGCGCGGACGGTCGCCGGGGTGTCGTACGACCACCAGTTGCTGCCGCAGTGCGCGTACGCCGTGCCCGCGACGGTGCCGTTGGACGGGCAGGAGTTCTTGAGGATCTTGTAGTCCTCGATGCCCGCCTCGTACGTGCCCGGCGCGGCCCCGGTGGCCGTGCCGCCCGGTTCCTTCTGGGTGACGCCCGTCCAGCCGCGGCCGTAGAAGCCGATGCCGAGCAGCAGCTTCTTGGCCGGTACGCCCTTGGCCTTCAGCTTGTTGATGGCCGCCGCGGAGTTGAAGCCCGCCTTGGGGATGCCGGGGTAGTCGGTGAGCGGCGAGTGCGGGGCGGTCGGGCCCTTGGCGTCCCAGGCGCCGAAGAAGTCGTACGTCATCACGTTGTACCAGTCGGCGTACTGCGCGGCGCCGCCGTAATCGGCCGCGTCGATCTTGCCGCCGGGGGAGCCGTCGGCGGTGATGGCGGCGGTGACGAGGTTGTTCGCGCCGAACTTGTTCCGGAACGCCTGCATCATCGTCTTCATCACGGCCGGGCCGCTGGTGTCACAGGTCAGGCCGCACGCGTTGGGGTACTCCCAGTCCAGGTCGATGCCGTCGAACACGTCGGCCCAGCGCGGGTCCTCGACCAGCTTGTGGCAGGAGTCCGCGAACGCCTCGGGGTTCTTCATGGCGTCGGTGAAGCCACCGGACCAGGTCCAGCCGCCGAACGACCAGAGGACCTTGATGTGCGGGTACTTGGCCTTCAGCTTGCGCAGCTGGTTGAAGTTGCCGCGCAGCGGCTGGTCCCAGGTGTCGGCGACGCCGTCGACGGACTGGTCGGCGGTGTACGCCTTGTCGTAGTCGGCGTAGGCGTCGCCGATGGTGCACTTGCCGCCCTGGACGTTGCCGAACGCGTAGTTGATGTGCGTGATCTTCTCGGCGGAGCCGGAGGACACGATGTTCTTCACGTGGTAATTGCGCTGGTAGACACCCCAGTTGGTGAAGTACCCGAGCTTCACCTTGTCACCGGGGCCGGGACCGGGGTCGCCGCCCGTGGTGCGCACCTTCACGGAGCCGCTCGCGGGCCCGGTCTGGTCGGCGGTGTCACGGGCCTGGACGCTGTACGAGTAGTCGGTGCCCTTGGTGAGCCCGGAGTCGGCGTACGAAGTACCGGTCACCGTCGCGACCTTGGCGCCGTCGCGCAGCACGTCGTAGTTCTTGATGCCCTTGTCGTCGGTGGCCGCCTTCCAGTCCAGCTTCACCGAGGTGTCGGTGATGCCGGAGGCGGTCGGGGTGCCGGGAGCGGAGGGCGCGCTGTCGCCGGGCTGGCCGCCGCCGTCACAACTCTCGCCGTTCAGCAGGCAGTTGGACGGGGAGCCGGGGCCGGAGCCGTTGAAGCCGAAGGAGACGGTGGCTCCGGGCGCCAGCGAGCCGTTCCAGCCCAGGTTCTTCGCGGTCCACTTGTCGCCCGAGTTGGTGACGGTCGCGTCCCAGGCCGAGGTCACCTTGGTGCCGGCGGGGAAGTCCCACACGACGGTCCAGGAGCTGAGCGCGGTGGTGCCGGTGTTCTTGATCGTCCACTTGCCCTCGAAGCCGGTGCCCCAGTCCTGGGTCTTGGCGTAGGTGGCGGTGGCCGTGGCGGCGGCGGCCTTCGCGGCCTGCGGGGCGGGGTCCGGGGCCGCCTCGGCGGAGCCGCCGAGGGCGACGAGCGTGGCGAAGGGGAGCAGCAGAGTGGTGAGCCCGGCTGTCAGCCGATGTCTTGACCTGTGTCCGACGCGCAAGGGGTGCTCCTCGGGTGAGTTCCGGGGGTGGGGGTCAATCCCTGCGACGCCCGTGAGCACGAAGTGTGTGTCCTGTGCCTGACATGTGCCCACCGCAGTGCGGCGAGAATAGAAAGGTCTGGACCAACGGTCAAGGGTCTCAACCAATGCTGGCCCCTGGGCCCTGAGCAGTGAAGTGCCCCAGCGTGGGGCGCCGTTGATCGCCGCTTCGCGGCTCGTCCTCAAACCCCGGCTCGTCCTCAAACGCCGGACGGGCTATTTTCTGCCGCCCCGGCGTTCCAAGGGCCCTTCAGACCCCCAGCTCCTGGGCCAGCACGGCCGCCTGAACCCGGCTGCGAAGCTCCAACTTGCCCAGCAGGCGGCTCACATGGGTCTTCACGGTGGCTTCCGCCATATCCAGGCGGCCCGCGATCTCCGCGTTGGAGAGACCTTCCCCCAGGCAGGACAGGACTTCGAGCTCACGGCGCGTGAGGGTGTCGAGGACCGCCGGGTCCACGGTGCTGCCCTCGCGCGGAACCCGGCGCGGCGCGGCGAACTCCGCGATCAGCCGCCGCGTGACGGCCGGCGCGATCAGCCCCTCGCCGCGCGCGACCGTGCGCACCGCCTCCAGCAGGCCCCGCGCCTCCGTGTTCTTCAGCAGGAACCCGGACGCGCCCGCGCGCAGCGCCCCGAAGACGTACTCGTCCAGGTCGAACGTGGTCAGCACGAGCACGTCCGCGAGCTGCTCGGCCACCACCTGGCGGGTCGCCGAGACGCCGTCCAGGCGCGGCATCTGTACGTCCATGAGGATCAGGTCGGGCCGCAGCTCACGGGCGAGCGCCACCGCCTGCTCGCCGTCGGCGGCCTCCCCGACGACCTCCATGTCGGGCGCGCTGCGCAGGATCAGGACCAGACCCGCCCGCACGGCGGACTGGTCCTCGGCGACGAGCACGCGGATCATTCGGGAACTCCCTGGTCCTTGGGGTCGACGGGCAGGCGGGCCTCGACCCGCCAGACTTTGGCGCCGGGCACGTCCGGATGCGCCTCGGGGCCGGACTCGAAGCTGCCGCCGAGGAGCCCGGCCCGCTCCTCCATGCCGACGAGCCCGGCCCCGGAACCCGGCGCCCGTGGCCCGCGCGCCTCGCCGTACGGGCTGGTCACACGCACCCGCAGGGCGCCCGGCTGCTGGTCCAGGAACACCGTGACCAGTCCGGGCGAGGCGTGCTTCAGGGCGTTGGTGAGGGACTCCTGGACGATGCGGTACGCGGCCAGCCCGACCGGCGCCGGCAGGGCGGGGCCGTCCGGGGCGCGGGTGTCGTCGAGGCGGACGTCCAGGCCGTTGGTCCGGGCGCTCTCGACGAGCGAGCCGAGGCCGTCGAGGGTGGGCGCGGCGGCCGGTTCCAGGTCGCCGCTGGAGTCGCGCAGAATGCCGATGAGGCGGCGCATTTCGGCCAGTCCCTCGACGCTGTTCTCGCGGATGACGGTGAGCGCGTCCTTGGTCGTGCGCGGGTCGTCCAGGGACAGCGCGGCCGTGGAGTGGATGGCGATCGCCGACAGGTGGTTGGCGACCATGTCGTGCAGTTCGCGGGCCATCCGGGCGCGCTCGGCGGTGACGGCCTGGGTGCGGTCCACCTCGGCGAGCAGCGCCGTCTGCTCGGCGCGCAGCCGGGCCAGGTCGGCGGCCTCCCGGTGGTTGCGGACGAGGACGCCCGTGGTGGCGGGCGTGAACGACACCAGGGCGGTGACGGCGCCGACGAGGATCGCCTCCGGCTCCCGGAACCAGGCCAGGAAGCCGACGGTCACCGCGACCGTGATCAGCCCGGTGGTGACCGGAATGCGGCGGGCCGCGGCGGGCGTGCCGTACACCACGGCGGCGTACACGAGGTCCGTGAACATCACGACCGTCGCCAGATTGCCCGTCGTGAACTGGTCGGCGACCAGCGTGAAGGTGCCCGCGACCAGCGCGCACTGCGGGGCCGTGCGGCGCGTCAGCTCCAGGCCCGCCATGACGAACAGCGGCAGCAACGACCAGGCGTGCCCGAGCGGCCGGTCCTGCTGCATGTGCAGGCCGAGCGACCACAGCAGGACCCCGCTGAGCAGGCTGACCGCACAGATGCGTACGTCGACGACGTCCGGGCGGGCGAGCGGCAGGGGCATGGCTCCATCCAACACGGCCCCGCGGGCCCCGGCCTCCCTATGCGGGGTGAAGCCCCAGTACATCGAAGGATGCAGCCGCACTTCGTCACTCGCGACGACGATCCGCGGCGCCCCGGGCGCGAGCCTTGAGGAGTGACCGAGACAACCAGTGAGCCCGGGAGGAACGAGCCGTGATCGTCACGTTGATCATCATCTGTGAGGTGGGCTTCTGGGTGCTCCTGGCCGCGGGCCTCGCCACCCGCTATCTGCTGAAGATGCCACGCCTCGGCGCCGCGATCCTGCTCCTGGAACCAGTGCTCGAGCTGGTCCTGCTGGTCGTCACCGCCCTCGACCTCAAGAACGGCGCCGACCCGAGCTGGAAGCACGGCCTCGCCGCCGTGTACATCGGCTACACCGTCGGCCACGGCCACCGCACCATCAAGTGGCTCGACGGCCACGCCGCCCACCGCTTCCACGGCACACCGGTGCCGCGCCCGCCGCGCTACGGCTGGGCCCGCGCCCGGCACGAGGGCAAGGTGTGGCTCGGCTCGGTCGTCGCGGCGGCGGTCGCCACCGGTCTGCTGCTGCTCGCCATGTGGTACGTCGACGACCCGAGCCGCACGTCGTCCCTGGAGTCCTGGATGCACGTCGCATGGCGCACGGCCGGCATCCACGGCCTGGTCGCGCTGAGCTACGCCGTGTTCCAGAAGAAGGCCCCGGCCGAGGGCGCGGAGGAGCGGGACGAGCGGCCGCACGACCTCACCAAGGTCTAGCGCTCACCTCCCGGGACCCACAGCACGTCTCCGACCTCCTTGTTCGCCGTACGGGCGAGAATGAACAGGAGGTCGGAGAGGCGGTTGAGGTAGGTCGCGGTGAGCGGGTTCATGCTCTCCCCGTGCGCGTCGAGCGCCGCCCAGGTGGACCGCTCGGCCCGCCGCACCACGGTGCACGCCTGGTGCAACAGCGCCGCGCCCGGCGTACCACCCGGCAGGATGAAGCTGCGCAGCTTCTCCAGGTCCTCGTTGAAGCGGTCGCAGTCCGCCTCCAGCTTGTCGATGTAGAACTGCTCGACACGCAGCGGCGGGTACTTCGGGTCTTCGACGACCGGCGTGGACAGGTCCGCGCCCACGTCGAAGAGGTCGTTCTGGACCCGGGTGAGGACCTTCACGAGCTCCGCGTCGAGGCCGCCGAGCGCGATGGCCGTGCCGATGACGGCGTTGGCCTCGTTGGCGTCCGCGTACGCGGAGATCCTGAGGTCGGTCTTGGCGGTCCGGCTCATGTCGCCGAGGGCCGTGGTGCCCTGGTCGCCGGTCCGTGTGTAGATGCGCGTCAGATTGACCATGCGGCCAGCGTAGTGAGCGGCCCGGGCGCCCGCGGAGGCACTCTTGGGCTTCCCCGCGCCCCTTGCGGGGTTACCCGGACCGTCAGGTCCCGCCGTCTGCGTAGGCCCGGGTGCCGACGGCCACGGCGAGCACCGCGAAGCCCACGGCCACCAAGGTCCCGTACAGCATCGACGCAGTCGCGTACTCGCCGACGTACGCGTCGCGCACCGCGTCCACGAGGTAGCGGAACGGCATGAAGTGCGAGAGCACGTCGAGCCAGCCGGGGGCGAGCGCCATCGGCAGCATCAGGCCGGACAGCAGCATCGACGGCATGGCGAGCGCGTTGACCGTCGGGCCGAACGACTGCGGGGTGCTGAGCTTCAGCGCGAGCGCGTACGACAAGGAGGCGAGCGCGCAGGTCAGCAGGGCCACGAAGGCGAAGCCCAGGAGGACTCCGGCGAGCGGCGCGCGCAGGCCCATCACCAGCGCGGCGAGCACGAGAAGCACCGACTGGAAGACGAACAGCGCGGCGTCCCGTAGGAGGCGCCCCAGCAGCAGCGCGAGCCGGCTCACCGGAGTCACGCGCAGCCGCTCCACCACCCCCCAGTTCTTCTCCATGATGAGCGCGAAGCCGCTGAACGAGGCGCCGAACAGGCTGAGTTGGAGCAGCAGGCCCGGCACCAGGATCTGCCAGGAGTCGCCGCGCGAGCCCAGCGGCATGTCGGTGAGCAGCGGCCCGAAGAAGAGCAGGTACAGCAGCGGCATCAGCGCGCCGAAGAGCATCTGGAACTTCGAGCGCAGGGTCTGGCGGGCGTAGCGCTGGAAGAGCAGCGCGGTGTCGTGGAGCAGCATGACGGTTTCCTGGGGTCCTGGTGGCTAGACGGCCACGGGGGTGGCGTCGACGGGGGCCGGGGCGCGCCCGGTGATGGCGAGGAAGGCGTCCTGGAGCGAGGCCCCGGGCGATCCGGCGTACTGCTCCTTGAGCGCGGCCGGGGTGCCTTCCGCGGCGACCACGCCCTTGTCGACGACGACGATCCGGTCCGCGAGCGCGTCGGCCTCGTCCAGATAGTGGGTGGTGAGGAAGACGGTCGTGCCGTGCTTGTCGCGCAGCTCCCGCACCAGGCGCCACAGGTCGGCGCGGCTGCCCGGGTCGAGCCCGGTCGTCGGCTCGTCCAGGAACAGCACCGCGGGGCGGTGGGTGAGGCCGAGGGCGATGTCCAGCCTGCGCCGCTGGCCGCCGGAGAGGGCGGCGGTCCTGCGGTCGAGCAGCTCGGTGAGGTCGAGGTCCGCCGCCAGCTCGGCGGCGCGGCTCGTCGCCTCTGCCTTCGTCAGGCCGTAGAGCCGCCCCTGGATGACGAGTTCGTCGCGCACCGTCTCCTGCGGGTCGACACCGCCCGACTGGGCGACGTACCCGATCTTCTTCCGTACGGCCGCGGGGTTCCCTCGCAGGTCGACGCCCGCGACGGCGGCGGCGCCGCCGGTGGGCGGGAGCAGCGTGGTGAGCATCCGCAGCGTGGTGGTCTTGCCCGCGCCGTTGGGGCCGAGGAAGCCGAGGATCTCGCCGGGGGCGACGGTCAGGTCGATGCCGCGCACGGCTTCTACGGAGCCCGCTTTCGTGACGAAGGTCTTGGCCAGTCCGGCCGTGCTGATGATTGCCATGGAGACCACAAAAACAGAGACTCTTAAATTTTGCAATCTGCCCAATGTTTCATCGAGCCCAGCAAAGCTACGATGGCGGCATGGCTGAGGGACTGAGAGAGCGCAAGAAGCGGCAGACCAAGCAGCGGATCTCGGACATCGCGACCGGGCTCTTCCTGGAGCACGGCTTCGTGACGGTGACCGTCGCGGAGGTCGCCGAGGCCGCGGACGTGTCGGTCAACACCGTCTACAACTACTTCCCGGCCAAGGAGGACCTGTTCCTCGACCGCGGCGCCGAGATCGTCGACCGGCTCTCGCGCTGGGTGCGCGGGCGGCCGGTGGGGGAGTCGTGTGCCGCAGCCGTCCTGCGCGAGCTGCGCGCCCAGGTCGAGGGCGTCTCGCCCGCCGTCGGGCTCTTCGCCGGGTACGCGGACTTCATGCAGGTCATCACCGAGTCGGCCGCCCTGCGCTCCCGCCTGTGGGCCATCCAGCAGGAGAGCCTCAAGGACCTGGAGACCACCCTGCGCGCCGAGGCGGGCCCCGTCCCCGGCCGGCTCCCCGAACTCGTCGCCGGACAGCTCAACTGGGTGAACGCAACGGTCTTCGCCTTCATCGGCGACGAGATGAGCAAACGCCGCCCCGCCGACGACGTCTCCCGCGAAGCCCTCGACCTCATCGACGAGGCGGAGGACCTGCTCGGCGAGAAGGTCCTCAACTACGGGGTCCGCACGGCCACATGACGCCCTGAAGGGCCCCGCCGCGCCCCTGCCCGTGTGATGTCCGTCAAATGGGACGTGGCGTGCGTCTCTTCGCCGCCCCACGGCAGCTCACGAACGCTAATGTCCGCATCAGAGCGAAACGTAAACAGCGTGTAAGAGCTCAGTCGTACGCGGGTAAGGGGAGTCGTAACGTGGCACGGAAGCTTGCTGTCATCGGAGCCGGACTCATGGGATCCGGCATCGCCCAGGTCTCCGCCCAGGCGGGCTGGGACGTCGTCCTGCGCGACGTCACCGACGAGGCGCTGACCCGCGGCACCGACGGCATCAAGGCCTCGTACGAGAAGTTCGTCAGCAAGGGCAAACTGGACGCCGAAGCCGCCGAGTCGGCGCTCGGCCGCATCACCACCACCACCGACCTGGACGCCGCCGCCGACGCGGACGTCGTCGTCGAGGCCGTCTTCGAGAAGCTCGAGGTCAAGCACGAGATCTTCCGGGCGCTCGACAAGCTCGTGCGCGACGACACGGTGCTCGCCTCCAACACCTCCGCCATCCCGATCACCAAGATCGCGGCCGTGACGGAGCGCCCCGAGCGCGTCGTCGGCGCGCACTTCTTCTCGCCGGTCCCGATGATGCAGCTCTGCGAGCTGGTGCGCGGCTACAAGACCAGCGACGAAACCCTCGCCCGCACCCGCGAGTTCGCCGAGTCCGTCGGCAAGACCTGCATCGTCGTCAACCGCGACGTCGCGGGCTTCGTGACCACCCGCCTCATCTCGGCGCTCGTCGTCGAAGCGGCCAAGCTGTACGAATCGGGCGTCGCCACCGCCGAGGACATCGACATCGCCTGCAAGCTCGGCTTCGGCCACGCCATGGGCCCGCTCGCGACCGCCGACCTCACCGGCGTCGACATCCTGCTGCACGCCACCGAGAACATCTACACCGAGTCCCAGGACGAGAAGTTCGCCCCGCCGGAGCTGATGCGCCGGATGGTTGACGCCGGTGACATCGGGCGCAAGAGCGGGCAGGGCTTCTACAAGCACTGACGCCTCCTGCCGACACCCGTGCGCTCCCCGGATCACCCCCCGGGGTGAATTCGGTATCGGTTCGCTTACAGACGGCAACTTCCGTACCCGAGCGACAGTCAGTTGCTGTGACATACACAGACGCCTCGCGGCACAGGCGCCACATACGACACCGCACTCTTGGGGAGCGCATATGCACATCAGGGGCGACCAGGCCCAGCTGGTCGTCGGGGGACGCCTCGACGTACGCAGCGCGGCGGACGCCCGTACGGTCCTGCACTCGGCCGTCGACGACGGCGCCGGCGACCTGGTGCTCGACCTGTCCGAACTCGACTCGTGGGACGCCACGGGACTCGGCGTCATCATGGGCGCGCACCGGCGCGCCGGACGCTGCGGCCGCCGGCTCGTGCTGCGCGACGTACCCCCGCAGATGCAGCGCCTCCTCGTCGCCACCCGCCTGCACCGCATCCTCGCCATCGAAGGCGGCATCGGGGTCGAATCGCTCCCGCGCGTGTAACGCGCACAATCCTCACGAGACTGTGACGTCTCGGGCCGGGCGGTACCCCGCCCTCCGCGTAGATACTGAGGACGGTTTAGGGTTCGGTCGCCTGCCGATGGACGAACCCGCACGGGGGGCACCGGACCAGAAGCGACAGCGCAGTGTGCCCAAGGCCGGAGGGGGCTTCGCACACGACGCATCTGGGGGGCTAGGACGATGGACCCGATGAACACGGGACCGGAAGAGTACGGCCACGACGGTGACGGCCGCGAAGACGTGAGCCTCGGCCGCGAAGGCATCGACGACGACAGCGCGGCCCGCGCACCCGGCGAGGCGTACGCGGCACACCCGCCGCAGGACGCCCCACCGGACCCCCAGGGCCCGCCGGGCGGCCTCGGCGCCCCGGCCACCGCCGACTTCGGGCCGCCCCAGGTCGCCCGCACCGTCCAAGTGGTGTCCGGCGACCTCCTGCTCACCGTCAACCCCGTCGACGGCAGCGAGATAGAACCCTGCCCACCGGGAGAGCAGCCCGGACGCCCGCGCAAGCACTCCGCAGCCAAGCGCGCCGAACGCCGCCGCGCCGCACTGCCGCCCGTGCCGCCGGGCCCCGCCCTGCCCCGCCTGCCCCTGCTCGAACGGCAGGAGGAACGCGAGCGCCTGGTGCGGCTGCTCGCCCGCGGGCGCTCCGTGCGTCTCACCGGACCCGCGGGATCCGGCCGCACGACCCTGCTCGCCGCCGTCGCCGAGGACTGCGCGGACCTCGCCCCCGACGGCGTGGTCCGCCTCAGCGGCTACCACCGCACGGTCAACGACCTGCTGTACGACCTCTTCGCCACCGTCTACGACGCGCCGCTGCACCGCCCCGACGGGACCCTGCTGCGCGAGCTCCTCGGCGACGTCGGCGCCGTCGTCGTCCTCGACGACCTGGAGTTCGGCGGCGCCGCCCTCGAAGAGCTCCTCGACGCCACACCCGAGTGCGCCTTCCTCGTGGCCGCGACGCCCGACATCGCCGCCCCGTCGCCCGAGTCCCACCTCGAAGAGGTCTTCCTCGGCGGGCTCGGCCGCGGCGGCGGCCTGGAACTCCTGGAGCGCGTCGTCGGCCGCGTCCTCACCGACGACGAGGCCAACTGGGCCGGCGACCTGTGGTTCGAGTCCGAGGGACTGCCGCTGCGCTTCGTCCAGGCCGGCGCCCTGCTGCGCCAGCGCGACCAACTGCGGGCCGACCCGACGGCCTTCGACGAGTACGGCGCCTACGAAGGAACCGGCGCCGCGCCCTACGACGCGCCCTTCGACGCCGACGGACACGACGTGCCGCTGCCGTCCCTCGCCGACGGCGCCGCGCCCGCTGCCCTGCTCGCCTCCCGGCTGAGCGCGTCCGCCCGCGCCGCGCTCCGCTTCGCCGTGGCACTCGGCGGCGAACTGCCGCACCCGGCCCACCTGCCCGCCCTCGTCGGCGACACGCACGCCGACGCGGCGCTCGCGGAGCTCGTCGACTGCGCCCTGGTCACCCCCGTCGGCGGCCACTACCGGCTCGCGGCCGACGTGCGGACCCAGCTCGAGAGCGCCGGGTACGCCGACGACGCCGTCGCGAACGTCCAGTCCGCCGCCCAGCACTACGCCTGGTGGTCCGGGCACCCCTCGGTGGGCCCCGAACGGGTCGCCGCCGAGGCCGACGCGGTCCTCGCGGCGCTCACCGCGCTGATCAACGGGCCGGGCGCCGGGGGAGCGGCCGGCAGCGGTGGGGGCGAGCCGCCCGCCGCGGTGCTGCTCGCCCGCACCGTCGCGCCCGCCTTCGCCGGCGGGCTGCACTGGGGCGCCTGGGAGCGGGCCCTGCGGTCCGGCCAGGAGGCGTCGCGCACCGCCGGCGAGGTCGGCGAAGAAGCCTACTTCCACCACGAGTTGGGCATCCTCGCGCTCTGCGCGGGGCGCCTCGACCGGGCCCGCGCCGAACTGGAGGCGTCCATCGGCCTGCGCGGCGCGCTCGCCGACAAGCGCGGCATGATCGCCGGGCGCAGGGCGCTCGCCCTGGTCGCCGACCGCTCCGGCGGGGTGCTGCCCGGCAGTGGCCAGGCGGCCGCCGGCGAAGAGGTGCCCGACGCCCGCTACGAGGAGTCGGCGTCGCCGCCCGGCGGGGTCCCCACGGCGTTCGCGGGGGTCGCGCTGCCCGCGCCGCCGCCCGAGCCCGACACCCTGGTGACCCGGCAGGCCGGGCCCGCCGGGCACGGGTCCGGCGCCGGGGCGGGGTCCGGTGCTTCCGGTTCCGCGCCCACCCGCCGCTCGATCGTGCGGGGCACGCGGCGCAATCTCGCCGCCGCCGGGGCGGGCGCGCTGCTCGTCGCGGTCCTCGGCACCGTGGTGACGCTCGGCGCGACCTCCGACAACGACGGGGGCCCGCCCGACCGGGTGCGCACCGACCAGTCGGCGAGCGCCGACGACGAGGGCGGCGGCCTCGGCGCCGACAAGCCGCGTGAGGACTCCACGGCCCGCCCGGCCGCCCCGGGCGAGGACGGCACGCCCGGCACCTCCGACGACCCGACGCCGAGCACGGGCGGCACGCCCGCGCCGAGCGACGACCCGAAGGACCCGACGGACAAGCCCAGCGGCAAGCCGTCGGACAAGCCGAGCGACAAGCCGACGAAGCCCACGGACCGGCCCACCAAGCCGACGGACAAGCCCACCAAACCCACGAAGCCGCCGACGAAGCCGCCCACGACGCCGCCGACGACCCCGCCCACCACGCCACGACGCCGCCGACCACCCCGCCCACGACGCCGTCCTCGCCGAACACGTCCAACTCGGCCGGCGGCCCGTCCGCGTCGGGCCCGGCGAGCAGCGCGTCGGCGACGAGCGACACACCCGGCTCGCCGGGCGGATCCGGCTCCGGACCGTCCACGGTGATCTGACGCGTCTACACCAAAGGGGCCGGATTCCCGTGGGAATCCGGCCCCTTTCGCGTAGGTGCGGTGGGACGCTCCGCTCAGAACAGGCGCAGCTTGTCGTCCTCGATGCCGCGCAGCGCGTCGTAGTCGAGGACGGCGCAGCCGATGCCGCGGTCCGTGGCGAGTACGCGCGCCTGCGGCTTGATCTCCTGGGCGGCGAAGATTCCCTTGACCGGCGCCAGGTGCGGGTCGCGGTTCAACAGCTCCAGGTAGCGCGTCAGTTGCTCGACGCCGTCGATCTCGCCGCGCCGTTTGATCTCCACGGCGACCGTCTGCCCGTCGGCGTCGCGGCAGAGGATGTCGACGGGGCCGATCGCCGTCATGTACTCGCGGCGGATCAGCGAATAGCCGTCGCCGAGGGTCTCGATCCGGTCGGCGAGCAACTCCTGAAGGTGTGCTTCCACGCCGTCCTTGATGAGGCCCGGGTCCACGCCCAGCTCGTGCGAGGAGTCGTGGAGGACTTCCTCCATGGTGATGATGAGCTTCTCGCCCGCCTTGTTGATGACGGTCCACACTCCGGCGTCGTCGCCGGTGCCCTCCTTCAGGGTGCACGGCGGCGACATCCAGTTGAGGGGCTTGTAGGCCCGGTCGTCAGCGTGGATGGAGACGCTTCCGTCCGCCTTGACGAGGATCAGGCGGGGGGCCGACGGGAGATGGGCGGTGAGCCTGCCCGCGTAGTCCACGGAGCAGCGGGCGATGACGAGACGCATGGTCGGCAACGCTACTCGACGCGGGGTGGTCCAGCGAATTCCGTGCGCCCCGGGCAGCTCCGGAGGCTTTGTGGGCCGCACCACTTGTCCATCGATGAACCCGTTCGATCCTGGCCGGTTATGCGCCCAATCTCCTGGTGCCCTCACGGGCCGTTGCCTACCGTATAAGCAGGAGGTCGTCGCACGTGCACGCTGCGTATGCGAGCTCCTTCCCTGTCCGTGAGCCCCTGCTCCCTGGGGGTGCGAGAGGAGAACCCATGTCGCTCGACGTCTCACCGGCACTGTTGGAACAGGCCGAGCGAGGCGAGGTCGACGAAGCAGCCTTCGTCGACTGCGTCCGGACCTCCCTGCCTTACGCGTGGGAGATGGTCAGCTCCCTGGTGGCTCAGTTGAAGGTCGACGGCGGCGAGTTCGCCGACAACCAGACGCCGCCGCCGGACGAGCAGGCGCGCGGCCAGTTGCTGCGCGCGCTCGCGAGTGACGCGATTCGCGGCGCCCTGCAGCGCCACTTCGGGGTCCGTCTGGCGTTCCAGAACTGCCACCGTGTGGCGGTGTTCCCGCTGGACGGCTCCGCGGACGACAGGCTGGCCAAGTTCACTTCGATCCGTGGCCAGTTGCTGAACCAGTCGCCCGAACTACGGGACTGCTGACGCCAGTTGCTGCCGCTCCGTACGCGGGAGGTGTTTCTAGTACCGGAGCGGCAGCTGGCGGGGGCGCCTTGTGCAGGTCCCCCCGGGGTGGGGGGTGCCTCCTTCGTTGGTCTGCCGCTTGGTGGGGGCTGGGCGCGCAGTTCCCCGCGCCCCTTCACAGCGCCCCTTCGGGGCGGCTGTTCGGGGCGGCGCTTTCTACGTCAGTTGCGGGAGGACCTCCGCGCCCAGGCGGCGTACGTTGTCCTCTGTTGTTGCCAGGTCGCCCGAGCCCTCCACGAGGAGGGCGAAGCGGGTGATGCCGGTGCGTTCCGATGTGGCCGACAGGCGGTCCACGCATACCTGTGGGGTTCCCACGGGGTGGATGCCGCACAGCAGTTCCGTGTAGCCCAGCGGGTCGCGCATGGCGCGGACTCGGCCGTCGACCGTGACGTGTGCGTCCAGGCCGTACCGCAGCCAGCCCGGCATGGCCTTGGTGAGTGTTTCGGCCGCCTCCACGCGGCGGTCGGCGATCTGCACGACCCCGGCCGAGACGTGCGCGGCCCGCGCCACCTCGTCCGGCGTGCGCCCGGCGGCGCGCGCGTGCCTGCCCCACAACGCCACCATTTCGGCCTTCTCCTCGTCGCCCACGTGCATGCCGAGCAGCATCGGCAGACCGCGGGCGGCGGCGAGCCGGACGCTGGACGGCGAGGTGCACGCCACGACCACCTCGGGCCCGGCGGACGGCGCGGACCGCTCCGGCGGGGCGGGCAGGTCCGGGAACGGGCCGGGTGACCCCGGCGGCGACGTCAGCGCCTCCTGCGGACGCGGCACGACCGCCACGTCGCGGAAGCTGAACCGGCCCCCGGACCCGGCCACCCGCGGCGCCCCGCTGAGCCAGCGGAGCAGCAGGTCGAGCGATTCCGGGAACCCCTTCTCGTACGCCTCGATCCCCGCGCCGAAGACCTCCAGGTCCACCCACGGGCCGCCGCGCCCCACACCCAGCGAGAAGCGCCCGCCCGAGGTGAGGTGCAGCAGCGCGGCCTGCTCGCCGAGCGCCACCGGGTGGGCGGTGGGCAGCACGCTCACGGCGGTGCCGACGCGGATGCGACGGGTGCGCCCGAGCAGCAGGGCCGCGAGGGTGATCGCGGAAGGACAGGTGCCGTACGGCACGAAGTGGTGTTCGGCGAGCCAGGCGGAGTCGAGCCCCGCCTCCTCGGCGACTTCGACGGACCGCACCGCGCGGTGCAGTGCTTCCCCATGGCCCTGGCCCGGGAACTGGGCGGCCAGCACAAAACTTCCTAAGCGCATCGAACTTCCTGCCTCCTTGGCGCCGACGCAGGCACTCCCCTACCGGCAACAACGCGTGACAAGTGCCAAGGGCACGGCTTGGCATGCAGATTGGCGGATTTTCTGCGCGGCGCAGGGGGGATCTGTGGGGGTTGGTGAAGGACGTTTACTCCTCTGTACGGTGCGTAGGCTGGGCACACGTCTGCCCGCAGGCCCCCGTCCCGCCCGTCACCAGTCCTCGTGAGGTGTCCCGTGTCACCGCGTCGTAACCGCCCCAAGGGCGCCGGAGATCCCAGGCCGGGCCAGGGGCCCCAGGACGCCCGGGACGCGGAGCCCTCCGGCCGCTACGGCGGCTTCCAGCGCGCCGAGAGCTGGCAGGGCGAGGAGTGGAGCGTGCGCCATGTGGCGGGCGCGAGCGCGGCCGGCAAGACCTACCGCTGCCCGGGCTGCGACCAGGGGATCCCCGCCGGACTCGGGCACGTGGTCGCCTGGCCCGAGCACTCGGGCGTGGACGAGCGCAGGCACTGGCACACGGCGTGCTGGAACGCGAAGGACCGCCGCACCACGCGGGTGCAGCGGTCCCGTAACGCGCCCAGGTACTAGCCCCTGGCGGGGGCGTACGCGCTCAGACGTCGCGCTTCTCCAGCAGGGCGAAGGCGCCGACGACGGCGGCGGCCGTGACGACGATGAGCAGCACCAGCTGCGACGTGCCGCTGCTGCTGTCGGGGCCGTCGATCTGGAAGACCGCGGCGAGCGAGTTGATCGCGTTGTAGTCGGCCATCTTCTCGCCGAGCTTCTGGGTGCTCTCCCAGATGCCCAGGAACCCCGGCAGGATCGCCGGGACGAGGACCACGCCGAGCATCGTGGTGATGGCGCCGGCGGAGTGGCGCAGCATGGAGCCGACGGCGAGCGCGAGCACGCCGAGCAGCGAGACGTACAGGCCGCCCTTCAGGACCGTGCCGCCCCAGCCGATGTCGCCCGCCTCCGGGCCGCTGTGCGCGCCCGACGCCATCAGGCCGACGAGCAGGATCGAGCCCGCGGACGCGATGAAGGCGACCACGAAGAAGATCAGGGCCTTCGCCGCCAGGACGCGGTGGCGCTGCGGCGATGCGGTGAAGGTGGTGCGGATCATGCCGGTGCCGTACTCGGACGACGTCACCAGGACGCCGAGCGTGATCAGGCAGATCTGGCCGAGCATCAGGCCGAAGAACGCCGGGACGGTGAACGGCACGTCACGGTAGTCGTCGGCCTGGGTGTTCGCGACCGCGAGCAGGCCGATGCCGATGACCAGGACCAGGAAGATGCTCAGCGTCCACACCGTGGAGCGGACCGACTTGATCTTCGTCCACTCGGAGGCGAGGGCGTGGCCGAGGTTGGTCTTCTTGACCGGGATCGGCGAGGTGTAGGCGCTGTTCATCGCCTGCTGCCAGGCCGACGGCGGGGCCGGGGCGGCGGGCGCGGGCGGCGGGGCGGGCACCATGGCAGGCGGGCCCTGCGGGGCGGTCATGGCGCCCGCGTAGGCCTGCTGCGGCTGCGGGGCCGCCTGCGGG
>NZ_AOPZ01000281.1 GCF_000414115.1 Streptomyces aurantiacus JA 4570
CAGGCGCTGCTCGCCACGTACGGCCAGGGACGGCCGCGCACCCGGCCGCTGTGGCTGGGCTCCATCAAGTCCAACCTCGGGCACACCCAGGCCGCCGCCGGTGTCGCCGGTGTCATCAAGATGGTCATGGCGATGCGCCACGGGCTGCTGCCGCAGACCCTGCACGTGGACCGCCCGACCTCCCACGTCGACTGGTCGGCCGGCGCCGTCGAGCTGCTGACCGAGCCCCGGGACTGGCCGGGCCGCGAGGACGGGCCGCGCCGCGCGGGCGTCTCCTCGTTCGGCGTCAGCGGCACCAACGCCCACGTGATCGTCGAGGAGGCGCCCGTCGACGCCCCCCAGGGCGGCGCCAACCCGGCGCCGAATACGGGTGGTTCGGCCGAGGACACCACAACCGAACCGGCCTCCGCCGACCCGCAGTCGACGGCGGGCGGTACCGACACGGAACCGACTTCAGCCTCCGCCGACGCGGGCGGCCGCCCGGCCCTCGGCCCCATCCCCTGGCCCGTGTCCGGCCGCACCCCCAAGGCGCTGCGCGCACAGGCGGCCCGGCTGCGCGAGCGGCTGCTCGCCGACCCCGCGCTCGCCGCGGACCGCGCGGGCCGCGCCGACATCGGCTGGGGACATCGGCTGGTCCCTCACCACCGGCCGCTCGGCCTTCGAACACCGCGCGGTGCTCCTCGGAGACGACCGCGACCAGCTCCTCCAGGCGCTGGAGTCCCTCGCCGCGGAGACACCCGCCCCGGGCACCGTGACCGGCTCGGTGACCGAGGGCCGCCTCGGTGTCCTCTTCACCGGCCAGGGCAGCCAGCGCGTCGGCATGGGACGCGAGCTGTACGACACCTTCCCTGCCTTTGCCACGGCCCTCGACGAGGTGTGCGGCCACCTGGACCCGCTCCTCGACCGCCCTCTGAAGGAGGTCATGTTCGGCACGGACGCCGAACTCCTGGAGCAGACCGGGTACGCGCAGCCCGCGCTGTTCGCCGTCGAGGTGGCCCTCTTCCGGCTCGCAGAGTCCTTCGGCGTGCGGCCCGAGATCCTGGGCGGCCACTCGGTGGGCGAGCTGGCCGCCGCGCACGTCGCGGGCCTGTGGTCCCTGGAGGACGCGGCCCGGCTGGTGGCCGCGCGCGGCCGGTTGATGCAGGCACTGCCGCGCGGCGGTGCCATGCTCGCCGTCCAGGCGTCCGAGGCCGAGGTGACGCCGCTGCTGGAGGAGGTCGCCGAGTGGGTGGGCCTCGCCGCCGTCAACGGCCCGGCGCAGGTCGTGCTCTCCGGCGACCGCGGCGTCCTGGAGGACCTGGCGGGACAGCTGCGCGCCGAGGGCCGCAAGACCCGATGGCTCAAGGTCAGCCACGCCTTCCACTCGCCGCTGATGGCGCCGATGCTCGACGGGTTCCGCCGGGTCGCCCAGGGGCTCACGTACCACGATCCGGCGCTGCCGCTCGTGTCGAACCTAACCGGACGCCTCGCCACCGCCGCCGAGCTGAAGGACCCCGAGTACTGGGTGCGGCACGTGCGTGAGGCCGTCCGCTTCCACGACGGCCTGGCCGCCCTCACCGACTTCGGCGTCACCACCTTCCTCGAACTGGGCCCCGACGCCGTCCTCACCGCGATGGCGCACGACACCCTCGCCGGCCCCGACGCCCAGTCCGGACTCGTCCCCGCCCTGCGCCGCGACCGGCCCGAGCCCGACACCTTCCTCACCGCCCTGGCCCGGCTGCACGTACGCGGCGCCACCGTCGACTGGACCCCCCGGTACGCCCCCACGCGGGCGCGCCGCCGCGTCGCCCTGCCCACGTACGCGTTCCAGCACCAGCGGTACTGGCTGGACACGACCCCCCCGGCCGCCCCCGGTCACCCCTCCGGCCCGGCGCCCGCCGACGACGCCGAGGCACGCTTCTGGGAGGCCGTGGAGCACGAGGACCTCGCGGAACTCACCGGCGCCCTGGACGTGCCCGACGACGCCCCGCTCACCTCGGTCCTGCCCGCCCTGACGGCCTGGCGGCGCAAGCAGCGCGCCGCCTCCGCCCTGGACCGCTGGCGCTACCGCGTCACCTGGAACCCCCTGCCGCCCCCGCAGCCCGGCGGCGCCCCCGCCCTCACGGGCACCTGGGCCCTGCTCGTCCCCGACGAGCCCGGGGACCTCGCGTGGAGCGCCGCCGCCGAACGCGCCCTCACGGCCGCCGGCGCCCGCGTCACCGTCGTACGCGTCCCGACGGCCGCCGCCACCGACCGCTCGACGCTCACCGAACTGCTGCGCCGGCACGAGGCGACGGCGTGGGACGGCGCCCTGTCGCTCCTGGCGCTCGCCGAACAGCCCCAGGTCACAACGGCCGCCCTGCGCAAGGCAGTTCTGCTCCAGTCGCTCGGCGACGCGAACAGCGCCGCCACCGTCTGGGCCGCGACCCGCGGCGCGGTGGCGACGACACCCTCCGAGACGGCCGCCGACCCGGCGCAGGCGAGCGTCTGGGGCCTCGGCCGGGTCGCCGCGCTGGAGTACCCGCAGACCTGGGGCGGCCTCGTCGACCTCCCCGAAACCGCCGACACCGCCGCCGCCACGAGCCTCGCCCGGATCCTCGCGGCCCCGGAGGGCGAGGACCAGACCGCGGTGCGCGCGTCCGGCGTGTTCGTGCGCCGGCTGGTGCGCGCGCCCCTCAGCAGCGAGAAGCCCTCGCAGTGGGCCCCGGGTGGCGGCACGGTCCTGGTCACCGGCGGCACGGGCGCCCTCGGCGCACACGTCGCCCGCTGGCTGGCACGCGAGGGCGCCGGGCACCTCGTCCTGACCAGCCGACGCGGCCCCGACGCCCCCGGCGCGCCCGAACTCCGCACGGAACTGGAGGAGTTGGGCGCCCGCGTGACGATCGCTGCCTGCGACGTCACCGACCGGGCAGCGCTCGCCCGGCTGCTCGCCGAGATCCCCGGCGACGCCCCGCTGACCGGCGTCTTCCACACGGCCGGAGTCCTGGACGACGGCGTGCTCGACGGCCTCACCGAGGACCGGCTGGCCACCGTGTTCCGCGCGAAGGTGGAGTCGGCCCGGCACCTGGACGAGCTGACCCGCGACGCGGACCTGTCGGACCTGTCTGCGTTTGTGCTCTTCTCGTCCTTCGCCGGCGTCGCGGGCGGGGCGGGCCAGGGCGGTTACGCCGCCGCCAACGCGGCCCTGGACGCGCTGGCCGAGTCCCGGCGGGCCGCCGGGCACGTGGCGACGTCCGTCGCCTGGGGCCCCTGGGACGGCACCGGCATGGCCGCCGAGGGCGCGGCGGCCGAGCGGCTGCGGCACGGCGTGATGCCGCCCATGGACCCGGACCTCGCGATCACCGCCCTGCACCAGGCCCTCGGCCACGACCAGCCACTGCCGGTCGTCGTCGACATCGACTGGGACCAGTACGCGCCGGGCTTCACCGCCGCCCGGCCGAGCCGCCTCTTCGCGGACGTCCCGGAGGCGCACGCGGCCCTCGCGGACACGACGGCCACCACCGGCCCGACGACGGGCGCCCCCGCCCCGGCGAACGCCCTCGCCGACCGCCTCGCCGCCCTGGCCCCGGCGGACCGCGAAGCCGCGCTCCTCGACCTGGTGCGCACCCAGGCGGCCGACGTCCTCGGCTACCCGAGCGCCGACGACGTCCATGTCACCCGCGCCTTCCGCGAGCTGGGCTTCGACTCGCTCACGGCGGTCGAACTGCGCAACCTCATCGGCGCGGCCACCGGCCTCAGGCTGCCCACCACGCTGGTCTTCGACTACCCCACGGCGACCACCCTGGCCGCCCATCTGCACACCGAACTGTTCGGCGACGACAGCGCGACCGCGCTGCCCGCCGCCACCGCCGCGGCCACCACCGAGGACGAACCCCTCGCCATCATCGGCATGAGCTGCCGCTTCCCCGGCGGCGTACGCAGCCCCGAAGAGCTGTGGCGCCTGGTGGCCGACGGCGTCGACGCGATCGCCGACTTCCCCGCCGACCGCGGCTGGGACACCGACGGCCTCTTCCACTCCGACGCCGGGCAGGCCGGAACCTCGTACGTCCGCGAAGGCGGATTCCTCTACGACGCCGGGCAGTTCGACGCCAAGTTCTTCGGCATCAACCCGCGCGAGGCCCTCGCCATGGACCCGCAGCAGCGGCTCCTCCTGGAGACCTCCTGGGAGGCGTTCGAGCGCGCGGGCATCGACCCGGCCTCGCTGGGCGGCAGCCAGATCGGCGTGTTCGCGGGCACCAACGGCCAGGACTACACCGCCGGAGTCGACCACGTCCCCGACGAGGTCGAGGGCTACCTCGGCATCGGCAACGCCGCGAGCGTCGCCTCCGGCCGCATCTCCTACACGTTCGGCCTCGAAGGCCCGGCGGTGACCGTGACCGTCGACACGGCGTGCTCGTCGTCCCTCGTCGCCCTGCACCTGGCGGGTCAGGCGCTGCGCCGGGGCGAGTGCACCATGGCGCTCGCCGGCGGTGTCTCGGTGATGTCGACGCCCGCCACCTTCGTGGAGTTCAGCCGTCAGCGCGGGCTCGCGACGGGCCGGTGCAAGGCGTTCGCGGAGGCCGCGGACGGGACGGGCTGGGGCGAGGGCGTGGGCATGCTGCTGGTCGAGCGTCTTTCGGACGCCCGCCGCAACGGCCACCGGGTCCTCGCCGTCGTACGAGGTTCCGCGGTCAACCAGGACGGCGCGAGCAACGGCCTGACCGCCCCCAACGGTCCTTCGCAGCGCCGCGTCATCCGGGCCGCGCTGGCCGACGCGCGCCTCGCGGCAGGCGAGGTGGACGCGGTCGAGGCGCACGGCACCGGTACGACGCTCGGCGACCCGATCGAGGCGCAGGCGCTCCTCGCCACCTACGGCAAGGAGCGGCCGGCCGACCAGCCCCTGTGGCTCGGCTCCATCAAGTCCAACATCGGACACACGCAGGCCGCGGCCGGTGTCGCGGGCGTCATGAAGATGGTCATGGCGATGCGGCACGGCGTGCTGCCCAAGACGCTGCACGTGGACGCCCCGACCTCCGAAGTGGACTGGTCGGCGGGCGCGGTCGAACTGCTCACCGGGGCCCGGGACTGGCCGGAACGCGGCGGCGGCGCGCCCCGACGCGCGGGCGTCTCGGCGTTCGGTGTGAGCGGCACGAACGCCCACGTGATCGTGGAGCAGGCCCCGGCGGACGAGCCGACCCGGCCCGACGCGGCGCCCGACGCCGCCGAGCCGCCGACCTGCGTCGCGCCGCTGGCCCTGTCGGCGAAGACACCCGAGGCACTGCGCGAGCAGGCCGCCCGGCTGCGTGAGCATCTGCTGACGCACACTGAACTCGAACTGGGCGACGTCGCATGGTCGTTGGCGGTGGCGCGGTCGCGGTTCGAGCACCGGGGCGTGGCCCTCGGCCGGGACCGGGAAGAACTGCTGGCCGGACTCGAGCGGCTGGCGCGGGACGGCGCGAGCGCGCAGAACGTCGTGACGGGGCGGGCGCAGGGCGGGTCGGTCCGGCCGGTGTTCGTGTTCCC
>NZ_AOPZ01000282.1 GCF_000414115.1 Streptomyces aurantiacus JA 4570
GGCGGCCCGCGCGGGCGGCCAGGGCCAGTCCGCCGGCGGTGAGCGCGGCCGCGGCGGTGAGCGCGGCGGCGGGGGTCACGCGGCCCGACGGAAGGGGGCGGTGAGGGCGGTCGACGGCGTCCTCGGCGCGGTCGGCCCAGTCGTTGAGGGCCATGCCGGCTTCGTACAGGCAGAGGGAGGAACCGATGGCGAGGAAGGTGCCCCGGCCGGGGCGCAGACCGGTCGCCGCGGCACCCGCGAGGGCGTCGCCGGGGACGGTGAACAGGGCGGGCAGGCGCAGGAGTTCGGCCCAGGCACGGAGATTCATGACGCCTCCCCGAGCCGCGGCCCCTCGCTCGGGACGCTCGGGACGCTCAGGGCCTTCATGCCGCGTCCCGCAGGCGGGCGGCGAAGGTGAGGAGTGCCGTGTGCTGGTCCGGGAGGGCGGAGGAGGCGCCGGGGTCGGGGTCCTTGAAGTAGAAGGCGAGTTCGGGGCGGGGCCCGGAGAGTCCGGCTTCGTGGGCGCGGGCGAGGAGGCGGGCCAGGTCCAGGATCAGGGGCGCGGCGAGCGCCGAGTCGCAGCCCTGCCAGGTGGTCTGGAGGGTCATGCGGGTGCCGAGGAACCCGTCGAAGGCGATGTGGTCCCAAGCGGTCTTCCAGTCGCCGAGGGAGGGGACGTCGTCGATGTGGACCTCGCCCTCGGGGGCGGTGCCGAGGGTGTCGGCGAGGACGCGTTCCTTGCCCGCGTTCTTGGCGGCGGCAGCGCCCGGATCGGCGAGGGCGGCGCCGTCACCGCCGCCGAGGAGGTTGGTACCGGACCAGGCCCGGACGGCCAGGGCGCGCTGGGCGAACATCGGGCCGAGGACGGACCGGAGCAAGGTCTGGCCGGTCTTGCCGTCCCGGCCGGCGAAGGGCAGGCGGGAGGTGACGGCGAGGTCGGTGAGGGCGGGGTGGTGCAGGCCGGTTGAGGGGGTGAAGTTGGCGTAGGGGGCGCCGGCGCGCAGGGCGGCGGCGGCGTAGAGGGAGCTCGGGGGCAGTCGTTCGTCGTCGCCGGGGGCCGGTTCGGTGGAGGCGACGTTGATGACGACCACGCGGGCGAGACGGCGGCGGTGCGCGAAGGCGCGGATCTCGGCGGCGAAGGCGGAGATGAGTTCGTCGTCGGTGCGGGAGTCGCCGGGGAGCGGGCCGCCGGGGCGGATCTCGGTGTCGGCGGCGGCCAGTTCGGCGTGCACGGCCGCGGGCAGGCCGTGCGGCAGGACGCCTCCGGCGGCGAGGTGTTCGGCGCGTTTGGGCAGCGGGCACTCCACCGTGTCGTGCCCGCCGAAGACGAGAGAGGACAACGCCGGCAGTCCGCTGCCGGAGAAGGGAGGTGTTTCGGTGACCAGGCCGGTGGGCGGGTGCAGTCCCGCCGACATCGCGGCGCAGCCGGCGACGGCTGTCGTCGCGACGGAGCCGCGCGCTCCGATCAGCCACACCCCGGTGGGGCCGGCGGAAGCGGTCGGACCCGCGGTAGCAGTAGGGGACTCGGTGGACACGGCTGCCTCCTGTCGTCACGCACGTACGGTCGTCACCCGTGCCTCGCGGCGCGGGGCCCCGCGCCGCGGTTCGCGGTGCGGGGCGGGCAAGACGGTGGGCGGAGGTCCGGCGTCCTCCGCCCACCGCCGTCTATCGGCCGCCCGCCTCCTTGCCGGCCTCGGCAGATTCCTCGGCCTGTGCGGACTCCCCGGCCTCGGCAGATGGCTCGGCCTTGGCGGGCTCCCCGGCCTCGGCGGCCTCGCTCGGTCCGTCGGCCTTGGCCGCGGGCAGCTCCTTCACCCGGATGTCGCGGAAGGTGACCTGGTCGTCGGCTCCGTGGTTCTGGATGCCGATGTGGCCGTCCCGCAGGCTCCGCGCCGGATCGGTGTTGGTGAAGTCGTTGATCTTCACGCCGTTGAGCCAGATCTGCAGGCGCTCGCCCTCGACGCGGAGTTCGTAGGTGTTCCACTCCCCCGGCGGGTTCAGGGCCCGGTCGCGGGCGGCGAGGTCCGCGGACTTGAAGCCGTAGACGGAGCCGGTGGTCCTCTCCGGGACGTCGGTGGCGTCGATCTGGATCTCGTAGCCGTTGTTGACGGCCGTCCAGGGGTCGTCGGAGGGCGGGAAGCCGAGGAAGATCCCGGAGTTGTCGTCCTTGTCGGTGCCGGTCATCTTCCAGTCGAGCTTGAGGGAGTACGAGCCGAACTGCTTCGGCTGGTACCAGAGCAGGCCCATCCCGCCGACGGAGGTGATGGTGCCGTCGTCCTTCAGCGCGAAGGAGCCGGGCCCGGCCTGCTTCCACTTGGCGAGGGAGTCCGCGGTGCCGTCGAAGAGCGGGGCGTAGCCCTGCTCGGGGCGGCAGTCGGCCTGGGCGGCGCCGATGGCGTAGCGGATGCCGCCGAGGAGGTGCCGGCGGAAGGCGGGTTCGGCGAAGGACTCCTTGGTGTGGCCGCCGCCGGTGTAGAAGGAGCGGCCGGGCGTTCCCTCGACGGACCCCTGGCACCAGGCGATGGGATGGTCGCCGCCCATCGAGCCGCCGCTGTAGGAGGACTCGTCGAGCGAGGCGAGGACGCGGGCACGCTCACGCGGGTTGGAGCGGTAGTTGTACCACTCGTCGGTGCGCTCCCACACCGGCCCGAGGTGGGCGGTGGCGGGGTGGGCGTGGTCCTCGACGTCGACCTTGGCGTCCTGGATGGCCGGGTGCGACTGGAAGTAGGCGCCTGCGAGGCGGCCGTAGAAGGGCCAGTCGTACTCGGTGTCGGCGGCGGCGTGGACGCCGACGTAGCCGCCGCCCGCGCGAATGTAGCTCTCGAAGGCCGACTGCTGCTTGCCGTTGAGCACGTCGCCGGTCGTCGACAGCCAGACGACGGCGTCGTACCGGGCGAGGTTCTTCACGGTGAAGGCGCCGGCGTTCTCCGTCGCGTCGACGGTGAAGCCGTGGGCGGCGCCCAGGTTCTTGATGGCGGCGATGCCGTCGGGGATGGAGTCGTGGCGGAATCCGGCGGTCTTGGAGAAGACCAGGACGCGTTCGCCCGCCTTCTTGTCCCTCCCGCTGGGGCCACCGGGGCTCTCGGCGTCCGGCTTGGACGCGGCCGGGCCCGACACGCAGCCGATGAGCAGGGCGGCGGCCGCCGTCGCGGTGATCAGTCGTGCTGGTGCGCGCATGGGGTGCCCCCTTTCTCAGCTCGTGGTGAGGGTGAAGTCGTCGACGTCGTAGAGCGCGCCGGTGCCCGCGCCCTTGAAGACGAGGAACAGCGTCGTCGTCCCGGCGGGCGCTCCGGCGAGGTTCGTGCTGACGTCGGTGTAGGTCTCCCAGGAACCGGTGGGGTCGACCTTCGCGCTGCCGAGGAGCGTTCCGTCGGCCGAGCCGACGCGCACCTCGAGGGTGCCGCCGGAGCCGGCGGAGGCGACGCGCGCGGTCAGCTTCGTGGCGTTGTTCAGGATGTACGGCTTGAAGGAGATCCAGTCGCCGTTGTGGATGTCGCCGACGGTCTTGCCGCCGTGCGCCGGGGTGTGGTTGATGATCGACACGCCCTGGGAGCCGCCGTAGTGCTCGCCCTGGCGGTGCTTGGGCTGGACGACGTTCTGGTCGTGGGTGGTCAGCGCAGGCTGGCCGTTCGCGCCTTTGTCGGTGTATTCGGCGTCGAAGACACCGAAGATGTTCGCGTTCGGGTCGTGCTCGCCGTCCGCGGACGTCTGCAGCGTGCCCTCGCAGCCGTTGGCGGAGGTGACGGGGTGGCCGTGGCTGTCGTGGCCGAGGATGTGGGTGACCTTGACCTTGGAGCAGTCGATGGTCCCGTCCTCCGGGTCGCTCACGGTCACCTTGAAGGGCACCTTGTCGCCGAAGGTGAAGAGCTGCCCGTCGCCCGGGAGTTCGAGCTTCACGGTGGGCGCGGTGTTGCCGACGGTGACGTGCGCGCCGGCGGTGCCGCTGCGGCCCGAGGGGTCCTTGGCGGTGACGGTGGCGGTGTAGACGCCGTTCTTGTCGTACGTGTGCGAGGGGTTCTGCTCGGTGGACGTGGTGCCGTCCCCGAAGTTCCAGGTGTACGTCAGCGCGTCGCCGTCGGCGTCCGTAGCCTTGGCCGTGAACTGGGTCTTCAGCGGGGCCTGGCCGCTGGTCACGGACGCCTCGGCCTCGACGACCGGCGAGTGGCCGCCGGTGGCGTTCTCGATGCGGTAGAGGGCGGAGTTCTCGTCGCCGTTGAAGAAGCCGGTGCCGTAGTCGAGGACGTACAGCGCGCCGTCCGGGCCGAACTCCATGTCCATGACCTGGGTGCCTTTCCAGGGGAAGGCGTTGATGGACTTCACGGTGCCGTCCGGGCCCTGGTCGATGCGCTTGATCCAGCGGCGCCCGAACTCGCCCGCGAAGTAGTTCCCGTCGTACGCCCGGGGAAACTTGACCGGCGAGTTCAGCTTGGCGTCGTAGCGGTAGACCGGGCCACCCATCGGCGACTCCGAGCCGGTGCCGAACTCAGGGACCGATCCGCCGTCGTAGGGGATCCAGGCGGGCTGCGCCGGGGGCAGGTCGGTGCGGCCGGTGTTGTGCGGCGAGGTGTTCTTCGGCGCGGCGCAGTCGAACTTGGCGGCGGAGGCGCCGGTGGCGAAGTCGTAGTCGACGTACGCGTCGTTCTTGCCGGTGCAGTACGGCCAGCCGTAGTTGCCGGGCTTGGTCACGCGGGTGAACTCGACCTGGCCCGCCGGGCCGCGCTGGGGGTTGGCCGTGCCCGCGTCCGGGCCGTAGTCGCCGACGTACACGATGCCGGTGGGCTTGTCGACGCTCATCCGGAAGGGGTTGCGGAAGCCCATCGCGTAGATCTCGGGGCGGGCCTTCTTGGTGCCCTTGGCGAAGAGGTTGCCCTGGGGGACGGAGTACGAGCCGTCGTTGCGCACCTTGACACGCAGGATCTTGCCGCGCAGGTCGTTGGTGTTGGCGGAGGTGCGCTGGGCGTCGTAGGCCGGGTTGCGGGTGGGCCGCTCGTCGATGGGGGTGTAGCCGTCGGAGGCGAAGGGGTTGGAGTCGTCGCCCGTCGACAGGTAGAGGTTGCCGGCCTTGTCGAAGTCGATGTCGCCGCCGACGTGGCAGCAGATGCCGCGGTTGGCGGGGACGTCCAGGACCTTCTTCTCGCTCTGGGTGTCCAGGGTGCCGTCGGCCTTCAGGACGAAGCGGGACAGCCGGTTCACGCCGTCGAACTTCTTGAAGTCGGCCGCGGTGCCGTCGTTCGGGGCGTCGCCCGAGGGCGTGCTGAGCGGAGGGGCGTAGTAGAAGTAGACCGCCCTGTTCTTGGCGAAGCCCGGGTCGACGCCGACGCCTTGGAGACCTTCCTCGTCGTGGCTGTAGACGGGTATCTTCCCGGCGACCTTCGTCTCGCCGGCGGCGCTCGTCAGGCGGACCGTGCCGTCGCGGGAGGTGTGCAGGACGGAGCGGTCGGGGAGCACGGCGAGCGTCATGGGCTCGCCCATCTCCGGCTCGCCCTTGGCGAGCGTGACCTGCTGGAAGTCCTCGGCCTTCGGCTGCGGCCGCGCCTCTGGCTCGGACTGGGCGCCGGCGCCCGGCGCGGCGAAGGTGAGCGTGGCGGCGGTGAGCAGGGTGCCGGTGAGCAGGGCGATGCCTCTGCGGTTGCGTGGGCGGAGTCTGTGCACGGGGTCCTCCGGTCGGGGGCCGTTCACTGTGGGGGTGCGAGCCTGGCGCCCGGGGTGCGCCGTCACCCCGGGAGGGGTCTATGTCCTGTACACATCAGGGACGGTAGCCACGTTTGTCCTTGGCGGAAAGCCCTTGCGCACTACCTAAGTTGGACTTTCACCAGAGGCTGGACAAACTCACCTGTCGCCGCCGAACGCCGCGTCGAAGGACGCCGTCGGGGGTTCGAAGTCGTATGCCTTCAGGTGGCGCAGTGCCTCCGGCGCGCCCTGGAGGCGGTCCATGCCCGCGTCCTCCCACTCCACCGAGACGGGGCCCTCGTAGCCGATGGAGCGCAGCATCCGGAACACGTCCTCCCAGGGCACGTCCCCGTGCCCCGCGGAGACGAAGTCCCAGCCGCGGCGCGGGTCGCCCCACGGCAGGTGGGAGCCGAGCCGCCCGTTGCGGCCGTCGAGGCGGCGCCGGGCCTCCTTGCAGTCGACGTGGTAGATCCGGTCCCGGAAGTCGTACAGGAAGCCGACCGGGTCGAGGTCCTGCCACACGAAGTGGGAGGGGTCGAAGTTCAGGCCGAAGGCGGGCCGGTGGCCGACCGCCTCCAGGGCCTTGTGCGTCGTCCAGTAGTCGTACGCGATCTCCGAGGGGTGGACCTCGTGGGCGAAGCGGACGCCCTCCGCGTCGAAGACGTCGAGGACGGGGTTCCAGCGCTCCGCGAAGTCCTCGTAGCCGCGCTCGATCATCGACTCGGGCGCGGGCGGGAACATCGCCACCAGATGCCAGATGGCCGACCCGGTGAAGCCGACGACCGTCTGCACGCCGAACTTCGCCGCGGCGCGCGCGGTGTCCGCCATCTCGGCCGCGGCCCGCTGCCGTACGCCCTCCGCGTCGCCGTCGCCCCAGATGCGCCCCGGCAGGATCGCCTGATGGCGCTCGTCGATGATCGCGTCGCAGACCGCCTGGCCGACCAGGTGGTTGGAGATGGCCCAGCACTTCAGGCCGTACTTGTCGAGCAGCGCGTGCCGCCCGTCGACGTAGGAGGGGTCGGACAGGGCCTTGTCGACCTCGAAGTGGTCGCCCCAGCAGGCGAGTTCGAGTCCGTCGTAGCCGAAGTCGCGGGCCAGGGTGCAGACCTCTTCGAGGGGCAGGTCGGCCCACTGGCCGGTGAAGAGTGTGTACGAGCGGGGCATCGGCGAGTCTCCTCAGGCGATGTGGGCGCCGGTTTCGGCACGGGAGTTGACGCGGGCGTGCGGGCGCCCGCCGACGGGGGTGTAGACCGCGTTCTTCGCCGCGCTCTCCTCCACGGCCGCGAGCACCCGCTGCACCGAGAGCCCGTCCGCGAAGGACGGCTCGGGGGCGGTGCCCGTGGCGATGGCGTGGAGCAGGTCGCGGGCCTGGTGCACGAAGGTGTGCTCGTAGCCGAGCCCGTGGCCGGGCGGCCACCATGCCTCCAGGTAGGGGTGGCCGGGTTCCGTGACGAGGATGCGGCGGAAGCCGGACGAGTCGGCGGGCTCGGTGTGGTCGTGGAAGAAGAGCTCGTTCAGGCGCTCCAGGTCGAAGGCCAGCGAGCCGTCCGAGCCGTTGAGTTCGAGCCGCAGGGCGTTCTTGCGGCCGGCCGCGAACCGGGTCGCCTCGAACGTGGCGAGCGCCCCGGAGGGGAAGCGCGCGGTGAAGACGGCGGCGTCGTCGACCGTGACCAGACCGGCCCCGACGCGGACCTGCCCTCCCCCATCGGCGCCCGTCTGCCCGGCGACCCCCGCCTGCCCGTCGGTCCCCGCCTGTCCGGCGACCCCGGCCGCCGTGATCCCGGTGGACGTGCCCTCCAGGAGCGGCCGTTCGCGTACGAACGTCTCCGTCAGGGCGGAGACGCCCGCGACGGCCTCACCGGTGACGTACTGCGCGAGGTCCACGATGTGCGCGCCGAGGTCGCCGAGCGCGCCCGAGCCCGCGCGGTCCTTGCGCAGCCGCCAAGTCAGCGGGAAGGCGGGGTCGACGAGCCAGTCCTGGAGGTAGGTGAGGCGGACGTGCCGCAGCGTCCCGAGCCGCCCCTCGGCGACCATCCGGCGGGCGAGGGCGAGCGCGGGAACGCGGCGGTAGTTGAAGCCGACCATCGCCACCTGGCCGCGTGCGGCGGCCCGTTCGGCGGCGGCCGCCATGGCCTCGGCCTCCTCGACGGTGTTGGCGAGCGGCTTCTCGCACAGCACGTGCTTGCCCGCGTCGAGTGCGGCGATCGCGATCTCCGCATGGCTGTCGCCGGGCGTGCAGATGTCGACGAGGTCGACGTCGTCACGGGCGATGAGGGCGCGCCAGTCGGTCTCGGCGGCGGCCCAGCCGAGCCGGTCGGCGGCGGCCCAGCCGAGCCGGTCGGCGGCGGCGCGCACGGCCGCGCCGTCACGGCCGCAGACCGCCGCGAGCCGCGCGTCGACCGGCAGGGCGAAGACGCGTCCGACGGTCCGCCAGCCCTGGGAGTGGGCGGCGCCCATGAAGGCGTAGCCGACCATCCCCACGCCGAGTCGGCGCCGCCCGGCCCCGGTGCCGTCGGTCGGCCCGGCCCCGGCGGTGCCGCCGGCGGCAGCCTCGTGCTCCGTCTCACTCATGCGGTAACTCCTCCTGGTCGTCGCCTGCTTCGCGGGTCAGTGGGCACCTCACTTGAAGCCGGTGGACATGTACTGGTCGACGTTGTCCTTGTCGACGACGGCCGAGTAGAGCGTGACCGAGGACGGGATCTCGAACTCGGACATGCCGCTGATCCCCTTGCCCTGGCCGAGCGCCCGCGCCAGGTCGATCGCGGAGGCCGCCATCGTCGGCGGGTACAGGACGGTGGCCTTCAGCACGCCCCGGTCCTGCTTGATCTCCTCGAAGGCGGAGAGCGCGCCCGCGCCGCCGACCATCAGGAAATCGTCACGCCCGGCCTGCTTGATGGCGCGCAGGGCGCCCACGCCCTGGTCGTCGTCGTGGTTCCACAGCGCGTCGAAGTTCTTCTGCGCCTGAAGGAGCTGCGACATCTTCGACTGCCCGGACTCGACGGTGAACTCGGCGGCCTGCCGGGCGACCTTCTCGATGTTCGAGTAGTTCTTCAGGGCGTCGTCGAAGCCCTTGGTGCGCTGCTTGGTCAGCTCCAGGTTGTCCAGGCCGGCGAGCTCGATGACCTTCGCGTTCTTCTTGCCCTTCAGCTTCTCACCGATGTAGTGGCCCGCGTTCAGGCCCATGCCGTAGTTGTCGCCGCCGATCCAGCAGCGATACGCCTGGGCGGAGGCGAAGATCCGGTCGAGGTTGACGACGGGGATGCCGGCCTTCATGGCCTTGAGGCCGACCTGGGTGAGGGCCTTGCCGTCGGCGGGCAGGATGACGAGGACATCGACCTTCTTGTTGATGAGCGTCTCGACCTGGCCGATCTGCGCGGCGGTGTCGTTGGAGCCCTCGGTCGCCTCCAGCGTGACGTCCTTGTACTTCTTCGCCCGCTCCTTGGCGTTGTCGTTGATGGCGTTCAGCCACCCGTGGTCGGCCTGCGGTCCGGCGAAGCCGATGGTGACTTCCTTGCCGGGCTTGTCGTCGGCGACGGCCTGCTTGTTGTCCTCGGAGGAGTCGTCGTCCTTGGACTCGTTGCTGGTGCAGCCGGTCAGCACGGCACCCGCGGACACGGCGGCCGCCCCGAAGAGCAGACCTCTGCGGCTCGTGAACTCTGGCATGACATGAACCCCTTAGGTGGTGGCCGTACGCCGCTGGACCAGGACCGCGGCGACGATGATCGCGCCCTTGGCGATCTGCTGGACGGCGGTCTCCAGGTTGTTGAGCGCGAAGATGTTGGTGATCGTGGTGAAGATCAGCACGCCGAGCACGGAGCCGGTGATGGTGCCGCGCCCGCCGCTGAGCAGGGTGCCGCCGATGATCGCGGCGGCGATCGCGTCGAGTTCGTACAGATTGCCGTTGGTGTTCTGGCCGGACCCGGACAGGATGATCAGCAGGAAGGCGGCGATGCCACAGCACAGCCCGGACAGCAGGTACAGATAGAGCCGCTGCCTGCGTACGTCGATACCGGCCAGCCGCGCAGCCTCCGCGTTGCCGCCGACCGCGACCGAGCGGCGCCCGAAGGTGGTCCGGTTCAGCAGCAGCCAGCCCACGGCCGTGACGGCGGCGAAGACCATCACCAGCGGCGGGATACCGAGGACGTAGGAGTCCCGCTCCCCCAGCTTCAGCACCCCGTCGACGGTGACCATCTGCGTCTTGCCGTCGGTGATCTCCAGGGCGAGACCACGGCCGGAGGCGAGCATGGCGAGCGTGGCGATGAACGGCACCATGCCGCCGTACGCGATCAGCAGACCGTTGACGAGACCGCACCCGAGACCCACGACGACGGCCGTGAAGAGGATGCCGGCGAAGCCGTAGTCCTGCGTGGCGACCGTCGTGGCCCACACCGACGCCAGCGCCACGATCGCGCCCACCGACAGGTCGATGCCGCCGGAGATGATCACGAAGGTCATGCCGACGGTGACGACGCCGATGACGGATGCCTGAGTGAGGATGAGCTGCAGGTTGTCCGTGTCGAGGAACGCGTCGGGCTCGGTGACGCCGCCGATCACGACGAGGGCGGCGAGGACGCCGAGCAGCGAGAGCGTCCGCACGTCGGCGCGGGCGACGCGGGACCGCCACGGGCTCTTGTCGCCGTCCGCCGGCGGGCTCTTCTCGGTGACGGGCCGGGCGGGCGATGCGGGCTGCGTCATGACGCCGGGCTTCCTTCCGTGGTGGCGGGGCTGTGGGGGCCCTCCGTGTGGGTGGGGCCGTGCTGGCCGGAGGCCAGGACGAGATCGAGTACGCGGTGTTCGTCGAGGTCGCGCGCGGGCGCCCTGTGCACGACGTGGCCTTCGCGCAGGACGAGGACCCGGTCGGCGAGGCCGAGCACCTCGGGCACCTCGCTGGACACGAGGAGCACGGCGAGGCCCTCGTCGGCGAGGCGCCGGATGACGGTGTACAGCTCGGCGCGGGCGCCGACGTCGACCCCGCGCGTCGGCTCGTCGAGCAGCAGGACGCGGCAGCCGCGCAGCAGCCAGCGGGCCAGGACGGCCTTCTGCTGGTTGCCGCCGGAGAGGGTGCGCACGGGCACGGACGGGTTGTCCGGCCTGAGCGACAGCTCCCGGGTGGCGTCGCGGGCCGCCCGCAGCTCCTTGGCCCGGTCCAGCCAGCCCCCGTACGAGAAGCGGGACATGGAGGACACCGACACATTGCGGGTGACGGACTCCAGCATCAGCAGGGCCTGCGCCTTGCGTTCCTCGGGCGCGAGTCCGAGACCGGCGCGGACGGCGGCGCGGACGCTGCCGGGCCGCAGCGCCCGCCCGTCCACCCGGACCTGTCCGGACGTCGGCTTGCGGGCGCCGAAGATGGTCTCCAGGATCTCGGACCGCCCGGAGCCGACGAGCCCGGCGAGACCGACGATTTCGCCGGGCCGCAGTTCGAGGTCGAGCGGCGCGAACTCCCCGTCCCTGGCGAGCCCTTGGACGGACAGGACGGGCTCGGGCCGCGCGGCCGCCCCGCTCCCCGGCGGCTGCGGCCGCTCGGGAAAGACGTACTCCACGTTCCGCCCGGTCATCAGCGCGATGACCTCACGCGTCGGGGTCTCCTTGGCCGGCAGCCCGACGGCGACGGCACGGCCGTCCTTGAGGACGGTGACGCGGTCGCCGATGCGCCGGATCTCCTCCAGGCGGTGCGAGATGTAGACGACGGCGACACCCGCGGCCGTCAGGTCGCCGACGATCCGGAAGAGGTTGTCGACCTCGTCCGGGTCGAGCGCGGCCGACGGCTCGTCCATCACGATCAGGCGCACCTCGTGGGAGAGCGCGCGGGCCATCGACACGATCTGCTGCTGGGCCGCGGAGAGGTCCCCCACGAGGCGCGCCGGATCGATCTCGTCGTGCCCAAGTCGCTTCAGCAGGGCTGCCGTTGACGCTCGCGCGTCGCGTCCGCGGACCACGAATCCGGCGGAGGTCGACTCGTGCCCGAGGTAGACGTTCTCGGCCACGGACAGGCCCTCCACCAGGTCGAGTTCCTGGTAGATGGTGGCGATGCCGAGGCGCATGGCGGCGATCGGGGAGCGCAGCGTGACCTCGTCGCCGCGCCAGACGATCGTCCCGTCGTCGGGCTGGTGGGCGCCGGCGAGGACCTTGATGAGCGTGGACTTGCCGGCGCCGTTCTGGCCGAGCAGGCAGTGCACCTCGCCGGCCTGGACGTGCAGGTCGACGCCGTCGAGCGCGCGGACGCCAGGGAACGACTTGGTGATGCCGGACATGGTGAGCAGGGGTGGTTCTGGTGCCATGACGGTTCCCTCGGGGGGTGCGGCCGGTTTCAGGGCAGAGCAGGGCGATCTCGTGAAGGGCGTGATCTTGTAAAGGGCATGACAATGTTGATCAAGGTGCTGCGGGGCGCCGGTCGTGCGTACGGGCGTCCGGGCCGGCTAGGCCGGTGAGAACAGGTGGTCGCTGATGAGGCGGGCGCCGCCGATGACACCAGCGGTGGGGCCCAACTCTCCGAGGACGATGGGGAGGTTGCCGGTCGCGAGGGGCAGCGACTGGCGGTAGACCTGGGTGCGAATGGCGGCGAGCAGCGTGTGGCCGAGGCCGGTGACGCCGCCGCCGATCACCACGAGGCCCGGGTTGAAGAAGCTGACGAGGCCCGCGATGACCTGGCCCGTGCGGTTGCCGCCGGCGCGGATCAGGTCGAGCGCGGTGGGGTCACCGGCGGCGGCCGCCGCGGCGACGTCGACGGCGGAGAGCCGGCCGGAGTCCTCGAAGCGCGTCGAGAGCTCCTGCGAACGTCCCTGGTGGGCGGCCTCCTCGGCGTCGCGGGCGAGCGCGGCGCCGCTGAAATATGCCTCCAGGCAGCCCTTGTTGCCGCACGCGCACGGGCGGCCGTCCGGTTCCACCTGGATGTGGCCGATGTCGCCCGCGCTGCCCGTCGTACCGCGGTACACCTCGCCGCCGACGACGATGCCGCAGCCGATGCCCGTGCCGATCTTGACGCACAGGAAGTCGCCCACGGAGCGGGCGACGCCCGCGTGCTGCTCGCCCATCGCCATCAGGTTCACGTCGTTGTCGACCATGACCGGGCAGCCGAGGTCCTGGCTGAGGGCCTCCCGTACGGGGAAGCCGTCCCAGCCGGGCATGATCGGCGGCGCGACCGGGACGCCCTCGGGGAAGCGGACGGGGCCCGGTACGCCGATGCCGGCGCCGTCGAATCCCTCCGCGAGCCCCGAGGCGCGCAACTTGGCCGCCATGGCGAGGACTTGCTCGAAGACCGCGACCGGGCCCTCGCGCACGTCCATGGGCTGGTTGATGTGGCCGAGGACCTCCAGCTCGGCGTTGGTGACGGCGACGTCGACCGAGGTCGCGCCGATGTCCACGCCGAGGAAGCGGAGGGCCGGGGCCAGGCGGATGTTGTGGGAGCGGCGGCCGCCGCGGGACGCCGCGAGGCCGTCGGCGACCACGAGGCCGGTTTCCAGGAGGCGGTCCACCTCCACGGCCAGCTTGGACCGGGAGAGGTCGACCTGGTCGCCGAGTTGGGCGCGGGAGTTGGGCCCTCCGTCGCGCAGCAGTCGCAGCAGTCGCGCCTGGTGCGCGTTGGCGGGTCGAGCCGTCATACGTCTCACGCGCCCCTCCCCGCCTGTTCGGCCGAATCCCGTGTGTCCTGTTGGGCTTTCGAGGGGAACGTAGCAGCGCGTGCCGGGGCTGGGAAGAAGTTGGGAGCGAATTGGCTCCGACTTTCTCCCGTCACAGGACAAAGGTGGGCTCCGTCGGGGTGGGTGTCCCGTGCGGGTGGGACAGCCCACGCCGATCGCCGCTGCGCGGCTCGCCCTCAATCGCCGGACGGGCTTTCCCCCACCCACCCGCCCTTACTACCTGCCGGAAC
>NZ_AOPZ01000283.1 GCF_000414115.1 Streptomyces aurantiacus JA 4570
GCCGCGAACGCCGCCACGAACCGCGCGTCCTGCCCGGCCCGCCGCACGGCGTCCCGCGCGCGCCGCCGCGCCCGCGCGTCCGCGTCGGCGAGGCACCGCTCCTCGGCCCGGACCAGCGCCGCCTCCTCGACCAGGACGCCCTGCCGCTCGTACCGGCTCTTGCGCCGGTTGAACCGCACGACCACCGCCGACAGCGCGCTGCCCTCCCGCGCCCGCCGCGTCAGCGCCGTGTCCCCGCGCGGCAGATACACGAGATGCCCGAGGTCGGCGCAGTCCAGACAGCGCGGCTGCCCGCCCTCCAGGACGAGGAGCGCCAACGGCCCGCCCCGGCACTCCGCGCAACGCCTGCGCTTCAACGGCTGGATGACGACGGGTCCGGTGCGCACGAGAGGAACGGCCATGGTCGTTCCCTGCCCGCCCGGCCGCGCCCCGCACCGCTGCCCTCCCGGCCGCGCCCCGCACACGGCCGCCGGGCCCGGAACCCCGCGCGGCATCATGGGTCCGTGCGACTCGAAGCGATCACCTGGGAACGGCTCACGGACACCCTCGCGGACCGGCTCCTCGCCCTGGAGCCGAAGGACGGCGCCTCCTGGCCGCGCGTCGCCTTCGACGGGGCACCCGCCGCCCGGCCCGGCGAACTGGCCCAGCGGGTGGGCGAGGCGCTGCGCGTGCGCGGGCGGCCCTCGCTCGTCGTCGGCACCGAGGGCTTCCTGCGGCCCGCCTCGCTGCGCCTCGAGTACGGACACGAGGACGTCGAGGCGTACTACAGCGGTTGGTTCGACACCGGCGCCCTCTGGCGGGAGGTCTTCGGCCCGCTGGAGGCGGACGGCACCGGCCGGGTCCTGCCCGACCTGTGGGATCCGCGCGCCGACCGCGCCACCCGCACCCCGCGTGTCCAACTCCCGCCCGGTGCGCTGCTGTTGCTGCACGGCCCCCTCCTTCTCGGTCACTGGTTCCCCTTCGACCTGACGGTGCACACGCATCTCTCACCCGGCGCCCTGCGACGGCGCACACCGGCGGCGGAGCAGTGGACCCTGCCGGCCTACGAGCGGTACGGGACGGAGGCCGACCCCCTGTCCGCGGCCGACGTCGTGGTCCGCGCCGACGACCCCCGCCACCCCGCGTGGACCGGCTGACCCCGTCACCGGGCCGTCGCCCGCTGCGGGTGCGGCCCGCCCGGGCTGCGACGAGAATGAGGACGCCGGGACCAGCCGGGACCCGGCGGCGCCCCCGCGCCGCGCCGGCCGTCCGGCACCGGGAGGTACCCATGACCACCGCCGGAGACATCATGCACCGGGGTGCCCAGTGGATCCCCGCTCACGAGACCCTGGACCGCGCCGCCCAGCTCATGCGCCAGCTCGACGTGGGCGCCCTGCCCATCAGCGACGAGAACGAGCGGCTCTGCGGCATCCTCACCGACCGCGACATCGTCGTCGGCTGCGTGGCCATGGGGCACGACCCGGCCAAGGTCACCGCGGGCGACATGGCGCAGGGCACACCGCGCTGGATCGCGTCCGACGCGGACGTCGACGAGGTGCTGAACGAGATGCAGGGCCACCAGATCCGCCGGCTGCCCGTGATCGAGAACAAGCGCCTGGTCGGCATGATCAGCGAGGCGGACCTCGCCAAGCACCTCAGCGACGACCAGCTCGCGGGCTGGGTCGAACGCGTCTACGCCAGGTCCTGACCCCGGGGCCGCCCGACCTCGCCGCTGCCGTCATCCCGTTTTGGCGGGCGGCACCGAGCCGCGTCTCACAGCCAGCCGTTGCGCCGGAAGCCCCGGTACAGCGCGACGCACGCTGTGGCTATCAGCCCCATCACCATCCCGTAGCCGTACTGCCAGCGGAGTTCGGGCATGTGGTCGAAGTTCATGCCGTAGATCCCGCAGACCATGGTGGGGACGGCGACGATCGCGGCCCAGGCCGTGATCTTCCGCATGTCCTCGTTCTGCGCGACCGTCACCTGGGCGAGATGCGCCTGGAGGATGGAGTTCAGCAGTTCGTCGAAGGCCGCTATCTGCTCGGTGACCCGCTTGAGGTGGTCGTCCACGTCCCGGAAATACGCCTGTATCTCGGGGGCGATCAGGCGCATCGGCTTCGCGGCGAGGATCTGCAGCGGGCGGCCGAGCGGCACCACCGCCCGCTTCAGCTCGAGCAGCTCGCGCTTGAGCTGATAGATCCGGCCGGGGTCGGCCCCGCGCGCGCCCTCGGGGGAGAACACCTCGGCCTCGACCAGGTCGATGTCGGCCTGCACCGCGTCCGCCACGCCGATGTAGTCGTCCACGACCTGGTCCGCGATGGCGTGCAGCACCGCCGCCGGGCCCTGTGCCAGCTGCTCGGGCGTCCCCTCGAGCGCCTCGCGCAGGGGCCCCAGCGAGCCGTGCCTGCCGTGCCGCACGGTGATCACGAAGTCCTTGCCGATGAAGGCCATGATCTCGCCGGTGTCCACCACCTCGCTGGTCGCGGTCAGCTCGGCGTGCTCGACGTAACAGACCGTTTTGAACACGGCGAACAGCGTCTGGTCGTAGCGCTCGACCTTCGGCCGCTGGTGGGCGTGGACCGCGTCCTCGACCGCCAGCGGGTGCAGGTCGAAGAGGTCGGCGATGCCCGAGAACTCCCGCTCCGTGGGCTCGTGCAGGCCCAGCCACACGAAGCCGTCGTCGCTCTTGCGGACCTGCTCCACGGCCTCGACCAGGTCCCCGTCGCGGCTCGGCGTCTGGCGGACGCCCTTGCGATACGTCACACACTTCACGACCGACGAGCCCAGCGGCGAGCGGGCGGGGTGACTCAGGTCGACGCGGGGGCCGCGCCGGGTCAGGGCCGCCACCTTCCGCAGGCCGCGGACGCTCCGCAGATTCCCGACCTTGCGGAGGTTTCCGACCTTCCGCAGGTTGCCCGACATCGACATGTGCAGCTCCTAGGGCGTGACTTGATGAGCAAGTCTGCCAGTCCGGTGCGACACCACGACGGGGCCTGTGGGAACGGAAGACTCCGCTCCGGAACTGTAATGATCGTCACATGACGCGAACCGACGGTTATCTCCTCGCCAGCCGGCCCGGCGTGGCGGCGGCGCCCCGCTCCACCGCCTTCGCCGCCCTCTTCGACCCCACCACCTTCCGGCACATCGAACGGCTCGGTATCGGGCCCGGCTGGCGCTGCTGGGAGGTCGGCGCCGGCAGCACGTCCGTCGTGTCCTGGCTCGCCAAGCGGGTCGGACCCACCGGGCGCGTGCTCGCCACCGCCACCGACACGGCGCCGCTGGCGCAGGCCGCGCGCCCGCCCGTCCAGGTCCGTACCCACGACGTGGCGGCCGACGCCCCGCCCACCGAGGCGTTCGACCTCGTGCACGCCCGCCTCGTGCTCACCCACGCGCCGGACCCCGAGCGGGCGCTGCACTCCATGATCAAGGCGCTCCGCCCCGGCGGCCGGCTCCTGGTGGAGGAGGCCGACCCGGCGCTGCAGCCGCTGGCCTGCCCCGACGAGTACGGCCCCGAGCAGGAACTGGCGAACCGGCTGCGGAACGGGGTGCGCGCGCTGCTCGCCGAACGCGGCGCCGACCTCGCGTACGGCCGTGTGCTGCCCCGGCTGCTGCGCGCGGCGGGGCTGCGCCAGGTGGAGGCCGACGCGTACTTCCCGCTCGCCTCGCCGGCCTGCGCGGCCCTGGAGACCGCCACCGTCGAGCAGGCCCGCGCGGACCTGGTCGCCGCGGGGCTCGCCTCGCACGACGACGTCGAGCGGCATCTCGCCCACGTCGCCGAGCGCGCCGTCGACCCGGCCACGGACCCCCTCGTCTCGGCCTGGGCCCGCAAGCCCTGACGGCACCGGGACCCTCAGGTCTTCCCGGGGAGCGGGGCCCGCGCCGGCGGCCGGGCCCCCACCCGGGACACCGCGAGGGCGCCCGCCCTGCACCCCTCGGCCACGGCCTCCCGCAAGCCCGCCCCCGCCCTCCGTGACGCGACGAACGCCCCGGTGAACGCGTCGCCCGCCCCCGTGGAGTCCCGCGCGTCGGCCCGCACCGCCGGCTCCCGGACCCGCACCGCGCCGTCCCGCGCGGCCAGCGCGCCGTCCCCGCCCAGCTTGACCACCACCTCGGCGAACCGGCGGCTCAGCTCGGCCGCCGCGTCCCCGGGCCCGGGCAGCCCGGTGAGCAGCTCCGCCTCGTCGCGGCTCGGCAGCAGCACGTCCACGCCGACCGCGTCCGCCAGGAAGCGGTCCACCCCGTGCCCGGCCAGAAACCCCGCCGACGCCGGGTCCACGCTCACCGTCACCCCACGCGCGCGTGCCGACGCGAGAGCCGCCCGCGCCGCCGCCCGGCTCGGCCCCGCGAAGAACAGGTAGCCGGACAGGTGGAGCCAGTCCACGCCGTCGAGCAGCGACGGCGTCCAGTCGGCGGGGGAGAGGCGCAGGCAGGCACCACTGTCCGTCAGGAACGTCCGCTCGGCCGCCGCTCCGGCCGCGTCGACCAGGCTGATCACGGTGCCCGTGGGGGCGTCGGGGTCGACGGCGATGTGGGGACGTACCGAAGCGCGCAGCAGCGACTCCTCGTGCCACGCGGCGGCGTCGGCGCCCGCCCGCCCCAGGAAACGTACGTCCGCGCAGCCCCAGTGGGCCGCCCAGCAGGCGACGTTGGCGCCCGCGCCGCCGGGCACGGTGCGGATGGCGGCGGCCGTGTCGGTGCGCGGCGCGAGGGGCGTGCGGTGCCGGGCGACGATGTCGGTGACGACGTCGCCCACGACGAGCAGGGCGCCGGCGCGGGGCGGCGAGGCGGGAGCCCGGGGCCGGTACGGCTCACCGGAGTCCGGTGGTTCGCCGGGTGCCGTCACGCCCGCGCCCACGCCGTCGCGATCCGCGCCGCGAGCCGTACGTTCCCGCGCACCGCGGCGAGGTTGGCCTCCAGGGACGCCCCTTCGGTGTGCCGCACCAGATGGTCGAGGAGGAAGGGCGTCACCGCCTGGCCGGTCACGCCACGCGCGGCGCACTCCCGCAGGGCTTCGTCGAGCACGCGCGCGTGGAGGGCGGGTTCGAGCTGTTCGGCCTCGGGCACGGGGTTGGCCACGACGAGCGCCGAGTCCGGTCCGTCCAGCGCGTCCTGAGCGCGCATGACCGCGGCGACCTCGTTCGGCGTACGCAGCGTCCAGTCCACGTCGTGCCCCGAATCAGCGAGGTAGAAGCCGGGGAAGCGCGCCGTCCCGTAACCCGCCACCGCCACGCCCAGCGTCTCCAGGCGCTGCAGTGTCGCCGCCACGTCCAGGATCGACTTCACGCCCGCGCACACCACCGTGATCCGGGTGCGGGCGAGCAACCCCAGGTCGGCCGACTCGTCCTGGGTGAGCGTCCATTCCCGGTGCACCCCGCCGAGCCCGCCCGTGGCGAACACCCGAAGGCCCGCGCGGGCGGCGAGCAGGGCCGTCGCCGAGACCGTCGTCGCCCCGCTCGCACCCGCCGCGACGGCGAGCGGCAGGTCCCGGTGGCCCAGCTTGCGGATGCCGTCCTCCCCGGCCACCCGCTCCAACTGCTCCTTGTCGAGGCCGACATGGGGGCGCCCGTCCAGGACGGCGATCGTCGCGGGCACGGCGCCCTCGTCGCGTACGGCCTCTTCGAGTTCCAGCGCCACCCGCAGGTTGCGCGGGCGCGGCAGGCCGTGCGCGATGATCGTGGACTCCAGGGCCACGACCGGCCGCCGCCGCGCGAGAGCCGCCTGTACCTCGTCGGACACCACCAACACGGTCTGCCTCCTGTCAGTCGGGTCTTCCTTCATCCCTGGCGGGCGGGGCGCGACGGCAAACCCGTGAGGACGTGCGGAGAGGGGAGAGGGCAGACCCATGAAGCCGACCGTTAAGGTGACCGGCCATGACCACGAATGATCAGAACGCCGCTTCTTTTGCCGTGCACATTCCGGATGTCGTGCTGGAGGAGGAGCCCCTCGACCCGGCACAGATCGTCTCCGGAGAGCCCGTCGTCACCGGCAAGGTCCTGTGGGAGTCCGCCGACGGGAAGCAGGTGCGCGGCATCTGGCAGATCACCCCGGGCGTGGTGACCGACACCGAGGCCAACGAGCTCTTCGTGGTCGTCAGCGGCCGCGCCACCGTCGAGGTGGAGGGCGGCGACGTCCTGGAGATCGGTCCCGGCGACGCGGCGGTCCTGCGCGAGGGCGACCGGACGACGTGGACCGTGCACGAGACGCTGCGCAAGGCGTACCACATCACGCTCGGCGGCTGAGCCCTCACGCGCGGCGGCTGAACAGGGCGAGCGCGGCCAGCGGCAGCAGCAGGAGCGCCGCGATCAGGTTGAGCCAGGCGTAGCTCGCCTGCGCGACCACCAGGCCCGCCACCGCGCCGCCGACGCCCGCCGCCGTGTTCATGGTGAGGTCCGAGAGGCCCTGGGCGGCGGCGCGCGCGGCCTGCGGCACGGCGTCCGTGAGCAGCGCGGACCCCGACACGAGCGCCGCCGACCAGCCGAGGCCGAGCACGAACAGGCCCGCCGCGGTCTGCCCGTGGCTGGCCCCGGCCGTGCCCGCGAGCAGCGCGGCGAAGCCGAGCAGGCCCACGGACAGGGCGATGACGGCGAGCCGCCCGAGCCGGTCCGACAGCCATCCCATCACCGGCGAGAACGCGTACATGCCCGCGATGTGGCCGCTGATGACCAGGCCGATCAGGTCGATGCTCGCCCCGTGGTGGCCGAGGTCGACCGGCGTCATCGACATGATCGACACCATGGCGGTGTGCGCGATGGCGACGGTCACCAGCGCGAGCCGCGCCCGTCGCGAGGCGGCCACCGCGGCGAATCCGGCCCGCAGTGAGCGGCTCGCGGCCGTCTGCTCCCCGGCGGGTTCGAGGGCGCGGGCGGTGAGCAGCGGGTCGGGGCGCAGCAGCACCGCCACGACGAGCGCCGAGATCAGGAAGACACCGGCCGCCCACACGAAGGGCCCCGATGCCTCCGGAATCCCGAGCCCCGAGACGCTGCGGCCCGCGGGCGCCGCGATGTTGGGGCCGAGGACCGCGCCGATCGTGGTGGCCCACACGACGTTGGAGATGGCGCGCGCCCTGGCTCCCGGCTCGGCAAGGTCGGCCGCCGCGAACCGCGCCTGCAGATTGGCCGACGACGCCGCGCCGAACCCGGCCATGCCCACCAGGAGCAGCGGGAAGCTCCCGACGGCCGCGGCCAGCACCACGACCGCGGCGCCCAACGCGCCGATCAGATAGGCCAGTACGAGGCCGGGGCGCCGGCCGCGCGCCGTCATCAGCGCCGCCAGCGGCACCGAGAGGAGCGCCGTCCCGGCGACGGTGGCGGTGGGCGCGAGCCCGGAGAGCGACTCCGTGCCGCTGACCTCCTTCGCCAGGACGGCGGCCAGCGCGATGCCGGTGGCCACGCCAAGCCCGCCGAGTATCTGGCTCGCGACGAGTATCGCGGTGATACGGCGGCGCAGGGCGGGCAGTTCCGCCGCCGTGACGGGCGCGTCGACGGCGCGCTCGGTCGCGCTCATCCGGGACAGCGCGTTCCGCGCGGGCGCCGGGCGGGCGCAGGGGCTGCGGGGGACGACGCGGCTGCGGGCGAGGGGGGTATGTCCACGCGCGAAGTGTGCCAGGCCGTGCCGTCACGCCGACATGGCCTGGCCCTTCGCCGCCCGCGCACCGCTTGGGCCCGCCGACATGGCCTGGCTCCTCGCCGCCCGCGCCCAGCTCGGGGCGGGCCCCGGAGCCCTCAGAACAGCGGCTCGGGCAGCACTCCCTCCAGGGCGAGCAGTTGCCGCTTCGTCTCCAGGCCGCCGCCGAAGCCTCCGATGCCGCCGTCGCTCTCCACCACCCGGTGGCACGGCACCACGACCGGCAGCGGGTTCGCGCCCATCGCCATGCCGACCGCCTGGGCAGCGCCGGGCTGGCCGACGCGGTGGGCCAGGTCTCCGTAGCCCACCACCGTGCCGTACGGCACGCCCGTGGCCAGTTCGCGCAGCACCTGGCGGTTGAAGCCGGAGATCAGCGACCAGTCCAGCGGCAGCTCGAAGTCGCGGCGCTCGCCCGCGAAGTACGCCCTGAACTGGCGTATGGGCTCGGCGAGCAGCGGCGACGCGGGATCCTCGACCGGCTCGGCGCCCAGACGGGAGGCAAGCCGCTCCAGGGCCTTGTCGCGCACGTCGTCCGTGGCGTGGAAGACGACCGTGACCAGGCCCGCGTCGGTCGCGGCCAGCATCAGCGGGCCGATGTCACTGCTGACGACGGCCCACACGGCGCGGGACCGCGCGGCCTGCTCCTGTCGCCCGTCCCGCTCCTGCTCGTTGTGCCCCATGGCGTTCATGCGGACAACGTTACGGCCGGGCACTGACAACGCCGTGGGGCGGCGGCCGCCCCACGGCGTCGGAGGCGGCGCGAGGCGCCGCTGTCACGGCTCAGTCCCGCAGTGCCTGGCGCACGACGTCCGGCTTGTTGGTGATGATGCCGTCCACGCCGAAGCCCGCGGCCCGGCGCGCGGCGGCGGCCTCGTCCACGGTCCAGGTGAAGATCTCCAGGCGCTTGCCGTGCGCGCCCTTGAGCCGGTGGATCGCGGAGACGTAGTCGGCGGAGATGGACGTGTGCGTCGAGTTGATCTGGTCCGAGAACTCGGCGTACGTCGGCAGGTCGGCGGCCGCGGGCGTGCCCAGGAAGCCGGTCTTGACGTCGGGCCGCAGGGCGTGCACCTTCTTGACGCTGTCCGCGCTGAAGCTCTGCACGACCAGCTTGTTCTTCACGTGGTGGTGGTCGAGCCAGCCCGTCTTGCGCAGCACGCGCAGGGTGTCCTTCTCGATGCCGGGGTACAGCTCCGGCTTCTTGATCTCCAGGACCAGGCTCTGGTGGTTGCGCGAGACGCGGTTCATGTACTGCGTGAGCGTCGGCACGCGCGCGCCCTCGTACTTCTCCCCGAACCAGCTGCCCGCGTCCAGCTTGGCGATCTCCGCGGCGGTGAAGTCCTTCACCTTCCACGGGGCGCGGTCGGGGAAGACCTCCTCGACGTTCGTCGTCCGCTTCAGGTTGTCGTCGTGGACGATGACGAGCACGCCGTCCTTGGTGCGCTGGACGTCGTTCTCCACCCAGCGGAAGCCCATCCAGGCGGCCTTGTCGATCGCGGCGAGCGTGTTCTCGGGCGCGTAGGCGGAGGCCCCGCGGTGCGCCACGACCGTCGGGTCCTTGTGCGCGAGCGATGTGCCTGACTTGTGCGCGACGCGTGCGTCGGCCGGTGTCTGCGCGGCGGCGGTGGAGGGGAGGGCGAGTGCGCCCGCTCCCAGAAGAGCGGCGGTCGTGGCAGCGGCGGCGCGTGCGTACACGGGTTCTCCTCGCGTCATGAGCTCACGGTTCGCTTGAGGATGACAGTCCACGGCCAACTACAGACAGGTACAGGATGGCCACACGTTGAACGCCAACCACCCAAGTTGGGACCCCGCGCGCGGATGCGGTGTTTCTTTGCCGGAAAATCGTTCGAGCGTTCAGGGCTGAGCCCTACTCTCGCCTCAGCCCACGGCCCGTCACCCGGCCGTAGGTCAGAGGCAGATGGGGCGTTCCGGAACATCCAAGTACGACAGGCGGAAGGGCTACCGCTCATGGAGGGCACGGTCGACGGCTTCAGTTATGGGTTCGTCACCCCGGTGGTCGCCTACCTCATGGCCTGCCTGGGCGGTGCGCTCGGCCTGCGCTGCACCACCAGATCGCTCCTTGTCGCCCACTCCTGGCGGCCCGGCTGGCTCGCCCTCGGCTCGGCGGCCATCGGCTCCGGCATCTGGACCATGCACTTCATCGCGATGATGGGCTTCACCGTCGAGGGAACCCCGATCCACTACGACCGGGCGACCACCTTCGCGAGCCTCGCCGTCGCCATCGTCATGGTCGGCGTCGGCATCTTCATCGTGGGCTACCGGGGTGCCAGAGGGGCGGCGCTCTTCACCGGAGGCACCATCACCGGGCTCGGCATCGCGTCGATGCACTACTTGGGGATGGCCGGTATGCGTCTAGGCGGCACCCTCCGGTACAACACGCTGACCGTCGCCGCCTCCGTGGTGATCGCCGTCGTCGCCGCCATCGCCGCCCTGTGGGCCGCCGGACAGGTCCGGGGCTTCCTGTGGAGCCTCGGCGCCAGCCTCGTCATGGGCCTCGCCGTCAGCGGCATGCACTACACCGGCATGGCCGCCCTCAGCGTCCATCTGCACGGCCCCTCCACCGCCCCGCCGGGCGACTCCTCCGCCGAGATCCTCGCCCCCCTCATGATCGGCCCGCTCGCCTTCCTGCTGCTCTCGGGCGTCATCGTGATGTTCGACCCGCTGATGATGATGGGCAAGGCCGACCTGAAGGCCGCGGCCGCCCGCCCGCGCACCCCCACGTATGCCGTCCCCCGCTCCGGAGACCGCCAGATCGCGCACGTGACCCGCCGGGCCCCGCCCCGTCCGGGCGGCCGCAGGAGCCGTCGCAGGCCGGGGGCGCGGGCCCCGCAGAAGTGGTGAGACGGCCCCCCGGAACGGGCGAGCGGGACGGCGTTGTCAGTGCGGGGTCGTACGGTGGATTCCATGCGGCCCGTATCGAAGATCGAACGCACGGTGGCACCTTTCGAGGTCGTCAGTCCGTACCAGCCCAGTGGCGACCAGCCCACGGCCATCGCCGACCTGGAAAAGCGCATCCGCGCAGGTGAGAAGGATGTCGTCCTGCTCGGCGCGACCGGCACCGGCAAGTCGGCCACCACCGCGTGGATGATCGAGAAGCTCCAGCGCCCCACCCTCGTCATGGCACCGAACAAGACGCTGGCCGCCCAGCTCGCGAACGAGTTCCGCGAGCTCCTGCCGAACAACGCGGTGGAGTACTTCGTCTCGTACTACGACTACTACCAGCCCGAGGCATACGTCCCCCAGTCGGACACGTACATCGAAAAGGACTCCTCGATCAACGAGGAGGTCGAGCGCCTGCGCCACTCCGCGACGAACTCGCTGCTCACCCGCCGCGACGTGATCGTGGTCGCCTCCGTCTCCTGCATCTACGGCCTCGGCACCCCGCAGGAGTACGTGGACCGCATGGTCCCGCTCAAGGTCGGCGACGAGCTCGACCGGGACCAGCTCCTGCGCCGCTTCGTCGACATCCAGTACACGCGCAACGACCTGGCCTTCACCCGCGGCACCTTCCGGGTCCGCGGCGACACCATCGAGATCTTCCCGGTGTACGAGGAGCTGGCCGTCCGCATCGAGATGTTCGGCGACGAGATCGAGGCCCTCTCCACCCTGCACCCGCTCACCGGCGAGGTCATCAGCGACGACGACCACCTGTACGTCTTCCCCGCGTCGCACTACGTGGCCGGCCCCGAGCGCATGGAGAAGGCGATCAACGGCATCGAGAAGGAGCTCGCCGAGCGCCTCGCCGAGCTGGAGAAGCAGGGCAAGATGCTGGAGGCCCAGCGCCTGCGCATGCGCACGACGTACGACCTGGAGATGCTCCGCCAGATCGGCTCCTGCTCCGGCATCGAGAACTACTCGATGCACTTCGACGACCGCGACCCCGGCACCCCGCCGCACACCCTCCTCGACTACTTCCCGGACGACTTCCTCCTCGTCCTCGACGAGTCGCACGTCACGGTCCCCCAGATCGGCGCGATGTACGAGGGCGACGCCTCCCGCAAGCGCACCCTCGTGGACCACGGCTTCCGGCTGCCGTCCGCCCTCGACAACCGCCCGCTGAAGTGGGAGGAGTTCCAGCAGCGCATCGGCCAGACCGTCTATCTGTCGGCAACCCCGGGGGCGTATGAACTCTCGCGTTCGGACGGCCATGTCGAGCAGATCATCCGCCCCACCGGCCTCGTCGACCCGGAGGTCGTCGTCAAGCCCACCGAGGGCCAGATCGACGACCTGGTGCACGAGATCCGCAAGCGCACCGAGAAGGACGAGCGCGTCCTGGTCACCACCCTCACCAAGAAGATGGCCGAGGACCTCACCGACTACTTCCTCGAACTGGGCATCCAGGTCCGCTATCTGCACAGCGACGTCGACACCCTGCGCCGCGTCGAGCTCCTGCGCGAACTGCGCGCCGGGGAGTATGACGTGCTGGTCGGCATCAACCTCCTCAGGGAGGGCCTGGATCTCCCCGAGGTCTCCCTGGTGGCGATCCTCGACGCCGACAAGGAAGGCTTCCTGCGCTCCGGCACCTCCCTGATCCAGACCATCGGCCGCGCCGCACGCAACGTCTCGGGCCAGGTCCACATGTACGCCGACAAGATCACCCCGGCGATGGAGAAGGCCATCGACGAGACCAACCGCCGCCGGGAGAAGCAGATCGCGTACAACAAGGAGAGGGGCATCGACCCGCAGCCCCTCCGCAAGAAGATCAACGACATCGTGTCGGCCATCGCGCGCGAAGAAGTCGACACGGAACAGCTCCTCGGCAGCAACTACCGCAAGGCCAAGGACGGCAAGAGCGCCAAGGCCCCCGTGCCCTCCCTCGGCACCGCGGGCGGCGCCGTACCCGCCAAGGCGTCCAAGTCCGCCAAGGGCAAGGCCGAGCGGACGGTGCCCACGGACCGCCCGGCCGCCGAACTCGCCGAGCAGATCGAGGAGATGACCGAGCGGATGCGCGCGGCCGCCGCGGACCTGCAGTTCGAGATCGCCGCCCGGCTGCGCGACGAGGTGTCGGAGATGAAGAAGGAACTGCGGCAGATGAAGGAGGCCGGCCAGGCGTAGCGCTGTGTTGCAACACCGACACAAAAGGCCCGGCAGGGTGCGTCGGGGTGGACAGCGCTGCATAGGGTGATGGGCAACCGCCGCAACGGGCGGTTGCCCAGGGCAGTTCGAGAAGGGGACAGCGCGTGACGGTCAACATGACCAAGGGCCAGGCCATCAGCCTGCAGAAGAACGACGGGGGCGCTCTGACGTCGGTGCGCATGGGTCTCGGCTGGCAGGCCGCCCCGCGGCGCGGCCTGTTCGGTACGCGCACGCGCGAGGTCGACCTGGACGCCTCGGCCGTCCTCTTCGCCGACAAGCAGCCGGTCGACGTGGTGTTCTTCCGCCACCTCGTCAGCGACGACGGCTCCGTGCGGCACACCGGCGACAACCTCGTCGGCGGCGTCGGCCAGGGCGGCGACGACGAGGCCATCCTCGTCGACCTGCAGCGCGTCCCGGTCCACATCGACCAGATCGTCTTCACGGTGAACTCCTTCACCGGCCAGACCTTCCAGGAGGTGCAGAACGCCTTCTGCCGCCTGGTCGACGAGACCAACGGCCAGGAGCTCGCCCGCTACACCCTGGACGGCGGCGGCCAGTACACCGCCCAGATCATGGCCAAGGTCCACCGCGCGGGCACCGGCTGGCAGATGACGGCCCTCGGCAACCCGGCCAACGGCCGCACCTTCCAGGACCTGATGCCGGCGATCCTGCCGCACCTGTAAGCACCGCAGCTCATAAGCACCGCACCTGTCAGCACCGCTCCGAGCATGAGCGTCGCTGAGAGCGTCGCCGACCGGCCGTCGAACACGGCGGTCCGTACGCAGGCCCGGTGAGGGGGCCGACACCAAGGGGGAACGAACGCGATGACGGCCGAGCTGGTCAGGGGGCAGAACCATCCGCTTCCCGACACCCGCCTTGAGATCCGGGTGTCGGGCGGCAAGCCGATCGTCGCCGGGGCCACGCTCTGCGACGAGCAGCGCAAGGTGCGCGGCACCGCCTGGGTCGCCCACCCCGGCGCGCCCACGCTGCCCGGGCTCGAAGTGTCCCGGCAGGCGGCCGCCGACCACCGCCTGGCCGTCGACCTGGGCGCGCTGCCGGACGGCGCCCACCAGGTCAACGTGCTGCTTGCGCTGCCCGTGGGCGGAGCGGGCCCTGTCACCTTCGGCTCCGTCGCCGCGCCCTTCATCGCCGTCACCGGCCTCGACGGCACCGAGATCGCCAGCTACACGATCACGGACCTGTCCGCCGAATCCGCCGTCGTGGCCCTGGAGCTCTACCGCAGGCAGGAAGCCTGGAAGGTCCGCGCCGTCGGCCAGGGCTACGCGGGCGGCCTCGCCGACATGCTCGCCGACCAGGGCCTGCCCCAGGCCCAGGAACTGGCGACGACCATCAACGACGCGGTGGCGCGCGGCCTCGCCCGCTCGGTGGCCGCGCCCCCGCCCCGCCCCGCGGACGAGGCCCGGGTGCGCGCCGC
>NZ_AOPZ01000284.1 GCF_000414115.1 Streptomyces aurantiacus JA 4570
CGGCACGGGCGGCTGGGGCGGACCGTAGGCGCCGGGCGGTGGCGGGCTCGCGGGGGCGCCGGGGGCGTACGTGGGCGGGGGCGGGCCGAAGCCGCCTGGGCCGCCCTGCACCGGCCGCCTGTCCTCGGGCTCGACGGGCCCGTCCTCGGGGTCGTTGGCTTCCATCGTCGGCTCCCCCCAGCCGTAGGACGCAGAACACCGATCGAGGAGCGCATCGGACCAAGGGGCGCATCCCCCTGCCCCACGCCCTCAATTCCCCTACATTCGACGAAAGTTGGCGCTCCGTCAATCGCTGGTGACGGACTGTTTCGAGTCGGAGGGCGGCCCGCCATCCAGCGCCTCTACGAAGTGGTCGAACTCGCCCGCCCGTGCGCCCAGTACGAACGCCTCCCACTTCGTGCGGGTCGTCGTGACGACGTGGTCGGGGGCGTCGGTCGTGCGCAGGTGGACCGTGTCGTCGGGGCCGAAGGCGAGCTCGATCCAGGGGCCGGGGCCCTCCTCGTCGTCGGGGGCGGCGCGGGCCCAGGTCAGGGGTTCGGGGTGGGGGCTGTCGGCCATGGACGGAAGTATCGCGGAGGCGGCGGCGGACGTTTCGCGGAGGCGGCGGCGGACGTATCGCGGAGGCGGCGTGCTTCGGGTGGTGCCGGGCGAAGCCGCCCAGGCGGGAGGTGCCGCGCCTAGACTGGGCGCGGCGGACTCCCGGGAACGGTAGGGTGGTTGACGGTGCGTAAGACGTGGCTGCTCGCGGCCGTCGCGTTCAGCGGGTCCACTGGGTTCATCGGGCTGCTGGTGCTCGGGACGTTCGTGGCGGCCGGGAGCATGGCCGGCGGGTCCGGCGGCGGCGGGAACGTCGGACTGGCCAAGGGCGCCGTGCCCACCACGTACCAGCCCCTCGTGCAGAAGTGGGGCAACCTGTGCAAGGCCATCAACCCCGCCCTGCTCGCCGCCCAGCTCTACCAGGAGAGCGGGTTCAACCCGCAGGCGAAGAGCCCCGCCGCCGCGCAGGGGATAGCGCAGTTCATCCCGGGCACCTGGGCCACGCACGGCATCGACGGGGACGGCGACGGCGACCGTGACGTGTGGGACCCCAAGGACGCCATCCCGTCCGCGGCCAGCTACGACTGCAAGCTCGCCAAGTACGTGAAGGACGCCCCGGGCGACCCGACGAAGAACATGCTCGCCGCGTACAACGCGGGCGCGTACGCCGTGCTCAAGTACGGCGGGGTGCCCCCTTACCGCGAAACGCAGAACTACGTCAAAATCATCACGACTCTGGAGAAGAGTTTCGCCCGGCCCATCGGGCGGGTGCAGCCGTCGCAGCAGGCGGCGGGCGCCATCTACTACGCGCAGAAGAAGCTGGGCACCGAGTACCTGTGGGGCGGCAACGGCACCGCCGACCAAGGCGGCAAGTTCGACTGCTCCGGGCTGACCCTCGCCGCGTACCGCACCGTCGGCATCGAGCTGCCGCGCGTGGCCAACGACCAGTACAACGCCGGGCCGCACCCCAAGCGCGACGAGCTGCTCCCGGGCGACCTGGTCTTCTTCTCGGACGACCTCAGCAATTCGCGGGCCATCCGGCACGTGGGCATCTACGTCGGCGGCGGCTACATGATCGACGCCCCGCGGCCCGGCGCCGTCATCCGCTTCGACCCGATCGATACGCCGGACTACTTCGGAGCCACGCGCGTCACCAAAGATGGCGCAAAAGCGATCCCCGAGGAGCCGGTGGAGAAGCGGGTCGACAGGCCCCGGGAGAAGCCGGAGGGGGAGCCTTCGGAGTCCGAGGACGCCGGTGCGTCCGGCGGGTCGGGAGAGTCCGACGAGTCCGGGGGGAACGCGGAGGACGGCGCAGCCGGTGAGTCTCCGGGGCGTCCTTCCGGCACGCCGTCGTCGGGCCCCGCGGGACGGGCCTCGGCGCGGCCGTCGGACGCGGGCGCCGACGTCTGACCCGGCCGCGTGCCGACGCTGCCCCGGCGTGTGATCCACTGGCTGAGCGGAGGCGCGCGCCGGGCGCGCGCGCCGCGTGAACTGGCTTGAACCCTCCGTTAAATCAGCCCCCTGAGCTGCGGCGATGAGTCTCTCTTCGATAACGTCTGAGTGATCTTTCGGTGGAGAGTGGAACGTAGTGAAGGGGGCCGGGCGTTCCCTTGACTGGTACGGCGGCGCGACGACTGGTACGGCGGCACGACTGCACTGACCACGGGGGTTGATGGAAGGGCGCGCGACAGGGCGCGCTCGCGAGTGAGAAGACAAGGGGCCACAGCATCATGGCTGGACTCGATGATTCCGGGTCGAACCCCGACGTCAGCCTGCTCTACGACATCAACGGCCTGGCCGAGGACGCGCCCGGCTGGCTCGCCAGGACGATGGAGTTCGTCGGCGAGTACGGACTGCTGCTCGCCCTCGTCCTGCTCGTCGTGTGGTGCTGGTGGGGCGCGCGCGGGCGCGCGGTGCTCGACGACGCCGCCTCGTCGGTCGCCGCAGTCGTGTGGGCACCGCTCGCCGCGGGCATCGCCGTCCTCGTCAACGTGCCCATAAGGGGCTTCGTGGAGCGGCCCCGCCCCTTCGAGGACCACCAGGGCCTGAGAGTCCTGGTCGACGGCAAGACGGACTACTCCTTCGTGAGCGACCACGCGACGCTCGCGATGGCCATCGGCGTGGGCCTCTTCGTCGCCAACCGGAAGTTCGGCATCGCCGGCATCGCGCTCGCCGCCGCCGAGGGCTTCTGCCGCGTCTTCATGGGCGTGCACTACCCGACCGACGTGGTCGGCGGCTTCGCGCTCGGCACGGCGGTCGCGCTGCTCCTGTCCCCGCTCGCCATGGCCCTCCTGACGCCGCTCGCCAAGGCCGTCGGCCGCTCCGGCCGGGCCTCCCGGCTGGTGTGGGCGGGGCCCGGGGACGTCGAGCCGGTCGCCGCCCTGACCGAGCAGGAGACGGCGCCGGGCACGGACGAGCGGGACCTGGCGGCGTAGGCCGGAACTCCCGTACGTACCTCGGGGGCCGGAACTCCCGTGCCACGGGAGCCGGAACCCCCGTGCCCCGGGGGCTACAGCGCCTGCGGGAACGAGAAGAAGCGCGTCGGGTCGTACTCCTTCTTCAGCTTCTTCAGCCGCGGCGCCGCCTGCCCGTAGTACGCCTCGCGCCAGTTGGTGAGCGTCGGGTCCGCGTAGTTCTGGTACGCGGCCCCGGAGGCGTACCGCCGCATCGCCCCGTGGGCCGAGTCCAGCCACGCCTGCGAGGCCGTCCCGGAGGTGCCTGCGCGCCAGGACACGATGTACTGCGCGAGCATCCGCGAACGGCGGTGCACGAAGGCCGTGGCCGTCGGGTCGACGCGGTTGATGGCGCCGCCGAGCGCGGTCAGGGCGATGCTGCCCGCCGTGCCGCGCGGGCCGCGGACGTTCTCCATCTGGGTGAGCAGCGCGCGGATCCCGGCCGTCGACAGCGACCGGTCGAAGAAGTCCGAGCGGGCCGCGTACGTCTCCCGGCCGAGCGCGCCGCTCGGCGTGCGCCCCGGCGTGGAGCCCGGCAGATGGCACTGGGCGTCCGCGGCGAACGACGAGCAGCCCGCGTACACCTCCATCGCCTGCTCGTACGAACGCCGCTTCAGGGACACGCTGCGGGCCGGGGCGCCCACCTTGTCGGCGAGGCGGTCCACGGCGTTCTGCAGCGAGCCGTACGTTCCCAGGGAGAAGGCCGCGACGGAGATGGTGGGCTTGCCGCCCGGCACCGCCGCGATGTGGGCCGACGACCAGATCTCGTCCGGCTGCGAAGGCCCCCACTCCTGCCACGCCTTGAGCACGGCCGCCGCCTTCGACCAGGGCCAGGTCAGGTACGCGGAGACGGCCTGCGGGGCCGGGTGCGTGCGGAAGGTCAGCTCGGTGACGATGCCGAACTGGCCGTTGCCCGCGCCGCGCAGCGCCCAGAACAGATCCTTGTGCTCGGACTTGCTTGCGGTGATCTGCTTGCCGTCCGCGGTGAGGAGGGTCGCCGAGGTGAGACTGTCGCAGGTCAGGCCGTACGCGCGCGAGACCACGCCGTGGCCGCCGCCGAGGGTCAGGCCGCTGATGCCGACCGTCGGGCAGGAGCCCGCGGGGATCGTCACGCCCTTCGCGGCGAGCGCGCGGTACACATCTATGAGCTTGGCGCCACCACCGATGGTGGCCGTGGTGCCGCTGGACCGAACGCGGTTCAACTTCGATACGTCGATGACGAGGCGGCCCGTGCCGGAGGACCAGCCCGCGTAGGAGTGGCCGCCGTTGCGGATCGACACGGGGGTGTCGTGGGCGCGCGCGTACGCCAGGGTGGTGCGGATGTCGTCCACGCCTGCGACGTAGGCGACGGCGGTGGGCTTCAGGTTGTCGAAGCGGGTGTTGTACAGCTGGCGGGCGGTGGCCCAGGCGGCCTCGTTGGGGCGCACCAGGGTGCCGTCCAGGTCCTTGGCCAGGGCGGCGAGGCTCGCCGGGGCGGAGGCGGCCGCCGTCTTTATGGGCGTGGTCCCGCTTCTCGTGCCTATGGGCTCTGCGGTCCCGGTGCTGCTCGCCTTGGTGCCGTTGCCGTTGCCGCTCGTGCAGGCGGTGGCGCCCGCCGCGAGTGCGGCGGTGGCCGTTCCGAGGAACGTACGTCGTTGCATTGAGGCCCTCCCGTTGCTTCCCGCACATCGAGACGGCCTCCACGCTCCTCGGGTTCCCTTGCCCACAGCAGGGAGCGGCAGACGCCGGACGGCCGGTGTGGCACCGGAGGTGCGGGGTGCCCGCAGGGCTGGGCGCCGTGACCCCGGTGCCGGCGTGGGCGCGATGTGCCTGGAAACGGGCGGGCGGGT
>NZ_AOPZ01000285.1 GCF_000414115.1 Streptomyces aurantiacus JA 4570
GGGATGTCCAGGTCGGCGAGCGCGCCGATGTCCCAGGCTTCCTCGACGCCGCCCGCGAGGAGGGCGGCGCCGAAGAGGACGGTGCCGGCCGCGACCGTCGACCAGGAGCCGACGCCCGCTCCCGCCGCCTTCAGGGCCGCGCCCACGGCGGCGCTCGCGGCCGTCGCCGCGGCCGCCCGGGGGAGCGGGATCCGCAGGCACAGGAGGAGCAGGACGCACGCGTGCACCACCCACACCCATAGGTCGTTGTCCGGCGAGGGCGGATGGCCGACGGTGATGCCGACGAAGCAGGCGAGGGAGAGCCCGCACGCCTGGACGGGGTTGCGCAGCGCCAGCACCAGTGTGGCCGCGTGGACGACCGCCAGGAGCCTGGCGGTCGGGTCGGCGCCGGTCGCGGCGAGGAGCACGGCGACGAGGACCACCAGGGTGTGCGGGAGGCGGCGCAGGGGGCGGGGCCAGGTCAGGGGCGGGAGGGGGTGCTGGGGGCGGCCGGGGCGGCGGCGCAGGAGGTCGGGCACGGCGGGCGTCCTTCGAGCTGGACCCGGGGCCTGGGGCCCGGAGCCGGAGGCCGGTGCCGGTCGGCCGGTCGGTCGGCTGGCGGTGGGTGGCCTTGGTGACGCTATGCGACCGCCGGGGTGGTGCGCGTCCCGCTGAGGGACGGTTCTGGGGCGTAGCTCTTCAGGGGGAGGCGGGGGTGCGCCCCTAGGGGGCAGGGGGCGCGACGGTTCCGTGGGGCCCCGGGAGGTGGCGCGGTCTTTGATACCGACGGCGCGCTTCAACTACTCTTCGTGCACGCTCGATTACTTACGTATGTTCCGTGGAGGCGGTCCCCATGGCTCGACACCCTGAACGGCACCCGGCGCGGCACGCGGCGCCGAAGACTTCCTCCGCGTCCCGCGCGCTGCTGCGTGCGGGGCTCACCGTCTCCGTGGCGGGCGCGGCGCTGGGGCTCGGGGGTGCGGCCGCGAGTGCCGCGCCGGCGGAGGTGCCCGCGCCTGGCGTCGCCACACCGCTCGGCGACGTCGATCCGGCCCCCGCCGGGAACGCGCTGCTCGACGGGGTGCAGCGGGCCGCGGGCGGCTCGCTGCACCCCGTCAAGAACCTGAAGCTCAATCCCCTGGCCGGGACCGGGGTGGACCCGCTCGACAACGCCGTGGGCACGCAGGTCGCCGACTTCAAGCCGGTGTCCACCGCGATGGTGACGGGGCCGATGACCCAGGGGTCGCTGTCGGAGATGCCGGGGGTGGGGGTGGTGGCGGGGGCGTTGCCGGGGTAGCCCGGCAACCAACCACCACCCCGTCCGAGGGGCGGGGGGCTTAGTACGACCCGCCCGACGCGCCCAGCGACCCCGTCGGGTGCCAGACCGTCTTCGTTTCGAGGAAGGCGGTCAGACGGTGAGTGCCGGGGGAGGCGGCGAAGTCCGCGTCCGTGTCCACAGCCTGTGGACGGAGCACGCGCTTCAGGTTGTCCGCCGCGGCGATCTCCAGTTCCTTCGCCAGGTCGGCGCCCGCACCGGCGAGGTCGATGCCGTTCACGTCCTGGTGGGCGGCCAGCGGGAGGGCGAGCTCCCTGGTGTTGCCGCTCAGTACGTTGACGACGCCGCCGGGCACGTCGGACGTGGCCAGGACCTCGCCCAGGGAGAGGGCCGGGAGCGGCGCCTTCTCGGAGGCGATGACGACGGCCGTGTTGCCGGCCGCGATCACGGGGGCGACGACCGACACCAGGCCGAGGAAGGACGACTCCTGGGGGGCGACGACCGTCACCACACCCGTCGGCTCCGGGGTGGACAGGTTGAAGAAGGGACCCGCGACCGGGTTCGCCCCGCCCACGACCTGGGCGATCTTGTCCGTCCAGCCCGCGTACCAGACCCAGCGGTCGACCGTCGCGTCCACGACCGCGGCGGCCTTGGACTTGGACAGGCCATCGGCGTCCGCGACCTCGCGGACGAACTGGTCGCGGCGGCCCTCCAGCATCTCCGCGACGCGGTAGAGGACCTGGCCGCGGTTGTACGCGGTCGCCCCCGACCAGCCGCCGAACGCCTTCCGCGCGGCGACGACCGCGTCCCGGGCGTCCTTGCGGGACGACTGCGGCGCGTTGGCCAGCCACTTGCCCTTTGCGTCGGTCACCTCGTACACCCGGCCGCTCTCGGAACGCGGGAACTTTCCGCCCACGTACAGCTTGTAGGTCTTGAAGACGCTCAGGCGCGTTGCGCCCGCGGCGGAGCCGCCCAGTGATTCCTTAGACATCGAGGTACGCCTCCAGGCCGTGGCGGCCGCCCTCGCGGCCGAAGCCCGACTCCTTGTAGCCGCCGAAGGGCGAGGTCGGGTCGAACTTGTTGAACGTGTTGGCCCAGACGACCCCGGCGCGGAGCTTGTTCGCGACCGCGAGGATGCGCGAGCCCTTCTCCGTCCAGATGCCCGCCGACAGGCCGTACTGCGTGTTGTTCGCCTTGGCGACGGCCTCTTCCGGGGTGCGGAAGGTGAGGACCGAGAGCACCGGGCCGAAGATCTCGTCGCGGGCGACGGTGTGCGCCTGCGTGACGTTCGTGAAGAGGGTCGGCGCGAACCAGTAGCCCGACGTCGGCAGTTCGCAGGGGGCCGACCAGCGCTCGGCGCCCTCCGCCTCGCCGGTCTCGGCGAGGGCGGTGATGCGGGCGAGCTGCTCGGCGGAGTTGATCGCGCCGATGTCGGTGTTCTTGTCGAGCGGGTCGCCCAGGCGGAGGGTCGAGAGCCTGCGCTTGAGGCTGTCGAGCAGCTCTTCCTGGATCGACTCCTGGACCAGCAGGCGGGAGCCCGCGCAGCAGACCTGGCCCTGGTTGAAGAAGATGCCCGTGACGATGCCCTCGACGGCCTGGTCGATCGGGGCGTCGTCGAAGACGATGTTCGCGCCCTTGCCGCCCAGTTCGAGCGTGAGCTTCTTGTCCGTGCCCGCGAGCGTCCGGGCGATCTCCTTGCCGACGGCCGTGGAGCCGGTGAAGGCGACCTTGTTCACGTCCGGGTGCGCGGTCAGGGCCGCGCCCGTGTCGCCGTATCCGGGGAGGATGTTGACGACGCCCTTGGGCAGGCCCGCCTGACGGCAGATGTCCGCGAAGAACAGCGCCGACAGGGGGGTCGTCTCGGCGGGCTTCAGGACGACCGTGTTGCCGGTCGCGAGCGCCGGGGCGATCTTCCAGGCCAGCATCAGGAGCGGGAAGTTCCAGGGGATGACCTGGCCCGCGACGCCGAGCGCCTGCGGGTTCGCGCCGAAGCCGGCGTGGTCCAGCTTGTCGGCCCAGCCCGCGTAGTAGAAGAAGTGCGCGGCGACCAGGGGGAGGTCCGCGTCGCGGGTCTCCTTGATCGGCTTGCCGTTGTCGAGGGTCTCCAGGACGGCGAGCTCGCGGGAGCGCTCCTGGATGATCCGGGCGATGCGGAACAGGTACTTCGCGCGCTCGGCACCCGGCAGCGCGGACCACTTCTCGAAGGCCCTGCGGGCCGCCTGCACGGCGCGGTCCACGTCGGCCTCGCCCGCCCGGGCGACCTCGGAGAGGACCTCTTCGGTGGCCGGGCTGACGGACTTGAAGACCTTGCCGTCCGCGGCCTCGGTGAACTCGCCGTCGATGAACAGGCCGTAGGACGGCGCGATGTCGACGACCGAGCGGGACTCGGGGGCCGGTGCGTACTCGAAGATCGATGTCGGATTTGCCATGGGGTCTCAGTCCACCGTCACGTAGTCAGGGCCGGAGTAGCGTCCGGTGGCCAGCTTCTGGCGCTGCATCAGCAGGTCGTTGAGCAGGCTGGACGCGCCGAAGCGGAACCAGTGGTTGTCCAGCCAGTCCGCGCCCGCGGTCTCGTTGACCAGGACCAGGAACTTGACGGCGTCCTTCGTGGTGCGGATGCCGCCCGCGGGCTTCACGCCCACCTGGACACCGGTCTGCGCGCGGAAGTCGCGGACGGCCTCCAGCATGAGGAGGGTGTTCGCGGGGGTCGCGTTCACCCCGACCTTGCCGGTCGACGTCTTGATGAAGTCCGCGCCGGCGAGCATGCCGATCCAGCTCGCGCGGCGGATGTTGTCGTACGTCGAGAGTTCGCCGGTCTCGAAGATGACCTTCAGGCGGGCCTGCCCGGAGGTCTCCTTCACGGCGACGATCTCCTCGTACACCTTCATGTAGTCGCCCGCGAGGAAGGCGCCGCGGTCGATGACCATGTCGATCTCGTCCGCGCCCGCCGCGACGGCGTCACGGACGTCGGCGAGCTTCACGTCGAGGGCGGCGCGGCCCGCCGGGAAGGCGGTCGCGACCGAGGCGACCTTGACGTCGGTGCCGGCCACGGCCTCCTTGGCCGTCGCCACCATGTCCGGATACACGCAGACCGCGGCGGTCCGCGGGGTGGTGCGGTCGGTCGGGTCCGGGTGGACCGCCTTCGCGCCGAGCGCCCGGACCTTGCCCGCGGTGTCCGCGCCTTCCAGGGTCGTCAGGTCGATCATCGAGATGGCCAGGTCGATGGCGTACGCCTTCGCCGTGGTCTTGATCGAGCGGGTCCCGAGCGCCGCGGCGCGGGCCTCCAGGCCGACGGCGTCGACGCCGGGGAGGCCGTGCAGGAAGCGGCGGAGTGTGGCCGCCGACGCCGTGACGTCGGCGAAGTCGCCGGGGGCGGCCTTGGCGGGGGGCGGTGCCGCGTTGGACGCCGCGGTGGCCGCGTCTGTCTTTGTGGGTGGAGTCGTCCGCATGGTCACGAGGGGAGCATATCTACGCGCGTAGCGGCCTGTACAGGGGGCTACGGCGCCCGGCTGCCGGGGGGTGGGGTGGCCCCGGGCGGGGTGGCCGTCCGGGGGCTGCCGCCCCCGGACCCCCGCCTGTCGCCGCTTCGCGGCTCGTCCTCAAGCGCCCTTCGCGGCTCGTCCTCAAGCGCCGGACGGGCTGAAACCTTGCCGCAGCGGCGAAGGTTCAGCCCCTCCGGCGCTCGGAGGTCACCGCAGGCCCGTGTCCAGTGCTGTCATCAGGGTGCCCGTGGGGGTGTCCCCGGACATTTCCCACACCATTCCGCCCAGCAGGCCCTTCGACTTCAGCCAGGCCGTCTTCTTGGTGATCGACCACGGGTCGTCGAAGCTCCACCACTGGCCGTTGTTTCCGGTGTAGCCGTACGTGGAGACGGACTGTTCGTCGTGGTGGACGGTGAGGTTGGGCACCGTGGTGAGGAGGTTGTGGTAGCCCCTGGTGCCCGCCTCCTCCGGGAACTGGCCGGGGGCCGCGCCGTTCGCCGACTGCCATTCGCCCTTGGCGCCGCCGTCGGCGACCTCCTTCCAGCCGCGGCCGTAGAAGGGGAAGCCGATCGTGAGCTTGCGCGGGTGCACGCCGGCGTCGAGGTACGTCTGGACGGCCCGTTCGACGCTGAAGTCGAAGGGGTAGGGGTCCTGGGCGTCGCGGTGCAGGTTGGCCTGGTGGCCGGTGCGCTTGGGCTCCCAGGAGTTGTCGCTTCCGGCGCCGTGGAAGTCGTACCCCTGGACGTTGGCGTAGTCGAGGGAGTCGAAGATCTTCTTCAGGTCCCAGCCCGCCTCGATCTTCGCGGGATCCGCGGGCGTGAACGCGGTCAGGAGCTTGTGCTCGCCGCCGAGCGCGTCGAGCTGCTTGCGGAACTCCGCCAGGAGCGCGGTGAGGTTGTCCTTGTCGGCGGGGCCCCAGCGGTTGCCCGGATGGCCCTCGGAACCCGGCCACTCCCAGTCGATGTCGATGCCGTCGAACACGCCCGCGCCGGTACCGGGCCCGCCCGCGCCGTTGTAGAGCGGCAGATTGCCCTTGATCCACACGTCCACGCAGGACTTCACGAACTTCTCCCGCGAGGCGGGTGTCGCCGCCGCGTCCGCGAAGAACTTCGAGAACGTCCAGCCGCCGAGGGAGACGACGACCTTGAGGTGCGGGTGCTTGGCCTTGAGCTTCTTGAGCTGGTTGAAGTTGCCGCGGAGCTTGCCCCAGCCGTCGTCCGCCACGCCGTCCACCGACTGCGACGCCGGGAACGCGCGGCCGTAGTCCGCCTCCGCGTCCCCCGCGCCGGTGCCCTCGTCCGGGTCCTGCGGGTTGCCCGAGACGCCCTTGACCACCCCGGCCAGGCAGGTGTGGTTCACCGGATCGACGTTCTCGAAGGCGTAGTTGATGACGTCGAGCTTCGCGGCGGCGCCGGACGTGTCCAGGTTCTTCACGAAGTACTGGCGGCCGTAGATGCCCCACTGCGCGAAGTAGCCGACCTTGAGGTGGTTGCCGGGGCCCGCCACGTCGTCCGTGGTGACGGACAGGGCGTTCGACGCGGGCGATGCGTTGTCGGCGGTGTCGCGGGCCTTGACCGTGAAGGTGTAGGCGGTGGCGGGGGACAGGCCCTCGACCGTCGTGGCCGCGGTGTCCGCCGGGACCGTCTTCGCCAGTGTCTGGCCCCGGTAGATGTCGTACGCGGCCACGGCGACGTTGTCCGTCGACTTGTTCCAGGCCAGCGCCACGGAGGAGGACGTCGTGCCGGTGGCGCGCAGGTTGCCGGGCGCCGTGGGCGGCGTGGGGTCGGTGGCCGGGTCGACCGTGGCGGCCGTGACCGGGGCGCTGGGCGGGCCCGTGTTGCCGCGGCGGTCCTTGGCCCGGACGGTGAAGGTGTAGCGGGTCGCCGGGGTGAGGTCCTTGATGGTGGCGGTGGGCGTGGTGGACGTCGCGACCACGTCGGTGCCGTTCAGGACCTCGTACGTCGTGACCGGATAGTCGCCCGCTCCGGCCGGGGGCCAGCTCAGCGAGATCGTGCGGGCCGTGGCGGTGGTGACCGTCGGGGTTCCCGGTGCCGTGGGCGGTTTGTCGGGGGTGCCGTCGCACTTGTCGCCGTTGACCGTGCAGCCCGTCGGCGTGCCGATCGGTCCCCGGGCCGTGAACTGGTAGCTGTACGGCTCGGTCGAGCCGCCCGCCGGGACCCTGCCGTTGTAGTACGCGTTCTTCACGGTGACATGGCTGCCGGAGACGGTCGCCTCACCGTGGGTGTGCCCGCTGACCGTGACGCCCGCCGGCAGGTCGAACTCCAGCGTCCAGTCGGTCGAGGCGGTGGAGCCGCTGTTGCGGACGACGTACTTGCCCTGCCAGGACGAGCCGCTGCCCTCCGTCGTGAAGGTCGCGGTCAGGGTGCCCGCGGCGTGCGCCGGGGCGGCGGCGAGTGCGGTCAGGAGGGAGAGGGGCAGGAGTAACGCGGTCAGCAGGGCGGCGGCCCTGCGTGGGGGGCTGGCTGGTCTCATGGCTCTCCTCGGATGTGTGCGGTGCAGCCGATTTCCCTTTGTTCCCTTGGGAATTCGGCGTACATGACAACTCTTGATCACGCAAGGTCTGGACCAATGCGGTGGGGTGGCGGCGGCGCTTTCCCGTCACTTTCCGGCGTCAGGCAGAATCGGGCCCATGACGAGCGACCCGCAGCCCACTCCGGCGGAGCAGGACCCGGCGAAGCCGGCCGACTCCGCGGACCCGGCCGCCCAGGCGGAACGGGCGGCCCAGGCGGACCCGGCGAAGCCCGCCGACCTTGCGAAGCCCGCCGACCTTGCGCAGTCCGCCGACCGTGCGCAGTCCGCCAGCCTTGCCGAGTCCGCCGACCGGGCGAAGTCCGCGGCTCCGGCGGGCCGGGGCGACTCCGGGGACCCGGCGGCACCCGCGAACTCCGGTGACCCGGCGCGAACGGCCGCCGCCACGAAGTCCGGTGACCAGGCGGGCTCGGCCGCCGCCACGAAGTCCGGTGACCAGGCGGGCTCGGCCGCCGTCGGCGACCCGGCCTACAAGGACCGCGTCTACCGGTCTCACGCGGCCATCGCCGGCGGCGTCCTGCTGCTCGCGATCGGCGCCTGGCTCGGCGTCGACGCGCTGGTCCGGGGCGAGGGGCGCACCCCGTGGGTGGCCCTCGCGGGGCTGCTCTTCGCGGTGCCGCTCGTCGTCGCGTTCACCGTGCGGCCCGCGGTGTACGCCAACGACGACCGGCTGCGCGTCCGCAACCCCTTCCGCACCATCGCCCTGCCCTGGGGGGCGATCTCGGGCCTGCGGTCCGGCTACTCGAACGAGGTGTTCACGCAGGACGGCACCAAGTTCCAGCTCTGGGCCGTCCCCGTCTCGCTGCGCGGCCGGAAGAAGGCCGCGCGCCGGCACGCCCAGCAGGTCGCGTCGGACGACCCGGTCGCGAGCCGGGTCCGGCCCGGCGCCCCGGGCGCGACGCAGCCGCACGCGCGCGACGCCGGTGACCAGGCCATGGACGACCTGCGTGAGATCGCCGAACGGCGCGAGGGCGCCGAGTCGGCGCAGGGGGAGCCGGTGGTGCGGTGGGCCTACGAGGTTCTGGCGCCGTGCGCCGCGGGGGCGGTGCTGCTCGCGGTGCTGCTGGGGGTGGGCTGACGCCCGCCTTCCGGCCGGGGCCGGACGCCGTCCTTCCGGCCGGGGGCCAGAGGGCTGCCGCCCCCGGCCCCCGCTGTATCGCCGCTTCGCGGCTCGTCCTCAATCGCCGGACGGGCTTTTTCCCACCCGGCTGAGGCTCGCCCAGCCGGGCCCCTCACCCCGCCCCCACCCGGAACTCCGCCCAGCGCATGCCGTCCGCCGATATGCGGAAGCGCCCTTTCCCGAAGCTGTCGCTCCACAGTCGGCCCGCGGGCGTGTGGGTCACCGAGCCCGACGGTGCCCGGGCCGTGACGCGGGTGAACGTTCGCGCGCCGTCCGTGCTGCGCCATGCTCCGTCCTCGCCGTGCACCGTCAGGCCGTCGTCGGCCACCAGCAGGTCGCCGAGGAGGGTGCGGGGCTCCGTGCGCTCACGGCCCTCGCGGTACTGCCAGATCCTGGTCCAGGTCAGGCCGCCGTCCCCGCTGGCGTGGATCGTGACCAGGCCGTTCTTCGCGGGCGGCGACACCTTCCCGTGCTGTGTCGCGTACAGCCCGCCCCGGCCCGCGACCACCCGGAACGCCGGGCCGCCCCTCCCCGGGCCGGTCAGCCGGGCCCGCTGCCAGGTCCGGCCCCCGTCCCTGCTCCTGACCAGCGCGGGCAAGCCCGTGCGCGGGTCGGCGCCGGAGACGAACAGGCCGCTCCCCGGTATGTCACCTGCCTGCCCCAACGGGCCCTTCAGGGGCGGCTGGTGGGCCAGGACGTGATGCCGCCCGGTCCTCGGCGACACCGCGAGCAGCCGCTCCCGCACGCAGTCGTTGGGGTCGGAACGGTCGCGCTCCAGGCACTCCTGGACGAGCGTCCCGCCCCGTGCCACCTCCGCCGTCGTGCCCACCGCCCGGGCCGTGCCGCGCCGCCACGTGCGGCCGCCGTCGCGCGTGAACCAGGTGCGGTCCGGCACGTCCGCGTGCTCCGAGCCGTCCCTGATCAGCGCCCGCCCCGGCCCAAGCACCGTCAGGCCGGCCGAGAGGCCCAGGTCGCCCGTCACATCCGGCAGCGGTGAACTGCCCCGGCGCCACGCCTTCGCGCCCCCGTCCAGCACCCCCACGTGCTGGCGGCACCGCCGCTGGGAGCACTCCGCGAGCAGCGTGAACCCCGAGCCGTCCGCCGCGAACCCGATGTCGTACGCCGAACCCGGCAGCTCCGGCGCCGACGGCACCCGCACCGCCGCGCCCGCGCTCTCCCCGGCCCGCGGGGCCGACCGCGCCGCCGGCACCCCCGCGTCCCCGCCGCCCGCGCAGGCCACCAGCGCCCAGACCCCCACGAGGGCCACCACGACCCGGGGCCCCCGGAGCCCTGGGAATCCCCGGAGCCCCCGAACACCCCTCAACGTCCGCACATCCATGAATCCCCCACCCCGTGACGGCCGGTGACTGCACCTCAGCTACTTCTGGTACACCGCTCGCCGCCGTCGGGTTCCACTCCCCGCACCGCGATTTCCCCGGGCATCACGAAGCCGGACACAGCGTCGGCCGTGTCCGGCCCGTGCGGCGCCCGCACGAGGGGGGTCGGCGGAGCGCCAAGGTGCCGACGCGCTCCCCAAGGGGGGCGAGGGGAGCGACAGGCAGCGCCTCCATAGTGACGCACAGAGGTTCGAGTAGGGAGACCCGGGGGGCATGCGGCGCCCCAACTCCCCGGCAGCCGGGCCTCGTCAGCGCCGCGGAACGAGCCGTTCCCGGCAGATCACGGCGGGCCGAGCCAGACCAGGAGCATATGGCCGCCGAACGCCGCCGAGGCCAGCGCCGCCCCCGAGACCACCGCGACCATCGCTCCCGTACGCAACCGCGCGAGGGCGAGCGCCACCGGAAGCAGCAGCGGGAAGCCGGGCAGCAGGAAGCGGGCGCGCGGGAAGTACACGCCGCTGGAGCCGAGCACGATCGCGACCAGCAGCCCCGTGAATACCAGCAGCGGCAGCGGCTGGCCGCCCCCGGTCAGCGACATCACGTACAGCAGCAGCGCGCCGAACAGAACGATCGTCACCATCACCAGGAACAGCTGCGGCCGCTCCACCAGGAACAGCTTCTTCATCCAGCGCAGGGTGCCGATGCCGCCGTCCCACTCGTTGTGCCACAGCCTCTGTACGGCGAAGTAGCCGTCCCAGCGGCCCAGTCGCGCCCCCACCCAGCCGACGTACGCGAGCCAGCCGAGCGGAGCGAGCAGCGCACCGGCCAGGGCGCGGGCGTCGAAGCGGCTCCGCAGGGCGAGCAGCGCGGTGACCGACACGGCGGCGGCGACGGCGATGCCGGTCGGGCGCGTCACGCCCGCGAGCGCGGCCAGCGCGCCCGCCCACACCCAGCGGCCGGTGAGCACCGCGTACAGCGACCACGCCGCGAGCGCCGTGAACAGCGACTCCGTGTAGCCCATCCACTGCACCAGCGACACCGGCAGGCACGCCCACAGCGCCACCAGGAGGGCGCCCGCGCGCCGCCCGTGCAGCCGGTCGCCGATCTTGAAGATCCCCCACGCCGCGAGGAACGAACAGCCCACGGCGATCGCGAGGCCCACCCCGCCGCGCGGCGCAGGAAGCAGCGCGTCGCCCGCCCGGATCAGCAGCGGGAGCAGCGGGAAGAAGGCCAGGTTGTTGGTGTCGAAGGCATGCCCGAGCGTGTCCGCGTACCCATGCGCCGCGATCCTCAAGTACCAGTCGCAGTCCCAGGATTCGGCCAGCAGATGCCACAGCCCCCGGTGCTCGCGGCGCGCCCAGACGGCGAGCACGAGGACGCCCAGGGCGCGCACCGCCGCGTACACGAGGAGCGCGGGTGCCGCGTGCCGCAGCGCGGAGAGCACGCGCCGGCGCGCGGCCGAGCGAGGCGCCGCCGAGCGGGCGCGGCGCGAGGCGGGTACCCGGGACGGAGCGGCCGTCGGGGCGTCGGAGGGGCCGGGCAGGGGGAAGAGGGGTCCGTACGGCACTGCGGCTCCCGGTACGTGAAGGTGCGCTACCGGTCGAACCTTCCTGAGGGACCGGCAGCGCACCGTGGAGCTGCGTCAGTTGTCGTACGGGAACCACCCGTTCGGGTGGATCGGCCCTTGGGCTCTTCGGGCAGATGCCCGCGGCCGGACCCTTCGGTCAGATGCCCGCGGCCGCCGCGAGGTCCCGCTTCAGGGCCGCGAGCAGCTCCGCCGCCCTCTCGTGGGCCTGGGGCAGCCCGGACCGGTCCGCCACCGGCACCACGACCTCCAGGTAGCACTTGAGCTTCGGCTCGGTGCCGCTGGGGCGCACGATGACGCGCGCGCCGTCGAGCGTGTACCGCAGCCCGTCCGTGGGCGGCAGCGTCTCCGTGCCTTGGGTGAGGTCCTCGGCGCGGGTCACCGCCAGGCCCGCGAGGCGCTCCGGCTGCCGCTCGCGCAGGCGGCGCATCGCGGCCGCGATCAGCGACAGGTCCTCCACGCGCACCGACAGCTGGTCGGTGGCGTGCAGCCCGTGCGCCACCGCGAGGTCGTCGAGCAGGTCGAGCAGGGTGCGCCCCTCCTCCTTCAGCTCCGAGGCCAGCTCCGTGATCAGCAGCGCCGCCGTGATGCCGTCCTTGTCGCGTACGCCCTCGGGGTCGACGCAGTAGCCCAGCGCCTCCTCGTAGCCGTACCGCAGGCCCTCGACGCGGGCGATCCACTTGAAGCCGGTGAGCGTCTCCTCGTACGGCAGGCCCGCGGCCTCGGCGATCCGGCCGAGCAGCGACGACGACACGATCGACTCGGCGAAGGCGCGCGGCCCGTCCGGCGACACCCCCCTGCGGACCAGGTGCGCGGCAAGGAGCGCGCCCACCTCGTCGCCGCGCAGCATCCGCCAGTCGCCGTCGCCCACGGGGACGGCCACCGCGCAGCGGTCCGCGTCCGGGTCGTTGGCGATCACCAGGTCGGGGCGCGCCTCGCGGGCCGTCGCGAAGGACAGGTCCATCGCGCCCGGCTCCTCCGGGTTGGGGAAGGCGACCGTCGGGAAGTCCGGGTCGGGCTCCGCCTGCTCCGCGACGAGCACCGGCTCGGGGAACCCGGCCCGCGCGAACGCCGCGAGCAGCGTGTCCTTGCCGACGCCGTGCATCGCCGTGTAGACGGTGCGGGCGGTGCGGGGGGAGCCGGCGGCCAGGACGGCGTCCGTGCGGGCCAGGTACGCCTCCAGGACGTCCTCGCCGAGGGTCTGCCAGCCGCGGTCCGCCCGCGGTACGTCGTGCAGGCTCCGCACCGCGGCGATCTCGGCGGCGATCTCGCCGTCGGCCGGCGGCACGATCTGCGAGCCGTCGCCCAGGTAGACCTTGTAGCCGTTGTCGCGCGGCGGGTTGTGGCTGGCGGTGACCTCCACGCCCGCGACCGCGCCCAGGTGCCTTATGGCGAAGGCCAGGACGGGCGTGGGCAGGGGGCGCGGCAGGACGGCGGCGCGCAGGCCCGCGCCGGTCATCACGGCGGCCGTGTCCCGCGCGAAGTCCGCCGACTTGTACCGCGCGTCGTAGCCGATCACCACGAGGCCGTCCGTGTGGCCCTTGCCCTTCAGGTACGCGGCCAGGCCCGCGGCCGCGCGGATCACCACGGAGCGGTTCATCCGCATGGGGCCCGCGCCCAGCTCGCCGCGGAGCCCCGCGGTGCCGAACTGGAGGGTGCCCGCGAAGCGCCCGGCCAGGTCGGCGGCGGCCACCGGGTCGCCCGGCGCCGCGGCGACCAGCTTGGCCAGCTCCTCGCGGGTCTCCTGGTCCGGGTCCTCGTCGAGCCAGGACTGGGCCCGCGTGATGAGTTCTCCCTGATCCTGCACGTGTGGTCAGCCTCTCCGTGAGGGGTGTCGCTGTTCCGGCTTCTCTGGCCTTCCCGCCAGGGGCAGGTCAGATGCGGCCCAGGACCTGGCCGAGCAGCTCGCCCATCCGCGTGGCGGAGTCACGGCCCGCCTGGAGGACCTCCTCGTGGTTGAGGGGCTCACCCGTCATGCCCGCGGCGAGGTTCGTCACCAGCGAGATGCCGAGCACCTCGGCGCCCGCCTCGCGGGCCGCGATGGCCTCGAGCACGGTCGACATGCCGACGAGGTCCGCCCCGATGGTGCGGGCCATCCGGATCTCGGCGGGAGTCTCGTAGTGCGGGCCGGGGAACTGGGCGTACACACCCTCTTCGAGGGACGGGTCGATCTCCTTGCACAGCGCGCGCAGCCGCGGCGAGTACAGATCGGTGAGGTCCACGAAGTTCGCGCCGACGATCGGCGACGTCGCGGTCAGGTTCAGGTGGTCGCTGATCAGCACGGGCTGGCCCGGGCGCATGCCCTCGCGCAGGCCACCGCAGCCGTTGGTCAGCACGATCGTCTTGCACCCGGCGGCGACGGCGGTCCGCACGCCGTGCGCGACGGCGGCCACGCCGCGGCCCTCGTAGTAGTGCGTGCGGCCCAGGAAGACCAGGGCGCGCTTGTCACCGACCTTGAAGGAGCGGATCCGCCCGCCGTGGCCCGCGACGGCCGGCGGCGGGAACCCCGGCAGCTCGGTGACCGGGAACTCGGCCTCGGGGGCCCCGAGCGCCTCGACGGCCGGCGCCCAGCCGGAGCCCATCACGAGGGCGACGTCGTGGGTCTCGGCGCCCGTCAGCTCGCGCAGGCGCGCGGCGGCGGCGTCGGCGGCGGCGTACGGGTCGCCCTGGATGTCGTCCGGAATAACTGAAGCGTTCACGCCGACGAGGGTAGCCGCTCTTCCCCTACGCGCGTAGATGACGATGCTCACGGGATCCGGATCGTTGCCTTGTCGTTTCCGACGAAGGGGTGCCCTCGCGGGGTGCGCCCCAGCCCCGCCCCTTCCCGTAACCAGGGGGCTGCCGCCCCCTGGAGAGGCCCGGAGGGCCGAAAAGGGGGAGAGGGGCGGAGCCCCAGACGGGGGCGGCCCGTCAGCACGGGCGCTTACGAAGCCCCATGACGTAGTCGTGGGGCGCCCCCGCGGACTCGGCGGCGTCCGCGAGCTCCCCGAGATAGCGGGCGGACGGCAACCCGCCCTCGTATCCGTTGAGGACATACACCCAGGCCGCCTCCTCCCCCTCCAGCGTGTGCACACGCATCCGCATCCGCCGGTAGATGTCGAGCCCGACCCCCTCCCACCGGTCCATGGAGTCCTCGTCCATCGGGGCGATGTCGTACAGCGCGACGAACACCTGCGAACGCGGCGCCTCGACGATCGTCGCGAGCGCCCCCTCCCAGCCCAGGTGCTCGCCCCCGAACGTCAGCCGCCAGTCGTTGAGCCAGCCCGTCGCGCGCAGCGGCGAGTGCGGTGCGCGGCGCGTCATCAGCCGCGCGTCGAGATTGCCGGCGTACGCGGCGTAGAGCGACATGGGGTCGAGGGTACGGCTTTCTGGCGCGGGCGCCCTACGCGGTGCGCACTATGGGGGCTGCGCCCCCTTTCCCCCGCCTTTTTGGCGCTCCGCGCCTCGTCCTCGAACGCCGGACGGGCTTTGACCCCCGCTCGCTGGTGTCGTGGGGGGTGCGGGACAATGGCACACGTGACTCGGATCGTGATCATTGGTGGCGGACCCGGCGGATATGAGGCGGCCCTGGTGGCCGCCCAGCTCGGCGCGGAGGTGACCGTCGTCGACTGCGACGGTCTGGGCGGGGCGTCGGTGCTCACCGACTGCGTACCGTCGAAGACCCTGATCGCGACGGCCGAGGTGATGACCACCTTCGACTCCTCGTACGAGGAGCTGGGCATCATCGTCGAGGACGACACCCCGCACATCGACCAGGCGGCCCGCGTCGTAGGCGTCGACCTCGGCAAGGTCAACCGGCGTGTGAAGCGGCTCGCGCTCGCGCAGTCGCACGACATCACGGCGTCCGTGACGCGTGCGGGCGCCCGCGTCATGCGCGGCCGCGGCCGCCTGGAGGGCCAGCAGGCCATGGACGGCTCCCGCAAGGTCGTCGTGCGCGCCGCCGACGGCTCCGAGGAGACCCTCGTCGCCGACGCCGTCCTGATCGCGACCGGCGGCCACCCGCGCGAGCTGCCCGACGCCCAGCCCGACGGCGAGCGCATCCTCAACTGGACCCAGGTGTACGACCTCGACGAGCTGCCCGAGGAGCTCATCGTGGTCGGTTCGGGTGTCACGGGCGCCGAGTTCGCCGGTGCCTATCAGGCGCTCGGCTCCCGGGTCACGCTGGTGTCGTCGCGCGACCGGGTGCTGCCCGGCGAGGACCCGGACGCCGCCGCCGTCCTGGAGGACGTCTTCCGCCGCCGCGGCATGAACGTGATGGGCCGCACCCGCGCCGCCTCCGCCAAGCGCGTGGGCGACCGCGTCGAGGTCACCCTCGCCGACGGCCGTGTCATCTCCGGCTCGCACTGCCTGATGGCCGTGGGCGCCATCCCCAACAGCAGCGGGATGGGCCTGGAGGAGGCCGGGGTCAGGCTCAAGGACTCCGGGCACATCTGGACCGACCGGGTGTCCAGGACCTCCGCCCCGGGTGTGTACGCCGCCGGAGACGTCACCGGCATCTTCGCCCTCGCGTCGGTCGCCGCCATGCAGGGCCGCATCGCGATGTACCACTTCCTGGGCGACGCGGTGACCCCGCTGAACCTGAAGACCGTCTCGTCGAACGTCTTCACCGACCCCGAGATCGCGACCGTCGGCTACAGCCAGGCCGACGTCGACGCCGGCAAGATCGACGCCCGCGTCGTCAAGCTCCCGCTGCTCCGCAACCCGCGCGCGAAGATGCAGGGCATCCGCGACGGCTTCGTCAAGATCTTCTGCCGTCCCGGTACGGGCATCGTGGTCGGCGGTGTCGTCGTGGCGCCGCGCGCCTCGGAACTGATCCACCCCATCTCGATCGCGGTCGACAACAATCTGACGGTGGAACAGATCGCTAACGCCTTCACCGTGTACCCATCGCTTTCGGGCTCGATCGCCGAAGTGGCACGCCAGCTGCACACACGGAAGGTGAACGGCGAGGCTTGATCCCTGCGGTCGGCCACGCGGGCGCCGCGCGGCCGACGTGCTCGTCCGGTCGGCCGGGATCAACTCGCCGCAGGTCACAGCCTGTTGCCGCCCATTCGCGCGGCATAGTCGGGGAGAGTACCCCCTATACCACTTTCACCCCTGCCGTGCGAACAACTTCTGTAATTCGGCGCAAACTGCTGAAAGCAGACGGTCGTTGGGGTTACTGTCAGTTTCGTGTTCGCTGCAGAACGTCGCCAATTGATCCTCGAAATGGTGCGGGCCAACGGAGCGGTGTCGCTCCGTGAGCTCGCCCGCGTCGTCCAGACCTCCGAAGTGACCGTACGGCGGGACGTGCGCGCGCTGGAGGCAGAAGGACTCCTCGACCGCCGGCATGGCGGTGCGGTATTGCCGGGCGGATTCACGCGGGAGTCCGGCTTTCCGCAGAAATCTCATCTCGCGTCCGCCGAGAAGACGGCCATCGCCGATCTCGCGGCGGGTCTCGTCGAAGAGGGCGAAGCCATCGTCGTCGGGGCGGGTACGACCACGCAGGAGCTGGCCCGCCGGCTCGCGCGGGTGCCCGGCCTGACCGTCGTCACCAACTCCCTGCTGGTGGCGCAGGCCCTGGCACACGCCAACCGGGTGGAAGTCGTCATGACCGGCGGCACTCTGCGCGGCTCCAACTACGCGCTCGTCGGCAGCGGCGCCGAGCAGTCCCTACAGGGGCTGAGGGTGTCGCGGGCGTTCCTGTCGGGCAGTGGCCTGACCGCCGAGCGCGGCCTGTCCACCTCCAACATGCTGTCGGCGAGCGTGGACCGCGCGCTCGTACAGGCCGCCGCGGAGGTGGTGGTCCTCGCGGACCACACCAAACTCGGCACCGACACGATGTTCCAGACGGTGCCGACGGACGTCATCACCCGTCTGGTCACGGACGAACCACCCGCGCACGACGACCGCGCGGCGACCGAACTGCAGGCACTGGCGGACCAGGGCGTGCAGATCGCGGTCGCCGGGGCGTCGGCGGGCCCCGGCCAGGCCCCCGGAGTTGACTCCGTCCCAGCGGGCCGACAGCCACGCCGGGACGTGCCACTGCCCGGCCAGCGTCGGGGGCACGGGGGCCATGGCGCGGGGCCCGGCGCAGGACCGGGACTGCGCAGCGCCTCCGTCCTCGGCGAGCAGCCGGCCGGGGAGCGGGCGGCACGGGTGGCTGACCTGCGCCGCAGGTGAGCCGCTAGCAGTCCCTAGCAGTCCCTGTGCGCGGGCGTGGAAGGGTCCGCCTTCAGGCCGCGCAGTGTCAAGGTGAGGAGGCGGTCCGCCAGTTCCGGGTCGTCCGGGGACTCCTCGGCCGCCAGTGCGATCGCGTTCGTGAGCTGCATGAGGTCCTCGATCGACACGCCCTGGCGTACCGCGCCCGCCTCCTGGGCGCGGGCCAGGAGCCGGGTGCCGGCCTCCCGCATCGGGCGGCTGCAACTGGCCAGTGCCGAACTGTCGTCCCGCGAGGCCGACATGAGGGCCCGGGCGAGGCCCCGGTACTCGCCCGCGTGCGTGATGATCGCCCGTAGCCACTCCACCAGGGCGGTGCACGGCTGCGGGGCGTCCAGGAGGGCGTGGGAGCGGGTGAGCAGGTCGCTCACCGCGTCCTCGAAGACGGCGCTCAGTAGCGCGTGGCGGGTGGGGAAGTGGCGGTACAGCGTGCCGATGCCCACGCCCGCCCGGCGGGCGACGTCCTCCAGGGAGGTGTCCGTGCCGTGCTCCGCGAACGCGGCGCGGGCCTCGCTCAGGAGCCGCTGGTAGTTGCGGCGGGCATCGGCGCGCATGTGGTCTCCTCGCGGGGGCGCCCCAGTCCCGCCCCTTTCCCGTAACCAGGGGCTGCCGCCCCTGGACCCCGCTATCGCCGCTCCGCGGCTCGTCCTCAAACGCCGGCCCAGTTTCGGGAAGGGGCGGGGTTGGGGAATGTCTCAGTCCTTGATCTCGCAGATGACCGCGCCCGACGTCAGCGACGCCCCCACCTCCGCCAGGAGGCCCTTGACCGTGCCGGAACGGTGGGCGTTGAGGGGCTGCTCCATCTTCATGGCCTCGAGGACGACGATCAGATCGCCCTCCTTGACCTCCTGGCCCTCCTCCACCGCGACCTTGACGATCGTGCCCTGCATGGGCGAGGCGAGCGTGTCACCGGACGCCGCGGGCCCGGACTTCTTCGCCGCCCGCCGCTTCGGCTTGGCACCGGCCGCCAGGCCGGTACGGGCGAGCGACATGCCGAGCGAGGACGGCAGCGAGACCTCCAGGCGCTTGCCGCCGACCTCGACGACGACCGTCTCGCGGCCCGGCTCGTCCTCGGCCTCGGCGTCCGCCACCGCCGCGAAGGCGGGGATGTCGTTGACGAACTCGGTCTCGATCCAGCGGGTGTGGACCGTGAACGGCTCGGCGGAACCGGTGAGTTCGGGAGCGAACGCCGGGTCGGCGACGACCTTGCGGTGGAAGGGGATGGCGGTGGCCATGCCCTCGACGTCGAACTCGGCCAGGGCACGCGCGGCACGCTGGAGCGCCTGCTCACGGGTGGCACCGGTGACGATCAGCTTCGCCAGCAGCGAGTCCCAGGCCGGGCCGATGACCGAGCCGGACTCCACACCCGCGTCCAGCCGCACACCCGGACCCGACGGCGGCGCGAACGCCGTCACCGTGCCGGGGGCGGGCAGGAAGTTGCGGCCCGGGTCCTCGCCGTTGATACGGAACTCGAAGGAGTGACCCCGCAACTGCGGGTCGTCGTAGCCCAGTTCCTCGCCGTCCGCGATGCGGAACATCTCGCGGACCAGGTCGATGCCCGCGACCTCCTCGGTGACCGGGTGCTCCACCTGGAGACGCGTGTTGACCTCCAGGAAGGAGATCGTGCCGTCCACGCCGACGAGGAATTCGACGGTGCCCGCGCCGACGTAGCCGGCCTCGCGCAGGATCGCCTTCGACGCGCGGTACAGCTCGGCGTTCTGCTCCTCGGACAGGAACGGCGCCGGGGCCTCCTCGACGAGCTTCTGGTGGCGGCGCTGCAGCGAGCAGTCACGGGTGGAGACGACGACCACGTTGCCGTGCTTGTCGGCCAGGCACTGGGTCTCCACGTGCCGCGGCTTGTCCAGGTAGCGCTCCACGAAGCACTCGCCGCGCCCGAAGGCCGCGACGGCCTCGCGCACCGCGGAGTCGTACAGCTCCGGCACCTCTTCGAGGGTGCGGGCCACCTTCAGACCGCGGCCGCCGCCGCCGAACGCGGCCTTGATCGCGATCGGCAGGCCGTTCTCCTCGGCGAACGCCACCACCTCGTCGGCGCCCGAGACCGGGTCCGGCGTGCCCGCGACCAGCGGCGCGCCCGCGCGCTGCGCGATGTGCCGGGCGGCGACCTTGTCGCCCAGGTCCCGGATCGCCTGCGGCGGCGGGCCGATCCAGATCAGGCCCGCGTCCAGGACCGCCTGGGCGAACTCCGCGTTCTCGGAGAGGAAGCCGTAGCCCGGATGGACCGCGTCCGCCCCGGAGTCCTTGGCCGCGGCGAGGACCTTCGCCATGTCCAGATAGCTGGTGGCCGGAGTGTCACCACCAAGGGCGAACGCCTCGTCTGCGGCCCGCACATGCAGTGCGTCCCGGTCGGGGTCCGCGTAAACGGCAACGCTCGCGATCCCGGCATCCCGGCACGCCCGGGCGACCCGGACAGCGATTTCGCCACGGTTGGCGATGAGCACCTTGCGCACGATGGCTCCCTCCTTGAAACAAGCCGAGTTTAGGGACTGCCGACACGGCCCCACGACCCGTCCCCAGTGGTGAGCTTGCCCACACGGAGCGTGATCCGAGGGCCGCTCGATCCCCGAAATCCCTTGTCGCACCGTGGTACGCAGGGTCCTTGCCCGGCAGCCTAGCCCTCTGGTGTGGCCAAGGTCTCTGTGAGGCCGCGCTGCGGCGGGCGGCCATTCTTTGTGGAGTCCCTACGAATGGCCCAATGATTCTTTGCCCTCGGTACGGCCCTTGTCCCTGGGTTTACCCGTTAGTAGTGTCCCGATGTCTCGTACGTACTAGGGGTAACAGCAACGGGTTGAGAGTGGGTGGACGCCGTGGCGCGCAGGCCGGTGGCGTGGGTGGGCGCGGTGGTGCTCTGGGCGGAGGCGGCCGGCATCGCGCTGCTCAACTGGTTCCTCGGCCTCGTCGTCGACAAGCAGGAGATGTCGATGGGCGGGCTCGACCCGCACGCGATGAGCGTCGGCGCGTGGATCGCGGGCGGGCTCTTCGGGCTCTATCTCGCGCTGTGCGGCCTGACCCTCGCCCGGACCGCCGTGCGCGACCGCGCGCCCGGCCGCTTCGGGAAGATCCTGCTGATCAGCGCCGCCGTCGTGCACGCCCTGCTCGGCGCGTTCGCGGTCGGCCTGGTGGGCTGGGCCGCGTTCGTCTTCATGATGGTGGTGCTCGGGCTCATCGTGCTGACGCTGATGGCGTACGAGAAGCAGGAGGCCGCGGACGCGGGGCCGGGCGTGCGGGGCGTGTCTAGTTCGCCCACAACTCCGTGATCCCGACGCCCAGTTCCGCGAGGAGGCGGCGCAGCATCGGCAGCGACAGGCCGATGACGTTGCCGTGGTCGCCCTCGATGCCCTCGATGAACGGGGCCGACCGGCCGTCGAGCGTGAACGCGCCCGCCACGTGCAGCGGTTCGCCGCTCGCCACGTACGCGGCGATCTCCGCGTCGGACGGTTCGCCGAAGCGCACCACCGTCGACGCCGTCGCCGCGGTGTGCCGGCCGGACAGCGTGTCGTACACACAGTGTCCGGTCTGCAGGACGCCCGCGCGGCCCCGCATGTCCTTCCAGCGGGCCGTCGCCTCCTCCGCGTCCGCGGGCTTGCCGAGCGCCCGGCCGTCCAGCTCCAGGACCGAGTCGCAGCCGACGACCAGGGCGCCCTTGGTGTCCGGGCGGGCCGCCACCACCGACGCCTTCGCCTCCGCGAGGGCCTTGGCCAGTTCGGCGGGGGTCGGCGCGGTCACCGCGTCCTCGTCCACGCCGCTGACGATCACCTCGGGGGCCAGGCCCGCCTGACGCAGGAGGCCCAGGCGGGCGGGGGACTGGGAGGCCAGGACGAGGCGGCGCCGATCACTCATGCGGTCAGGGTAGCTGGGGCCTGGCGGGGGCGCCCTGGGCTGCTTCTCTCATGGGGCTTCGCCCCTCTCCCCCTTTTCGGCCCTCCGGCCCTCCGGGCCTCGTCCTCAAACGCCGGACGGGCTGGTAATTGGCCGTCGCGTCTCAGGTCACGCCCAAGACCAGCATCGCGACCACCATCGCCAAGGCCAGCAGGACTCCCGCACGGCGCATCTTCGCCTGCATGTCCCGCATGTCCTTGGGCGGGTCGTTCTCCGGGTCGGACCACAGCATGCCTTCGATGGTGCGGTCGCGCCGGAGCGCGCGCCTGAGTACGCGTACTCAACTTCCGGCGCGGCTCCCTCCGGCTTCCGGCGCGGCTCAGCCCGGCCAGTACGTGCGGCCCCACGCCGCCGGGCCCGGTGCGGGCAGCCGCTCGCGGGCCACCCGGGCCGGGTCCGCCCAGGCGTCCGGGAGCCGGGGCGCGCCGGACGGCGCGTTCGCGGCCGCCGCGGCGCGCGCCTGGACCACCGCCAGGGCGGCGGCCAGCTCCTCGGGGGTCGGATTGCCTCGTACGACCTTGATCACGAAGTGGCTCCTCGGGGGCGGGGGAGGGTGGGGAGCTTTGTGGGGGTGGGGCTGGGGTTGTTGTTCGGCTGGTTGTTGTTCGGTTGATTACAGGGGGATGTTCCCGTGCTTCTTCGGCGGCAGCGACTCCCGCTTCGTACGCAGCTGACGCAGCCCGCGTACGAGGTGCGAGCGGGTCTCCGACGGCAGGATCACCGCGTCGATGTAGCCGCGCTCCGCCGCCGTGTACGGGTTCAGGAGCGCGTCCTCGTACTCCTGGATCAGCCGTGCGCGCGTGGCCTCCTGGGCCTCTGGCTCGCCGGCCGCCGCGATCGTGCGGCGGTGCAGGATGTTCACCGCGCCCTGCGCGCCCATCACTGCGATCTGCGCCGTCGGCCAGGCGAGGTTGAGGTCGGCGCCCAGATGCTTGGAGCCCATCACGTCGTACGCCCCGCCGAACGCCTTGCGGGTGATGACGGTGATGAGGGGCACGGTGGCCTCGGCGTACGCGTAGATCAGCTTCGCGCCGCGGCGGATGATGCCCGTGTGCTCCTGGTCCACGCCCGGCAGAAAGCCCGGCACGTCCACGAACGTGATCACCGGCACGTTGAACGCGTCGCAGGTGCGCACGAAGCGCGCCGCCTTCTCGGACGCGTCGATGTCCAGGCAGCCCGCGAACTGCATCGGCTGGTTCGCCACGATGCCCACGGGGTGGCCCTCGACCCGGCCGAAGCCGGTGATGATGTTCGGCGCGAACAGCGGCTGCGTCTCGAAGAACTCCGTGTCGTCCAGGACGTGCTCGATCACCGTGTGCATGTCGTACGGCTGGTTCGCGCTGTCCGGCACCAGCGTGTCCAGCTCGACGTCCTCGGCCGTCGGTTCGAGGTCCGCCTCCTCCGGGAACGCCGGGGGCTCGCTCAGGTTGTTCGACGGGAGGTACGACAGGAGCGACTTGACGTACTCGATCGCGTCCTTCTCGTCGCCCGCCATGTGGTGCGCCACGCCCGACGTGGAGTTGTGCGTGCGCGCGCCGCCGAGCTCCTCGAAGCCCACGTCCTCGCCCGTCACCGTCTTGATGACGTCCGGGCCGGTGATGAACATGTGCGACGTCTGGTCCACCATCACCGTGAAGTCCGTGATCGCGGGGGAGTAGACCGCCCCTCCCGCGCACGGGCCCACGACCAGGCTGATCTGGGGGATCACGCCGGACGCGTGGGTGTTGCGGCGGAAGATCTCCCCGTACATCCCCAGGGCCATGACGCCCTCCTGGATGCGCGCGCCGCCCGAGTCGTTGATGCCGACCACCGGACAGCCCGTCCGCAGCGCGAAGTCCATCACCTTCACGATCTTCTGGCCGAAGACCTCGCCCAGCGCGCCGCCGAACACGGTGAAGTCCTGCGAGAACACCGCCACCGGGCGGCCGTCCACCGTGCCGTAGCCGGTGACCACACCGTCTCCGTACGGGCGGTTCTGCTCCAGTCCGAAGTTCGTCGACCGGTGCCTCGCGAACTCGTCCAGCTCCACGAACGAACCCTCGTCCAGGAGCAGTTCGACGCGCTCTCGCGCCGTCAGCTTGCCCTTTGCGTGCTGCTTCTCCACCGCCCGCTCGCTGCCCGCGTGCTTCGCCTCGTCGATCCGGCGCCGCAGGTCCGCCAGCTTTCCCGCCGTCGTGTGGATGTCGATCCCGGCGGGCCGGGGTTCCGGATGCGGCTGGGCCTGCTGGGGCTGCGCTGACTGCTCGTTGGGCTCTTGCGGCTCGGACATCGGGGCGCGGCTCCCTGCCTGCTCAGAGGGGACGGTGACGGCTCACGGCTGCTGGCTACTGACTCGTAGCGTATCGGCGTGGATACGCCTGTGCAGTGCGGCGTTTACCACACCTAGGGTGGCTTGCATGACGCCGTCCAATGACTCATCCGACTCATCGCCCGATTCGTCTGCCGGCTCGTCTCCTGGCTCCGGTCCCGGCTCCGGCCCTGGCTCCGGCGACGCTCCCAGCCGGTGGTCCGACCTCGACCGGCCGCCTCTCGACGCCGGCTCCCTGCGTCGCGCCCTCGTCCGCGAGGGGTCCCTGTGGACCTCCCTCGACGTCGTCCCCGACACCGGCTCCACCAACACCGACCTCGCCGCCCGCGCGGACGAGCTGCCCGAGGGGGCCGTCCTCGTCGCCGAGCAGCAGAGCGCCGGGCGCGGGCGGCTCGACCGGCGCTGGAGCGCGCCCGCTCGCTCGGGGCTCTTCTTCTCCGTCCTGCTCAAGCCGGACGACGTGCCCGTCGAACGGTGGGGGTGGCTGCCGCTGCTCACCGGCGTCGCCGTCGCCGCCGGCATCTCCCGCACCGCCGGTGTCGACACCGCCCTGAAGTGGCCCAACGACCTGCTGGTCACCGTCGGCGGCGAAGAACGCAAGGCCGGTGGCATCCTCGCCGAGCGCGCCGGGTCCGTGGGGAGTGGCGGCGTCGTCGTCGGCATCGGCGTCAACGTCACACTGCGCGCCGACGAGCTGCCGGTGCCCGGGGCGGGGTCGCTGGCGCTGGCCGGGGCCGTGAACACGGACCGGGATCCGGTGCTGCGGGCCGTGCTGCGGGAGCTGGAGCGGTGGTACGGGGAGTGGCGGGCCGCGGGAGGTGACCCGGGGGCGGCGCGGCTTCAGGAGGCTTACGCGGCGGGGTGTGCGACGTTGGGGCGCGTGGTGCGGGCGGAGTTGCCCGGGGGGCGTGCCGTCACCGGTGAGGCGGTGGCCGTGGACGGGGACGGGCGGTTGGTCCTCGCCACGGAGGACGGGGTTCGGGAGCCTGTCGGGGCGGGGGATGTGGTGCATCTGCGGGCTGCCGGGGGGTGAGGCCGTCGGGCTGCTTTCCCTTTGTGGGGGTTGTTGCCTCGCCTGTTGTTCGGTTGTGGGGCGGGAGCCCAGGCCGACGGTGCCGGTATGTGGGGGGAGGGGTATCCCCAGGTCGGCGGGGCCCTGGGGCGTGGGGCAGGGTGCGGCGCGGCTCGGAGGGAACGCGCCGGACGGAGTCGGGAGTGAGCTGTGGCACACCTGCCGTAAAGTTGGCGCCGGTCGATATCTGACCGCGGCAGATCGGAAGGGCAGCAGGCGTGACCGTCGACGACACCGGCTCCGGCCAGGGCGCACACCCCGCCCCCGACGGTGACCCCCGCCCCGCGGAAGCGGGCAACCCGCGCGCCGCGGAATCCGGCTCCGCGGACGCCGGGTCCGAGAAGCCGGACGAGCCCGATCTTGGTGAGGACAGCAACCCGCTCGCCCTCCGCCTTGAGCAGTTGATCCTCGGGGCGGACCGGCGCTACACCCCGTTCCAGGCGGCCCGCAGCGCCGGCGTCTCCATGGAACTCGCCTCGCGCTTCTGGCGCGCCATGGGCTTCCCGGACATCGGCCAGGCCAAGGCCCTGACCGAGGCGGACGTCCTCGCCCTGCGGCGGCTCGCCGGGCTCGTCGAGGCGGGGCTGCTCAGCGAGGCCATGGCGGTACAGGTGGCCCGGTCGACCGGGCAGACCACCGCCCGCCTGGCCGAATGGCAGATCGATTCCTTCCTGGAGGGGCTGACCGAGCCCCCGGAACCCGGCATGACCCGTACGGAAGTGACGTATCCGCTGGTCGAGCTGTTGCTGCCGGAGCTCGAGGAGTTTCTTGTGTACGTGTGGCGGCGGCAGCTCGCTGCCGCCACCGGGCGGGTCGTTCAGGCTGCCGACGATGAAGAGATGGTGGATCGGCGGCTTGCCGTCGGGTTCGCCGATCTTGTCGGCTTCACGCGCCTCACGCGGCGTATGGAGGAAGAGGAACTCGGCGAGCTCGTCGAGGCGTTCGAGACGACTGCCGCGGATCTGGTCGCCGCCCACGGCGGGCGGCTCATCAAGACCCTCGGCGACGAAGTCCTGTACGCCGCCGACGACGCCGGTACGGCTGCCGAGATCGCCCTGCGTCTCATCGAGACCATGGCCAACGACGAGACCATGCCCGAGCTGCGCGTCGGCATCGCCTTCGGGACCGTGACGACGCGGATGGGCGATGTGTTCGGCACGACCGTGAATCTGGCGTCGCGGCTCACCTCGATAGCGCCTCGTGATGCTGTTCTGGTGGACGGGGCGCTCGCGGAGGAGCTCGTGCGGACCGGTGACGCGCCCGCCTCCGAGACCGAGGCCGCCGCCCTGGCCGAGAAGGCCGAGAAGGAGGGCGAGGAGCCGCCCGCGTACCGCTTCGCCCTCCAGCCCATGTGGCAGCGGCCCGTCCGCGGGCTCGGCATCGTCGAACCCTGGCTGCTCGCCCGCCGCAGCTGACATGATCTCCGGGTAACGGTCGTTAACCGGAGATGGAGGGGTCATGGAGCGTCGGTTCGGGGACTTCGTGGAGGTGCGGCGGCACGGGTACGTGGCTGAGCTCGCGCTGGACCGGCCCAAGGCCATGAACGCCGTGTCCAGCGCCATGGCCCGGTCGATCGGCGAGGCGTGCGCCGCGCTCGCCGACGACCGTGACGTACGCGTGGTCGTGCTCAGCTCCACGCACGAGCGGGCCTTCTGCGTGGGCGCCGATCTCAAGGAGCGGAATTCGTTCTCCGATGCCGAGTTGGTGCGGCAGCGGCCCGTGGCGCGGGCCGCGTACACCGGCGTGCTCGAACTGCCGATGCCCACCATCGCCGCCGTGCACGGCTTCGCGCTGGGGGGCGGGTTCGAGCTGGCCCTGTCGTGTGACGTCATCGTCGCGGATCCGACCGCTGTGGTCGGGCTGCCCGAGGTCTCCGTCGGTGTCATTCCCGGCGGTGGCGGTACGCAGTTGCTGCCGCGGCGAGTCGGGGCCGCGCGCGCCGCCGAGCTGATCTTCTCCGCGCGGCGCGTGGAGGCCGCCGAGGCCAAGGAGTTGGGCCTTGTGGACGTGGTGGCGGGGGCCGGTGAGGATCGGGACGAAGCGCTGGCGCTCGCCGCGCGCATGGCCGGGAACTCGCCCGTCGGGCTGCGCGCCGCCAAGCGCGCGCTGCGGCTCGGGCACGGGCTCGACCTCCGCGCGGGCCTCGAGGTCGAGGACGCGGCCTGGCGGTCCGTGGCCTTCTCCGGGGACCGGGCGGAGGGCGTCGCCGCCTTCAATGAGAAGCGGACGCCGGAGTGGCCCGGGGAGTAGCAGCCGGGTTCACAGGGGCGGTGTGGGCGGGTGCGGAAGGCCCGTGACCATGGGGTTTCATGCGGCTGGATCTCGCATTGTGTGAAATGTCCGTAACCTGGAGCAATGGGTGAGGATGTCCGGCTGCGTGCCGTCGTGGCCCTGGCGCAGGGCATGGCCGCCGCGCACACTCCGCGCGAGTGCTGGCGGGCCGCCGCCCAGGGCGCCATGATCGCCCTGGGCGGGAGCTTCGCCGCGCTGTCCGTGTGGGAGCGCGAGCGCGGGCGCCTTCGCGTCCTCGCGAACGTCGGTGAACGCGCCGCCGGGGAGGAGGAGTTCCCCGACAACGAGGCATACCCCGTCCACCAGTTCCCGGAGATCACCGAGTTTCTGCACGAGCGGTGGGCCGGGGGCGGGGAGCCGCACGCCTGGGTCGAGACGGCGGGCGGGCCCGGGCCCGGCGACGGGGGCCGCGCGGGCTACTGCCATCAGCGGGTGGCCGCGCTGCGGCGGCGCGGGCGCGGGTGCTGTGTGGTCGCGCCGGTCGTGCTGAACGGGCGGGCGTGGGGCGAGCTGTATGTGGCGCGGCCGTGGGGGGAGCCCGCCTTCGAGCGGGAGGACGCCGACTTCGCCTCCGTGCTCGTCGCCGTCGTCGCCGCGGGCATCGCCCAGACCGAGCGGCTCGAGGAGGCGCGGCGGCTCGCCTTCACCGACTCCCTGACCGGGCTCGCCAACCGCCGCGCGGTCGATCTGCGGCTCGACGAGGCCGTGGAGCGGCACCGGGCCGAGGGGGTCGTGGTGAGCCTCGTCGTGTGCGACCTCAACGGGCTCAAGCGGGTCAACGACAGCCTCGGGCACGCGGTCGGCGACCGGCTCCTGGAGCGGTTCGGGTCGGTGCTCTCGCTGTGCGGGGCGATGCTGCCCGGTGCCTTGGCCGCGCGGCTCGGCGGTGACGAGTTCTGTCTGCTGTCCGTGGGGCCCTCGTCGGACGAGGTGGTGCGCGTCGCCGATGAACTGTGCCTGCGGGCGGGGGAGTTGGAGCTCGGTGACGGGGTCGCCTGCGGGGTCGCGTCCACCGGGGATCCGATCGGTGCGGTGCGGACGGCGCGGCGGTTGTTCCGGCTGGCCGATGCCGCGCAGTACCGGGCGAAGGCTGCGCGGGCGCTGGGGCCGGTGGTGGCCGGGCGCGAGGGCGTCGACGATCCGGTGGTCCGCCTCGCCGACTCGGCCCGCCCGGCGGGGGCGGGGGAGCGGCGCCGCTTCCGCGGCCGGTAGCGGGACGGTTCCGTCGGGCCGGCTGAGCCCCATGTATCGGCACCGTCGGCCTGGGCT
>NZ_AOPZ01000286.1 GCF_000414115.1 Streptomyces aurantiacus JA 4570
GGCGGCCGGCGGCCGTGAGGCGGCTGCCGCCGTCCGCCCCGCCCGCGTGAGCGGCGCACGCCGCCGTCCGAGGGCCGCTCGGGCGCCCCGAGGAGTGGATCGCGCCCGCGCGGGTTACTCGTACTGCATGTCCGACCACGACCCACACCCAGCGGGCCCGTCCCGTCCAGACCCGGCGGACACGTCCCGTCCAGCGGATGCGGCCCTGAACAACGGCCGCCGCGAGACCCCGCTCGAACGCGCCGACCGCAACTTCACCGAGCTCCTGCAGGAGCTGAGGGTCACTCAGACCGGCGTGCAGATCCTCTTCGCGTTCCTGCTCACGCTCGCCTTCACGCCCCGCTTCCCGTCGCTGGACACGGTGCAGCGCGCCACGTACGTGACCACGCTGCTGCTCGCCGTCCTGGCCGCCGCCCTGTTCACCGCGCCCGCCGCCGTGCACCGGGGGCTGTTCCAGCGCGGCGCGAAGCCGCTGATCGTCCGGGTGTCGTCGCGGCTCGCCGGGGCCGGACTCTCCGTCCTGGTCCTCGCGCTCACCGGTTCGGTCCTGCTGGTCGTGGACGTCGCGGCGACCCGCACCGGCGCGGTGTTCGCCGCCGCGGGCACGCTGGTGGCGTGCGGCGGGCTGTGGTGGCTGCTGCCGCGCGCGGTGGCACGGGCCGGGGAACGCGCCGGCGAGGTGCGTCCGGCCGACGACGGGGACGCAGACAACGACGGGGACGGCGGTCGCGACCGCGCACCGGGCAGCGGCGGCAGGAGCGACGGACTCACCTGAACAACAGCTGCGCGTCAACACGGCCCCACGCCGCCGTCAACTCTGCACCGGCACCGACCACGGCAACGTGATCCACACCGTCTTGCCGCCCTCCGCCGTGGGACAGACCGACAGCCTGCCGCCGCACTCGGCGGTGAGCCATCTGATGATGACCATGCCCCGGCCGTTGTCCTGCTGGACGGCGGCGGGCAGGCGCTTGGGGTAGCGCGGGTGGCTGTCGGTGACGCCGATGCGCAGCCGCTCGTCCCGGTCGAGCTGGACGTCCACGGTGAAGGTGGGCGACTGGCCGAGGGTGTGCTGCACGGCGTTCGTGGCGAGTTCGGAGACGATGAGCCGGACCGTGTCGGCCACGGCGGCGCCGGCCGGCAGACCCCACTCGGAGAGGACGTCGGCCACATACCTGCGGGCGGCGGAGACCGAGACAGGATCGCTCGGCAGAGTGACGGATGCTTCCTGGTGATCTGCCATGGCGACGCTGTCCCTTTCCCACCGGGACCGGACTCCGACTCGTGGCGGAAGAACTCGAGGACAGTCCCGGAACTGGTGCTTCGCGCCAGAGTGCCACTCCTGGGCCGGTGACGCGCGGCGATCCACCGAGATGTGCATATATCTGTCGCTCGAAGCGGTGAACTCTACGACGGCAGACCGTATTTGGGCGCAACACTGGCGCTTCCTCTACTGTCTGCCACTGTCCCGTACGGTGGGCGCGGACGTCCGGAAGGAGACGGACATGCAGTACGGTCCCGCGGTGCGGCGCCGCAAACTCGGCGCGGAGTTGCGGGCGCTGCGCGGGCAGGCCGGACTCACCAGCGGCGAGGCGGCCGCGCGCGTCGGCTGGCACCAGTCGAAGGTGAGCCGGATCGAGACCGGGCGCTCCGGAGTGCGCGCGGCGGACGTGCGGCTGCTCCTCGAGGCGTACGAGGTGCAGGACCCGCAGTTGCGGGAGTTGCTCGTCGCGCTCGCGGGCGGGCAGGACGAGAACGGGCGGCACCACTGGTGGCACGCCTACCGCGGGCTGCTGCCGCCCGCCTACCGGGATTTCATCAGCCTGGAGTCGCAGGCATGCCGGGTGCGCACGCTGGAGACCACCGTCGTCCCCGGCCTGTTGCAGACCCCGGAGTACGCCCGCGCGGTGACACGTGCCGCGCTCGGCGGGCTGCCGGAGGAGCAGGTCGAGGCCCTGGTCCGGGTGCGTCTGGCCCGCCAGGACGTGCTGCGCAACGACCCGCCGCTGAGGCTGAGCGTGATCCTCGACGAGGCGGTGCTCCGGCGCCAGGTGGGCGGGCCCGAGGTGCTCGCCGGGCAGCTGCGGCAGCTACTGGAGGCCGGGCGGCTCCCCCAAGTCCGGCTCCAGGTGCTGCCGTTCGCCGCGGGAGAGCACATCGGCCTGATCGGACCTTTCGTTATTCTCTCCTTTCCGAACATTTCTGACCTGGATGTGGTTGTTCTCGACCACTTGACGAGTAGCCTCTACCTCGAACGGAAAGAAGACCTCAAGGCGTACACCGACGCCTTCAACTCCCTTCAGGGAAAGGCGCTTTCCGTTCAGGATTCAATGGATTTCATCGCCGGGTTAGGTGACGGCGCGTAAGGAGGCACCATGACTGCACTGCCTCGGTACGTTCCCTCCAGCACGTCTCTCAGGGACGCGCGGTGGCGGCGCAGCAGCCGCAGCAATGGAATGAACAACTGCGTGGAAACCACGCCGCTCGGCTCGGGACCGCTCGCCGGTCTGCTCGCCGTGCGCGACTCGAAGGACACGGCGGGCCCGGCCGTGCTCTTCTCCCCTGCCGCCTGGGAGGACTTCGTCGACGCCCTTCGATGAAGCCCGGGTGAGTGCGCCGGACCCTGGACCCAGGTCTCAGGTGCCAGATCTCAGGAGTCAGGGTGCGGTGCGGCTGATCACACGGACGGCCTCGGCGATCTGTACGTCGCTCAGGTCGGCACATGCGGTCAGCCGCAACCGTGAGACGCCGTCGGGAACCGACGGCGGGCGGAAACAGCCGACAGCGAGGCCCGCGCCCCGGCAGTCGGCCGCCCAGCGCACCGCCGCGTCCGGCGACGGGGCGCGCACAGAGACGACGGCGGCGTCGGGACGTACCGCCGAAAGCCCCTCCCCCGTCAGGAGTTCGTGGAGCCCGGATGCGACCGCGCGCACGCGTGCCGCCCGCTCCGGCTCACGGCGCAGCACGCGCAGGGCGGCGAGCGCCGCACCGGCGGCGGCCGGGGCGAGCCCCGTGTCGAAGATGAGCGTGCGGGCCGCGTTGACCAGGTGGTCGATGACCTTGGCCGGGCCGAGCACCGCGCCGCCCTGACTGCCCAGGGACTTGGACAGCGTGACCGTGACCACCAGGTCGTCGGCGCCCGCGAGTCCCGCAGCGTGCGGAGCGCCACGGCCGCCCGCCCCAAGCACCCCGAGCCCGTGCGCGTCGTCGACGACGAGCCCCGCCCCCGACTCCCGGCAGGCCGCGGCCAGTTGACGCAGCGGCGCCGCGTCCCCGTCGACGGAGAACACCGAGTCGGTCACCACGACCGCGGGTCCGTCGTGGGTGCCGAGGGCCTTGCGCACCGCGTCCGGGTCCGTGTGCGGCACCACCTGGGTCGTGCCGCGCGCGAGACGGCAGCCGTCGATCAGGGAGGCGTGGTTGCCGGCGTCGGAGACGATCAGCGAGCCGTGCGGGGCGAGGGCGGTGACCGCCGCGAGGTTCGCCGCGTATCCGGAGGACAGCACGAGCGCCGCCTCGAACCCGCAGAACGCCGCCAGTTCACGCTCCAGTTCGGCGTGCAGTTCGGTGGAGCCGCTCACCAGGCGCGAGCCGGTCGCGCCGGCGCCCCAGCGGCGCGCCGCGGCCGCCGCGCCGTCGGTGACCTCCGGGTGGCGGGCGAGGCCCAGGTAGTCGTTGCCCGCGAGGTCGAGGAGGCCGGATTCGGCCGGACGCGGGCGCAGCTTGCGCACCAGTCCGGCGCGCTCGCGCAGCCGCGCCTGCTCGTCGATCCAGTCGAACGGCGAGCTCGCCATGGGGGGCCTCCGGGACGTCGTGGGCCTCCGTACCCGCGGCGCGGGCACGGAGCGTGAGGGCAAAGGGTTTGTAGACAGTGCACAGACCCTAGCCGCCGCACCACCGGGCCATGGTGTGGCAATACCCACACCTGCCGATGGTTCTGTTGTGCACTATCTCCATGGTCAGAGAGACTGGCTTACGTCAGGATCAGCGCCATGGATCTGCTCAACACGCTGGTGGACAAGGGGCTTCGGCGCGAGCTGCCGACCCGTGACGAGGCGCTGGCCGTGCTCGCGACCTCCGACGACGACCTGCTCGACGTGGTGGCGGCGGCCGGAAAGGTGCGGCGTCACTGGTTCGGCCGTCGAGTGAAACTCAACTATCTGGTCAACCTGAAGTCGGGCCTGTGCCCCGAGGACTGCTCGTACTGCTCACAGCGGCTCGGCGCCGACACCGGGATCCTCAAGTACACCTGGCTGAAGCCGGACGAGGCGTCCAAGGCCGCGGCGGCCGGCCTCGCCGGCGGCGCCAAGAGGGTGTGCCTGGTGGCGAGCGGCCGCGGGCCCACGGACCGGGACGTCGACCGGGTCTCCGACACCATCAAGACCATCAAGGAAGAGAACGAGGGCGTCGAGGTCTGCGCCTGCCTCGGCCTGCTCTCCGACGGCCAGGCGGAGCGGCTGCGCGGCGCGGGCGCGGACGCGTACAACCACAACCTCAACACGTCCGAGGCGACGTACGGCGACATCACCAAGACGCACACGTACGCCGACCGCGTCGACACCGTGCGGAAGGCGCACGCGGCCGGGCTCTCCGCCTGCTCGGGTCTGATCGCGGGCATGGGCGAGACGGACGAGGACCTGGTCGACGTCGTCTTCGCGCTGCGCGACCTGGACACGGACTCCGTGCCGGTGAACTTCCTGATCCCCTTCGAGGGCACCCCGCTCGCCAAGGAGTGGAACCTCACCCCGCAGCGCTGCCTGCGCATCCTCGCCATGGTCCGGTTCGTCCGGCCGGACGCCGAGGTCCGGATCGCGGGCGGCCGCGAGCTGCACCTGCGCACGCTCCAGCCGCTGGCCCTGCACCTCGCCAACTCGATCTTCCTCGGCGACTACCTGACCAGCGAGGGCCAGGCGGGCAAGGCCGACCTGGAGATGATCGCGGACGCCGGTTTCGAGGTGGAGACCACGGAGCAGGTGACGCTGCCGGAGCACCGCAGGGGCGGCGGGTGCGGTTCGGTCTGCGGGTCGGACGAGGCGTGCGGGTCGGAGGACACGGCGCTGCCCGCGGCCGAGGCCCAGGTGCCCGAGGCGCGCACGGATCTGGTGGCGGTACGCCGCCGGGGCGCGGGGACGGATGTGGCGCCCAATGCGTGACGGACGAACGGCCGCCGGGCTGGACGCGCAGGAGATCCTGGACCTCGACCGCGCCCACGTCTGGCACCCCTACGGCCCGATGCCCGGCCGCCAGGAGCCGCTGGTCGTGGAGTCGGCGAGCGGTGTGCGGCTGCGCGTCGCGGGCGTCGGCGAGCTGGTCGACGGCATGTCGTCGTGGTGGTCGGCCATCCACGGCTACAACCACCCCGTCCTCAACGAGGCGGCGCGCGGTCAGCTCGACCGCATGAGCCACGTCATGTTCGGCGGGCTCACGCACGAGCCCGCCGTGCGCCTGGCGAAGCGACTTGTCGACCTGACGCCGGACGGCCTGGAGCACGTCTTCCTCTCCGACTCCGGTTCGGTGTCCGTCGAGGTCGCCGTCAAGATGTGCCTCCAGCACTGGGTTTCCGTCGGCCGCCCCGAGAAGCGGCGGATGCTGACCTGGCGCGGCGGCTACCACGGCGACACCTGGCAGCCGATGGCCGTGTGCGACCCCGACGGCGGCATGCACAGCCTGTGGCAGGGCGTGCTCCCCCAGCAGGTGTTCGCCGACATGCCTCCGGCCGGTTTCGACGCGTACGACGACACGTACGCGCAGCACCTCCACGACCTGGTCGGACGGCACGCCCACGAGCTGGCGGGCGTGATCGTCGAGCCGGTGGTGCAGGGCGCGGGCGGCATGCGCTTCCACTCCCCCCGCTATCTGCGGGCGCTGCGCGAGGCATGCGACGCGCACGACGTGCTGCTCGTGTTCGACGAGATCGCCACGGGCTTCGGCCGCACGGGCGCGCTGTTCGCGGCGGAGCACGCGGGTGTCACACCCGACGTGATGTGTCTGGGCAAGTCCCTGACCGGTGGCTATCTCACGATGGCCGCGACGTTGTGCACCGCGCGGGTCGCGCAGGGCATCGCGCGCGGCGAGGTGCCGGTGCTCGCGCACGGGCCGACGTTCATGGGCAATCCGCTCGCCGCGGCGGTCGCCAACGCCTCCATCGACCTGCTCGTCGGCCAGGACTGGCAGACGGAGGTCAAGCGCGTCGAGTCGGGGCTGCGCGCCGCCCTCGCTCCGGCGGCCGAACTGCCCGGCGTACGGGACGTACGGGTCCTCGGTGCCCTCGGTGTCGTGCAGCTGGACCACCAGGTCGACATGGCCGCGGCGACCGACGCCGCCGTGCGCGCGGGCGTGTGGGTGCGGCCGTTCCGCGACCTCATCTACACGATGCCGCCGTTCATCACGGGCGACGACGACGTGGCGCGGATCGGCCGCGCGGTGTGTGCGGCGGCCGAGGCGAGCGCGGCGGCGACCAACGAGGCGGTGTCGGCATGAGCGTGCTCATGGTGTCCGGTACGGGGACGGAGATCGGCAAGACGGTGACGACGGCGGCCCTGGCGGCGGTGGCCGTCGCCGCCGGGCGCAGCGTCGCCGTGCTCAAGCCGGCCCAGACGGGCGTCGGCCCCGGGGAGCCCGGTGACGTCGACGAGGTGCTGCGGCTGGCGGGCGACCGGGTGACGCCGGTCGAACTCGCCCGCTATCCGGAGCCGTTGGCCCCGGCGACGGCGGCGCGGCGGGCCGGTCTTCCGCCGGTGACGCCCGCGGAGGTCGCGGAGGCCGCCGCGAAGTTGGCGGCCGCGCACGATCTGGTCCTGGTGGAGGGGGCGGGCGGCCTCCTGGTCCGCTTCGACGAGGCGGGGACGACGCTCGCGGACGCGGCCCGGCTCCTCGACGCACCGGTCCTCGTCGTGGCCACGGCCGGCCTCGGCACCCTCAACGTGACGACCCTGACCGGCGAGGCCCTGCGCGCCCGGGGCCTCACCACCCGGGGCGTGGTCATCGGCTCCTGGCCCACCACCCCGGACCTGGCCTCCCGCTGCAACGTGTCCGAACTGGCGGAGGCGGCGGGGGCACCGCTGCTGGGGGCGCTGCCGGAGGGGGCGGGGGCACTGGCGCCCGAGGAGTTCCGGGCGAGGGCACGCGACTGGCTCGCGCCAGAACTCGGGGGGGATTTCAGCCCGTCGAGGGGGTCCCTCCCTGCTCCTTAAGAGCTTGGGGGAGCTTGAGGACGAGCGCGAAGCGCGATAGACGGAGGCACGGCCCACAGTGCCGACGGGCCGACGCAGCGGGGGGCTGGGGGCAGGGCCCCCAGTTTCGGGAAGGGGCGGGATTGGAGGGCCCCCAGTTTCGGGAAGGGGCGGGATTGGGGAAATACCCCCCATGCCCCAGCCTTCCGCAAGGCCCACCCCCCGCGACCCGATCCACCACCCCCTCTTCGCCCGCTTCTACGCCCGCCAGAGCGTCGCCGCCGAGCGCGTCATCGCCGCGCACCGCAAGGAGCTCCTGCACGGCGTCGCGGGCCGGGTGATCGAGGTCGGCGCGGGCAACGGCCTGAACTTCGCCCACTACCCGGGCACGGTCGCCGAGGTCGTGGCCATCGAGCCGGAACGCGTGCTGCGCAGACTCGCCGTGGCGGCGGCGATGCGCGCGGACGTCCCGGTCGACGTGGTGCCGGGCGCGGCGGAGGCCCTGCCGGTCAAGAGCGAGGCGTTCGACGTCGCGGTCGCCTCGCTGGTGCTGTGCAGCGTACGGGACGTACCGAGGGCGCTCGCGGAGCTGCGGCGGGTGCTGCGGCCGGGCGGTGAACTGCGGTTCTTCGAGCACGGGCGCGCTCCGGGCGGGGCGATGGCGACGGTCCAGCGGGCCCTGGACCGCACGGTGTGGCCGCCGTTGTTCGGCGGCTGCCACGTCGGCCGCGACACGGTGGGCGCGCTGCGCGCCGCCGGGTTCGAGCTGGGCCCGTACCGGCAGCTCCTGGTGCCCGCGCGGGGGCCGCGCCTGCCCACGTCGTACTGCGTCCTGGGCTCGGCGCGGCGCCCGTCGGCGGACGACACCGCACCCGGCACGGGTGCTTGAACCGCCCGGGTGCCGGAACCGGCGGGTGCAGGCGTCAGATCGGCTGCGCGAGATTGACCGCGTTGCCGTCCGGGTCCTGGATGTGGGCGACCCGCTGGCCCCACGGCATGTCGTTCGCCGGACCGAGCACCGTGCCGCCGAGCGCCTCGACGCGCGGCAGCAGTTCGTCCACGGCGTCCACCGCCACGCTCAGGAGCATGCGCTGCGGCGTGCCGAGCTCGACGTTCTTGTCGGCGACGATGCCGAGGTCCGAGCCCTTGATCCGCAGGTCGACGAAGAACGTGGGGCCCTCGTCCGGCACCCGGGCCGTCTCCTCGGCGCCGAGGAGCTGTTGGTAGAAGGCGACAAGACGGTCCAGGTCGGGGGTGATCAGCATCGGCTGGATGGTGGCGGGCATCGTGCCGTCCTCCTTGTGGTCGCGACGGATTGCCTGGTGCTGACCGGCGGGCGGCCCGGAACTCATCGGCCGGCCGCCGAGCTGCGCCGTGCCGTGCCGCCCGCCGAGCGGTATCGCACCGGTCGCCGGACCGGACGGCCACGCCCATCCTCGCCGCATGTTCAACGGAGCGCACGTCATCCTGTACAGCCGTGACGCCGGGGCGGACCGGGCCACGGACCCCCATCCGGCGCGGGAACGTCCCCTCACAGGCTCCACTGCCGCAGCTCGCGCGCTATGTCGTGGACGCTCGCCCCGTCCTCCTTGACCAGCCGCGCCAGGTCCCGCACCTGCTCGGGCGAGGTCACCACCTTCACGCCGCTGGCGACGAGATAGGCGTACGCGACCGAGACGGCGAAGAGCGCGTTCGAGCGTTCGAGGGCGGGCAGGTGCAGCAGGATCTGGAGCAGGGCGGCGGCGCGGTCGTGCGGGCCTTCGTAGACGGGGACGCCGAAGATCTCCGCCTGGTGTCGTGCCACGGCGGCCACCAGGGCACCCCAGTCGGTGACTTGAGGGTCTCCCGGTGTCTTGTGCTCGGCGACCATGAGGAGCCAGGCGAGGTCGATTCTGAGGTTCAAGGGTCAGCGACGACCCTCGCGCTCCGCGCCGAACTCCTCGGCGAAGACCGACTCGTACTGCTTCATGAAGTCGGCGGCGGCCTCCACGAAGGTGTGGCCGAGCTCGCCCGCGTCCTGCTTCACGAGTTCTTCGATGTAGCGATTCACACTCATGCCGCGGGCCAGGGCGCGTTCCCGCGCGGCCCGGGCGGTGTCCTCGTCCACCCGCACGTTCAACTGAGTCTTCGCCATGCCCTCAAGCTAGCGCCGATTCACTAGCACCGATAGAGGGCCGGGGCGGCCCGGGGCAGCACCGGCCAGATGCCCCTTACACGCGCCTCAGGGACCGACCTGCGAGGGATACCAGCCGCCAGGCCCGACCCTCTACTCTCTGCTGGCATACGCGAATCGGGACGGCCACATCGGGACGGCCACAACCGGGGAGGCGGCCTTGTCCACACCTGTTTCTACGCCGAACACGGAGCACGCCGAACCACCGGGCATCGCCGCCCGCGCACGCGGGCTCACCAAGGCATACGGCTCCGGCGAGACGGCCGTGATCGCCCTGGACTCGGTCGACGTGGACATCGCGCGGCAGCGGTTCACAGCCGTGATGGGGCCCTCCGGATCCGGCAAGTCCACGCTGATGCACACCCTCGCCGGGCTCGACTCGGTATCGGCGGGCCAGGTGTGGCTGGGCGAGACGGAGATCACCGGGCTCAAGGAACGGGAGCTGACGCAGCTCCGGCGGGACCGGGTGGGCTTCATGTTCCAGTCGTTCAACCTCATCCCGACGCTCGACGCGCGCGAGAACATCACGCTGCCCATGGACATCGCGGGCCGGCGCCCCGACGCCGAGTGGCTGGAACACGTCATCGACACGCTCGGCCTGCGCGACCGGCTCCGCCACCGGCCCGCGCAGTTGTCCGGCGGCCAGCAGCAGCGCGTGGCATGCGCGCGGGCGCTGGCCTCCCGACCGGAGCTGATCTTCGCCGACGAGCCGACGGGCAACCTCGACTCGCGGGCCGGGCTCGAGGTGCTCGGGTTCCTGCGCGAGGCGGTGGACTCACTGGGTCAGACGGTGGTGATGGTGACGCACGACCCGGGCGCCGCCGCCCACTCGGACCTGGTGCTCTTCCTGGCGGACGGCCGGATCGTGGACGAGATGCCACGGCCGACGGCGGAGGCCGTCCTGGAGCGGATGAAACGGTTCGACGTCCTGCACGGGGTGGCTTCGGACGCGCCCGGCGAACCCTCCCCCCAGGACTGAGGCGGCTCCTGTGCTGAAGGCCACGCTCCGCAGCTTCCTCGCGCACAAGGGCAGGCTCGCCCTCTCCGCGCTCGCCGTGATCCTCTCGGTGGCGTTCGTCGGGGGCAGCCTGATCTTCTCGGACACCGTCACGCGTACCTTCGACCGGCTGTTCGCCTCCACCGCCGCCGACGTCACCGTCGCGCCCAAGGACGACCTCGACGAGAGCGTGCCGACCGGGCGGACGCCGACGCTCCCCGCGGAGCTGGCCGGCAGGGTCGCGAAGGTCGACGGCGTCGCGGCCACGCACGTCGACGCCTCCGTGGAGAACATCACGGTCGTCGACCGCGACAACGACCCGGTCGGCCCGACCACCGGGGCGCCCACGATCGCCGTCAACTGGTACGAGAGCGACCGCAGCCCCGTGGACCTCACCTCCGGCCGCACCCCGCGCGGCCCGGGCGAGGCCCTGATCGACGCGGACACCGCCGACAAGAAGGACGTGGCGATCGGGGACACGCTCTCGGTCCTCGCCGCGCCCGGCTCGTTCAAGGTGCGGGTCGTCGGCATCGTCACGTTCACGACCACCAACCCCGGTGCCGCGCTGGTCTTCCTGGACACCCCGACCGCGCAGACCAAGCTCCTCGGCGACAAGGACGCGGCGACCTCCATCGCCGTCGAGGCCGCCCCCGGCGTCAGCGACGACGACCTCAAGCGGCGCGTCGCCGCCGAACTCGGCACCACCTACGACCTCAGGACCGCCGACGAGGAGGCCGAGTCCGCCGCCTCCGAGCTGGGCGGCTTCCTGGACGTCATCAAGTACGTGATGCTCGGCTTCGCGGGCGTCGCCGTCCTCGTCGGCATCTTCCTGATCGTCAACACCTTCTCGATGCTCATCGCGCAGCGCACCCGCGAACTGGGCCTGCTGCGCGCTCTCGGCGCCGACCGCAGGCAGGTGCGCCGCTCCGTGCTGATCGAGGCGGTCCTGCTCGGCGTGGTCGGCTCCACCCTCGGCCTCGCCGCCGGGATCGGGCTCGCGGCCGGACTCATCGAGCTGATGGGCCTGTTCGGCATGAACCTCAAGTCCACGGAGATGGTGATCGGCTGGGTGACACCGGTCGTGTCGTACGTCGTCGGGGTGGGCGTCACGTTCGTCGCGGCGTATCTGCCGGCGCGCCGGGCCGCGCAGGTCTCGCCGATGGCCGCGCTGGCGGACGCCGAGATCGCGGGTGTGGGGCGGCCGTTGCGGCTGCGGGCCATCGTGGGTTCCGTCGTGGCGGCGGCCGGCGCGGCGGCCCTCGCCGGGTGCGCGGCCACCTCCGACACCGCCACGTCGGCCTCGCTGCTCGGGCTCGGCGTCGTCCTCAGCCTCGTCGCCACCGTCGTCGCGGGGCCGCTTCTGGTGCGGCCGGTGATCCGCGTGCTCGGCGGCGCCTTCCCCGCCCTGTTCGGCTCCGTGGGCCGGATGAGCCAGCGCAACGCCCTGCGCAACCCGCGCCGCACCGGCGCCACGGCGGCCGCGCTCATGGTGGGTCTCGCCCTGGTCGGCGGCCTGTCCGTGGCCAGCGCCTCCATGACGAAGTCGTTCGACGACCAGATCGACAAGACGCTGGGCGCGGACTTCGTCGTACAGAACAACGCGTTCTTGCCGTTCCCGCCGGAGGTCACCAAGAAGGTGCAGGCCACCGACGGCGCCGGGCTCGTCGTACGCAGCCGCTTCACCCCCCTGAAGCTGCGGATGCCGGACGGCAGGACCGTGAAGTCGACGGCGGCCGGCTTCGGGAAACAGCTCGACGAGGTCGTGAAGACCACGTACGCGCAGGGAGGTTCGGCGCGGGCGCTGGCCCCCGGCCGCCTCGCGATGGATCAGGACTACGCCAAGGACCATGACGTACGCGTCGGTTCGGTGCTGCCCGTGGAGTTCCCCGGCAAGCGCAAGGCCGAGCTGACGGTGGCCGCGCTCACCGACAACGACGGTGCCGAGGGGCCCGGCATGCAGGGCGGGCTCTTCATGGGGCTCGACACGCTGGAGAAGCACGTGCCCGACGGCCAGGACTCCGCGGTGTACGTCAATGCCGCGCCGGGCACGGAGGCCGACGCGCTGCGGGACCGGCTCGACACCGCGCTCGACCCGTATCCGCAGGTGCAGGTGCGCGACCAGGCGGACTACAAGAAGCTGATCCGCGAACAGATCGCCGTGATGCTGTACCTCGTGTACGCGCTCCTCGGCCTGGCGATCGTCATCGCCGTGCTCGGCGTCGTCAACACCCTTGCCCTGTCGGTCGTCGAGCGCACCCGCGAGATCGGGCTGCTGCGCGCGATCGGGCTCGCCCGGCGCCAGTTGCGGCGCATGATCCGGCTCGAGTCGGTGGTGATCGCCGTGTTCGGCGCGGTGCTCGGGCTCGCGCTCGGCCTGGTGTGGGGCGTGTCGATGCAGCAGGTCCTGGAACTGCAGGGGCTGAAGGCGTTCGCGGTGCCGTGGCCGACGATCGTGGCGGTCGTGATCGGCTCGGTGGTGGTCGGCATCGTGGCGGCGCTGCTTCCGGCACTGCGGGCGTCACGCATGAACGTACTGGAGGCGATCGCCCACGAGTGATGGACTGACGGGACCGGCAGGC
>NZ_AOPZ01000287.1 GCF_000414115.1 Streptomyces aurantiacus JA 4570
CGAGGCGTCGACCACGGAGGCGGTCGCCGGGGGCGGCTCGGTGCGGCGGGCCATGGGGTCCGCGCGCAGGGTGTGCGTGCCGTCGGGGCGGGCGATGTCGAACTTGTAGCGGGCGCCCTCGCCGAGCCCGGGGACGAACAGCTCCCAGACACCGGTCGAACCGAGGGACCGCATGGGGTGGGCGGTGCCGTCCCAGTGGCAGAAGTCGCCGCACACCCGCACTCCCCTGGCGTTGGGCGCCCACACGGTGAAGCGGGTGCCGGCCACGCCCTGGTGGGTCATCGGGTGGGCGCCCAGCGCCTTCCACAGCTCCTCGTGCCGTCCCTCACCGATCAGGTGCAGGTCGAGTTCGCCGAGGGCGGGCAGGAAGCGGTAGGGGTCCTGGAGTTCGGTCTCCCGGCCGTCGTACGTCACCCGCAGCGCGTACTCGGGGACCGGTGGGACCGACGGACCCGAGCCGACCGGCAGCAGACCCGCGAAGAAGCCGTCCCCCACGTCGTCCAGGCGCATCGCCCGCCCGTCGACGACGAGCGTCACCGCCTCCGCGTACGGGCGCAGGACCAGGAAGGCGACACCGCCGGGCACCGGATGCGCGCCGAGCAGGGCGTGCGGGTCGTGGTGCGTGCCGGACAGGAGCCGCTGCCGGCCCTCCGTGCCGGGCCATGCCTCGGGGGGCGCGATGAGGGTGGCCGCGGGGTCGGGAGCGGACGTATCGATGGTGACCACGAAATTCAGCTCTCCTCTGGCCGGGTGGGGGGTGGAGTGGAGTGGGGTGTCGGCAGCTCAGGGGCCCGCCGCGAGGCGGGCGAGCGCCGCCATGGGCACGGGCAGCCAGTCGGGGCGGTGCCTGGCCTCGTACAGCGCCTCGTACACGGCCCGGTCCGTCTCGTGGGCGCGCAGCAGCGCGCCCTCCTCGCGCGGGTCCCACGCCGCCTCGGCGGCATAGCCCGCGCAGTAGGCGTCCCGGCAGCTCCACGCCCACTCGGGCCGCCAGGGGCGCCTGGCGTGCGCGGCGTAGTCGAAGGAGCGGAGCATGCCCGCGACATCGCGCACGGGGGCCTGGACCCGGCGGCGTTCGGCGAGGGGGCGGGCCGGTTCGCCCTCGAAGTCGATGACGAACCAGCGGTCCGGGTCCCCGGCGCGCAGGACCTGGCCCAGGTGCAGGTCGCCGTGGACGCGCTGGGCCGGCCGGTCCACGCCGCCGACCGCGACGGCGTCGTACGCGGCCCGCAGCCGGGACACATAGGGAGCGAGCTCCGGCACCTGCCGGGCCGCGGCCTCCAGGCGGCCGGTCATCGCGGCGGCGAGCCTGCCGTCGCCGCCCCGGTCCGGCGGGCCCGACGCGAAGACCTGCGCGAGCGCCATGTGCACCTCGGCGGTGGCCC
>NZ_AOPZ01000288.1 GCF_000414115.1 Streptomyces aurantiacus JA 4570
ACGAGCGCGCAAGCGCGACAAGACAGCAACCCCCATCGGGGCCCAGGCGGGCCAAGGCCGGATGGAGGGCGCGCGTAGCGCGGGGACCGCCGCACCGCCGGCCGGAGCCGGAGGGCGGGACGACGGCGGCCCCCGCGAGGGACGCGGACCGGGTCAGGGCCGGGCACCGCGTCCAGGGCGTCGGTGGAGGTCCGGGAGCCGCTCCGGAAGTCCTGACGCCGACACCCCCTACGGTGCCGGACCCGTGTTAAGCGGGTGCTGCGCGAACGTGTCGCGTTCGTACCACTTCCGCGAAGTTCCCCCGCCCGAAGCCCGGTTACGGACTAGCGACCCGCCTGCGGGGCCCCGCCCTGCTGCTCCGCGAGGAACGCCAGCAGGTCCTGACGGCTCACCACCCCGGTCGGCTTGCCCTCGACGAGGACGATCGCCGCGTCCGCGCCGCCGAGCACGGACATCAGGTCGGCGACGGGCTCCCCGGATCCGACCTGCGGCAGCGGGTCGGACATGTGCTTCTCCAGCGGGTCGCCGAGCGAGGCCCGCTGGGTGAACAGCGCGTCGAGCAGTTCCCGTTCCACGACGGACCCGATGACCTCGGCGGCCATCACGTCCGGGTGTCCGGCCCCGGGCTTGACGATCGGCATCTGCGAGACGCCGTACTCACGAAGGACCTCGATGGCCTCGCCGACCGTCTCCTCGGGGTGCATGTGGACGAGCGAGGGCAGTTCCCCGCCCTCCTTGCGGCGCAGCACGTCACCGACGCGCGGCTGGTCGCCGGCCTCCTCCAGGAAGCCGTAGTCGTTCATCCACTCGTCGCTGAAGATCTTGCTCATGTAGCCGCGGCCGCTGTCGGGGAGCAGGACGACCACCACGTCGTCCGGGCCGAGGCCCTCCGCGACCCGCAGCGCCGCGACGACCGCCATGCCGCAGGAGCCGCCGACGAGCAGCCCCTCCTCCTTGGCCAGGCGCCGGGTCATCTGGAACGAGTCCTTGTCGGACACGGCGACGATGTCGTCGGTGATGTTCCGGTCGTAGGCCGTCGGCCAGAAGTCCTCACCGACGCCCTCGACGAGGTAGGGCCGCCCGGAACCGCCGGAGTACACGGACCCCTCGGGGTCGGCCCCGACGACCTTGACCCGGCCCTCGGAGACCTCCTTCAGATAGCCGCCGGTGCCGGAGATCGTGCCGCCGGTGCCGATGCCGGTCACGAAGTGGGTGATCTTCCCCTCCGTCTGCTCCCACAGCTCGGGGCCGGTGGAGTGATAGTGCGAGAGGGGATTGTTGGGGTTGGAGTACTGGTCCGGCTTCCACGCGTCGGGGATCTCCCGTACGAGGCGGTCGGAGACGTTGTAGTACGAGTCCGGGTGCTCGGGGTCGACGGCGGTCGGGCAGACGACCACCTCGGCACCGTACGCGCGCAGCACGTTGATCTTGTCCGTGCTGACCTTGTCCGGGCACACGAAGACGCACTTGTAGCCCTTCTGCTGGGCCACGATCGCGAGACCCACGCCCGTGTTGCCGCTCGTCGGCTCCACGATCGTGCCGCCGGGGCGCAGCTCACCGCTCGCCTCCGCCGCCTCGATCATGCGCAGCGCGATGCGGTCCTTCACGGAGCCGCCGGGGTTGAAGTACTCGACCTTGGCAAGGACCGTGGCCTTCAGGCCCTTGGTCACGTTGTTGAGCCGCACCAGCGGGGTGTTGCCGACGAGGCTGATCATCGAGTCGTGGAAATGCACCGTTGTCTCCGTCTTTCCGGGGTGTCCGGGCCGCAGCGCCTTGGATGTCTTGGATGTCCCGCGAAGGGACGCCGTACGAGGTATATGGGTGCCGTCAGACTACGGCGCCATCTCGCCGGTTCACCTCCCGTTGCGATTGGACGGCCTGCTTGACGGGGCAATGAGTGGGTGTACGGGGCGTACGGCCGGGTGTGCGGCGGTTGTGCGGCTCGGGCCGTTTTTACCGGCACGACTTTGCTGAGGTGACCACGGGGTGTCGAGGGCGAGGGTGGCGCGGCGGATCGCCGCGGGTGCGGCGTACGGCGGCGGAGGCATCGGGCTGCTCGGCGCGGCCACGGTCGGGCTCGTCCTCGCCGAGGTGCAGCTGGCCAAGCGGTCGGTGGGCAATGGCGGGTACGGGGCGCCGCCGCGGGCGCACGGGCGGTACGGGGCGGCGTTCGCCGAGCGCTCCGACGGGCGCGAGCCGCTGCGGTTCGCCGTGCTCGGCGACTCCACGGCGGCGGGACAGGGCGTGCGGCGGGCCCAGCAGACCCCGGCGGCGCTGCTCGCGTCCGGCCTGGCGGCGGTCGCGGAGCGGCCGGTGGACGTGCGGGTGGTGGCGCAGCCGGGGGCGCAGTCGGACGACCTGGAGCGACAGGTCTCGCTGGTCCTGTCGGACGAGACAGGCTGGGTGCCCGATGTGTGCGTGGTGATGATCGGGGCGAACGACGTCACGCACCGGATGCCGCCGACGCGGTCGGTGCGGCTGCTGTCCACGGCGGTACGCAGACTGCGCACCGCCGGGGCGGAGGTGGTCGTGGGCACCTGTCCCGACCTCGGCACCATCGAGCCCGTCTACCAGCCGCTGCGGTGGCTGGCCCGCCGGGTCTCGCGGCAGCTGGCCGCCGCGCAGACGATCGGCGTCGTGGAACAGGGGGGCCGGACGGTGTCGCTCGGGGACCTCCTCGGCCCCGAGTTCGCGGCGAACCCGCGCGAGCTGTTCGGTCCCGACAACTACCACCCCTCGGCGGAGGGGTACGCGACCGCCGCGATGGCGGTGCTGCCCACGCTGTGCGCGGCGCTGGGGCTGTGGCCGGAGGAGGAGCGGCCGGACGTCTCCCGCCGCGAGGGTTTCCTGCCCGTGGCCCGGGCGGCGGCCCAGGCGGCCTCCGAGGGCGGCACGGAGGTCACTGGCGCTATGCCCACGGGCCCCCGTGGCCCCTGGGCCCTCCTCAAGCGCAGGCGCCGCCGCCGCATCCAGACACCGGCGCCGTCGCCGATTCCCTAGCGGGGCTCCGAAACCGGGGGCTCTGCCCCCGGACCCCCGCTCCTCAAACGCCCTGGTTACGGGAAGGGGCGGGATTGGGGAAAGCCCCACAGGGCCCACCCTCTGAGCGCTCGCTTAGAAATGCGGCCCGCGTCACAGCCCTCACCCCGTGACCGACGGCATTACGTGCAGGTAACTTCCCAGTGAGCCCTGCCCTGTTAGGGGCGCCCCCGCCAGTAGGAGCCCGTGATGCCCGAAGCCGTGATCGTCTCCGCCGCCCGCTCCCCCATCGGCCGCGCCGGCAAGGGCTCCCTCAAGGAGCTGCGCCCGGACGACCTGACCGCCACGATCATCCAGGCCGCCCTGGCCAAGGTGCCCGCGCTCGACCCGAAGGACATCGACGACCTGATGCTGGGCTGCGGTCTGCCCGGCGGCGAGCAGGGCCACAACCTCGGCCGGATCGTGGCCGTGCAGATGGGGATGGACCACCTCCCGGGCTGCACGATCACCCGCTACTGCTCCTCGTCGCTGCAGACGTCCCGCATGGCCCTGCACGCCATCAAGGCGGGCGAGGGCGACGTCTTCATCTCGGCCGGCGTCGAGATGGTGTCGCGGTTCGCGAAGGGGTCGAGCGACGGCCTCCCGGACACCCACAACCCCCTCTTCGCCGACGCCGAGGCCCGCACCGCGGCCCGCGCCCAGGAGACCGGCACCGACTGGCACGACCCGCGCGAGGACGGCCTCGTCCCGGACGCGTACATCGCGATGGGCCAGACCGCCGAGAACCTCGCCCGCCTCAAGGGCGTCACCCGCCAGGACATGGACGAGTTCGGCGTCCGGTCCCAGAACCTCGCCGAGGAAGCCCTCAAGAACGGCTTCTGGGAGCGCGAGATCACGCCCGTCACGACCCCCGACGGCACCGTCGTCAGCAAGGACGACGGGCCGCGCGCGGGCGTCACGCTGGAGGGCGTGGCCGGCCTCAAGCCCGTGTTCCGCCCCGACGGCCTGGTCACCGCGGGCAACTGCTGTCCGCTGAACGACGGCGCCGCCGCGCTCGTGATCATGAGCGACACCAAGGCCCGCGAGCTCGGCCTGACCCCGCTCGCCCGCATCGTGTCCACCGGCGTCACCGGCCTCTCTCCCGAGATCATGGGCCTCGGCCCGGTGGAGGCCAGCAAGCAGGCGCTGCGGCGTGCCGGGCTCACGATCGGCGACATCGACCTGGTCGAGATCAACGAGGCGTTCGCCGCCCAGGTGATCCCCTCCTACCGCGACCTGGACATCCCCCTCGACAAGCTGAACATCAACGGCGGCGCGATCGCCGTCGGCCACCCCTTCGGCATGACCGGCGCCCGCATCACCGGCACGCTGATCAACAGCCTCCAGTTCCACGACAAGCAGTTCGGCCTGGAGACCATGTGCGTCGGCGGCGGCCAGGGCATGGCGATGGTCATCGAGCGCCTGAGCTGACACCGTCGGCACCCTGAGTGGCCGCCCGTCTCACAGGCCGGGACACGGCGGCCGCTTCCGCCCCTCCACGCATTCGTGACCCAATCTCCCCCAGGATGTGACCAATCTCCTGGGGGAGGTACATGTGCCCAGGTCAGCATGGATCCACGGATAAACACCGGGGCGAAAGTCCTGTCCATTTCGTGACGTAATGCACTGACAGCAGGATGGTGCAGGCTTCAAGCTGATGTAGGAAGTCGGGGGTCGACTTGAAACCGGGAGTACGTCAGTGAGCGCCATGCATCTTGCCTTGCTGCTCTCCGCGGCCGCTGCCACGGCCGTGGGTACCGCCGCCCTGCGCTCCGTGCGGGGCCTGCGGCAGCAGATCACCGAGCTGCGCACCGAGCTGGCCGAGAGCCGCGGCGCGGCGGGCGAGCGCGCCTCCGTGCCCGCCGCCCGCAGCGCGGTGGACACCGAGGAGATACGCGCGGCGGTCGCCGAGGCCCTCGCCGAGGAGCGCGAGCGCGAGCTGGCCGAGGCGCGCGCGTTCTGGGCCGCCCAGGAGGCGCGGGACATCGCGGACACCCCCTCGCTCCTGAGCGGGCTGCCCGAGAACATCGCGGACGAGCTGTTCCTGCCGCGCCAGGCCGACCTGGCGGGCCTGGAGTCCGAGAGCCTGGAGCCGGTCGTGGAGCCCTTCGCCGACCCGGCCGCCGCGGCGGACGAGTTCGCCGCCGACTCCCCCGAGCTGGCCGCGGCCCGCCGCCGCCACCCCTCGCACCCCGACTTCGTCCCGGTCCAGTCCCCGGCGAACGGCGACCACGAGCGCACGGTGGCCTGCCTGGAGGAGCTGGCCGACGCCCGCACGGCGCTCGCCGACGTCCGCCCGGGCCCGCTCGGCACCCTGGACGTCTACGTCTTCACGGACGGCACGACGCTCTGCATGACCCCGGGCCACCGCGAGACCGCGGAGCTGCTCGCCGCCGCCCTGCGCGACGGCCGGGCCCCGGTCCTGCTCGGCGGCTCCGGCGTCTCGGGGGCGTACGCCCTGACGTTCGCGTGCGGTACGGAGAACGTCTACATCCTTGCGGACCGCGTCATCGCGTCGGTCTGACCCGCGGCGGCGCCGGCGCCCGCACCCGACGGCCGCCCGCCGCTCACACTCCGGCCCGGCCCACCGACTCCTCCACCAGGCGCACCGCGTCCGCGAGTTCGCTCTCGTCGCGGAGCACGAGGGCCAGGTCCCGCCCCGCGACGGTGACCTGGTCGGCGGCCGCGAACATGCCGGCGTCCGGCATCACCCGGGGCTCGTCGAGGGGCGACTCCCGCACCTGCGCGCGCACCGCCAACTCCCGGGCCAGGTCCAGCGCTTCGGCCGCCGCCCCGCGCTGCAGACGGGACTGCGGAGCGGCCCGCAGCCGGTCCGCGAAACGGTCAACTGCCGTGATCAAAGGCGTCGTATCGAGCACTGTGCGACCCTACGCGCCCAGCCGGGACTGTTGCCAATATCGGAACGCTCAGGCACGGTGGCGTGAAGGACGGACCACATCGAACGCGTCCGGAGGCGCCGATGTCCCAAGTCTTCTCCGAGGAGACCCACCGCAATCTGCTCGCCCGTATCCCCCACTGCACAGGTCGTGAAGTCTCCGACTGGCTCCGCACCGTCGACGAGGGCCCCTCTCTCTTCCGCTTCGAGGAGAAGGTGAGCTGGCTCCGCGGCGAACACAACCTCGCGTACGGCCACGCCAAGGCGATCATCCACGAGTACGACCTCCGCCGCGCCGCACGCAAGTATTTCTGACCCCGACCCCCGTTTCCCCCGGCAGACAACGGCGAAGGGCCCGCGGAATCTCTTCCGCGGGCCCTTCGGCCGGTCTGTTCCGTTCTGCGGGCCGTCAGTCGTGGCCGCGCAGGATTCAGTCGTTGCCCTGCAGGATGGCGATCAGCCGCAGGAACTCCATGTAGATCCACACCAGCGTCATCGTGAGGCCGAAGGCGGCGAGCCATGCCTCCTCGCGCGGGGCGCCGTACGCGATGCCGTCCTCGACCTGCTTGAAGTCCAGGGCCAGGAAGCAGGCACCGAGCAGGATGCCGATGATGCCGAACATGATGCCCAGGCCGCCGCTGCGGAAGCCGAGGCCGTCACCGCCGCCGAACACCGCGAACAGCAGGTTCACGGCCATCAGCAGGATGAAGCCGAGCGCGGCCGCCATCACGAAGCCGTAGAAACGGCGGTTGACGCGGATCCAGCCGGCCTTGTACGCCACCAGGACGCCGAGGAAGACGGCCATCGTGCCGAGCACGGCCTGCATGGCCGCGCCGCTCGCGATGCGGTTGTCGACGACGCTGGAGACGACGCCGAGGAAGACGCCCTCCAGGGCGGCGTACGTGAGGATGAGCGGCGGCGAAGCCTTGCGCTTGAACGCCTGCACGAAGCCCAGGACCATCGCGACGAGACCGGCGCCGATCGCGATGCCGTACGACTTGCTGATGTTGGCGTCGTCCACGGGCAGCAGCGCCCAGGCGAGCGCGGCCGTGACGACGAGGACACCGAGCGTGGTGGCCGTGCGCATGACGACGTCGTCCATCGTCATGCGGCCGGTGGTCACCGGGGCCTGGGGCGGGGCGCCCTGGAGGCCCTGCTGGGCGTACGGATTGTTGGCGTACGGGTTGGTGGGGGCCTGCTGGCCCGCGCCCGCGTACGGATTGGCCTGCGTCCCTACGGCGGCGGCTCCCCCGGCCCCCGGCTGCGCGTTGAAGCCCGCATAGCCGTTGTCGCGGCTGAACCCCCGTCGCGAGAAGACCGGGTTACTGCTCCTCATCTCACTCCTCCATGGCCACCGTGCGTGGCTTTGGGTTCAAGAGTAATGCGTAGGCAAAAGGAAGTGCCTAGTGCTTGGGGAGGATCTTTCCCTCTCTGTGACGGGAGAACGCTCGGCATGGAGTCCCGTGTTCCCGGAGCGCGGCAGGTCAGTCGACGGAAAGGCCCGTGTACGCCTCGGCCAGGTCGGCCTCGGCCGAGCGGGTGGTGGCGATCCGGTCGAGCCGGGCGAGCTGGAGGCGGTCGTCGAAGGGGGTCGCGTCGGGGTGGCGGTGCAGCATGGCCGTCATCGCGTACGAGAACCGCTCGGCCTGCCAGACGCGGCGCAGGCAGGTGGCGGAGTACGCGTCGAGGCCCGCGGGGTCGCCCGTGGCGTGGTGGGCGACGAGGGCGCGCGCGAGGGTGACGACGTCGCCGACGGCCAGGTTGAGGCCCTTGGCGCCGGTGGGCGGCACTATGTGGGCGGCGTCACCGGCGAGGAAGAGGCGGCCGTGCCGCATGGGCTCGTGGACGTAGGAGCGCATCGGCGTGACGGACGCGGCCGTGATCGGGCCGCGCTTCAGCCGCCACCCGTCGTCCGTCTCGGTGCGGCGCTCCAGCTCGTCCCAGACGTCCGTCTCGCTCCACTCGGCGGCGTCGGTGTGCTCCGGGACCTGGAGGTAGAGGCGGGAGACGGTCGGGGACCGCTGGCTCAGCAGGGCGAAGCCGCGGTCGTGGCGGGCGTACACCAGCTCGTCGTGGGAGGGCGGCACGTCGGCGAGCACGCCGAGCCAGGCGAAGGGGTACGTACGTTCGTACGTCCGGGAGAGCGCGGGCGGCACCGCCTTGCGGGACACGCCCCAGAAGCCGTCGCACCCGGCGACGTACGCGCACTCGATCACCCGCTCACGGCCCTGGTGGCGGTAGCGCACGCGCGGGCGCTGCGTCCCTGTTTCCTCCACGGCCAGCGCCTCGGCCCCGAAGAGCAGCGGGCCGCCCGTGCGCAGGCGCAGGGCGATGAGGTCCTTGCACACCTCGGTCTGGGCGTAGACGAGGACCGAGCGGCCGCCGGTGAGCGAGGGGAAGTCGACGCGGTGCCTGCGGCGGTCGTAGCGCAGCTCGATGCCGGTGTGCGGGAGCCCCTCGCGGTCCATGCGGTCGCCCGCCCCGGCCGCGCGCAGCGCGTCCGCCGTGCCCTGCTCCAGGATCCCGGCGCGCTGCCGCCGCTCCACGTAGGCGCGGTCGCGGCTCTCCAGGACGACGGAGTCGACGCCCGCGACGTCGAGCAGCCGAGCCAGTAACAGGCCCGCGGGGCCCGCACCGATGATCGCGACGGTAGTACGCATCACGGGAGTGTATTTCCCACCCGCCCGCCC
>NZ_AOPZ01000289.1 GCF_000414115.1 Streptomyces aurantiacus JA 4570
CGCCCGCCCGTTTCCAGCCGTCCGAGAGGTGAGCGTCTCCCGTGGGGGCCGCCCACCGTCGGCGGCTGCGGGGGGAGGGGACTGCTGCGGGGCAACCGCCCAGCAGCAGTCCCCTGTGCCCACCGTCCCGTCAGGCGGTCACCCCGCCCCTGGCCGGCGGGCCCGCGCCAACGCCGCCGCGTCGCGGCGGAACGCCCACTCCATCTTCGGCTCCATCGCGAAGCGGAACACCCGCTGCACCGGCGGCGTACACAGCAGCGTCACCACCGTCCCGGCGACCAGCGTCACGACCACCTCACCGGCAGGCTTGTGCAGCCACTCGTACTCCTCGAACCAGCCCCAGAACCGGGACCCCTTGGCGAGGAAGCCATGCAGCAGATACCCGTACAGAGTCCCCGCCCCCAGCACGGTGAACCACATCTTCCGCCGCGGCACCCACGCGAAGAAGCACGCGGTGAGCAGCACCGAGCAGCCGAACAGGGCGAGCGTCATGACCACGCCCACCCACCACGGAACGCCCAGCTCCTGCGCGCTCTCGCGGCGGTAGAACCACACGGACGTCATGCGCGGAGCGGCCCAGTAGGCGAGTACCACCGCGCAGGCGAAGACCGGCACGGACAGCAGCCGCACCTCGCGGCGCCGCACCAGCTGGAAGTGCTCGGGCTTGATGAACAGGCCGAGCACGAAGAACGGCATGAACTGCAGCACGCGCTGGAGGTCGAGGTCGTCGCCGATGTCGGGCGAGATCACCGCGAGCACGGCGACGCACAGGGCCAGCGGCACCGGCCAGCGCACGATCTTCCACAGCGGGGTGGTCAGCCGCCACACGAACAGGGCGATCAGGAACCACGTCAGATACCAGGGGTCGAGCAGACTGATCGGCTGCGTCGGATCGTCGTCGGCCCACCGCTTGAAGAAGGTGTACGCGACTTCGAAGATCACGTACGGCACGGCGACACCGGTCACGAGCCGCTTGAGCCGGTCCGGGCGCATGTCGAAGCTGCGCGAGAAGTAGCCGGAGATCAGGATGAACGCCGGCATGTGGAAGGTATAGACGGTCATGTACAGCGCTTCGGCGGTGCGGCTGTGATCCGTCAGCGGCTCCCATGCGTGAGCCATCGCGACCAGCACGATCGCCAGGTACTTGGCGTTGTCGAAGAACGCGTCGCGCTGCTTGGCGGGTCTGCCCGCGGCACCGGTGCCGCTCGCGGCGGCGGGTGCGGACGACTGGCCGGGATGGCCGGGATGGCCCGGATGACCGGACTGGGGGTGAGGAGCGGTGTGGCGGCCCGCCGGGCGGGTGGCGGTGGCGGCCGCTGAGGAGTGGGGGACGCGCGGGGCGGGCATTCCGGCGGCCGTCTCCGGTACGGAGGGCTGGACGGGAGGCAGCGGCGCCCGATGCCGGCCGTGCGGGGGAACGGGGTTCGTCACAGGCCCTCCCACCACGAGCTCGGTGAGACGATCCGGGACCGCACTGCGCCTGCGGGGGTCATGGCAGCGTGGAACATCTGAGGCACCCTAGCGTCGCCGTGGTGTTCCCGTAAAACCCCCAACTCATTCGTCCCGTTCATGTCTCGGTTTGTCGCGCGCGTGTATGCCGGGACACATCACCGGGCCCGCACGGGATTTCCGTATTCATGTCGCGGGTACCCGCGAGACACGATGGATTGCTGTCCGTTACGTCATGTCTCGTACCGCTTAAATCACGCATAACGCCCGCGGGCGACTCTGGTGAAATGTCCCGGTTGATCGGACCGTGGTGGGTTATGGCGACCCTCTCGGTGTGCTCCCGGCAACAATTCGAATTCCTGTGGACGACTTGTGGGGGAGCCGCTGTGTACGGGTGACGGGACGGTGTCGGGGCGATGTCGGACCGATGGCTGGCCATGGAAACGATCAGGTCGAATTCGCCGTCCGGCGGAACCGTCGAATTCCCGTACGGATGCCCGTGGTTCGCGTGCGGCGCATGCGCCGCGGTCCCGGCGCGGTCCGCGGGACGGGTCCGCAACTGGTCATGCCTGGGGCCTGCCTTGGCCGACGATGTGTCACCGGCCGCATAGCGGGGTCCTGTTGGTGGCACGATGGTTCTGGCGGGGGAGTGCGGGGTCGTACCCCCCGGGCGGGAGAGCGACCGACCTAGGGTGTGATGAGTGTGGCCATTTCGCTGTCAGTGGTGCTGCTGTTGGCGATCGTCCTTGTCATGATGATTCGTCAGGGAAACATCAAGGTATGGCCGGCCATCGTCGCGGCGCTCTTCGGCTTCGTCCTCGCCTCGACGGGAATGGCCGACGACATTCAGGAACTGCTCGACTCCCTCGCGGAGACCATCGGGGACATACAGTTCTGACGGCGGACAGCGCACTGCTGAGCGGCGAACCCCTGCCACCGGCCCCTTCGCGGCCGGGGTGCTCCTCGCGAGCCTCGCGCAGGGGCTCGCCCTGTGGCCGCCGGGGACGGAATCCGTGACGCGCACGGAAAAGCCTCCGGCCCGGCGCGCAGGCGGAACCTGTACACCGGGCCGGAGGCCACGGAGCGGGCGACGGGAATCGAACCCGCGTAGCTAGTTTGGAAGACTAGGGCTCTACCATTGAGCTACGCCCGCACAGCTCGCGCAGCACACCTTTCGCAGGTCGGCGTGCGCGGCACGGACAGCATCGTAGCGGGTCGCGGCCGTGCGCCGCACACCCCCTTTCGCACCCCGAATAAGCGGGCGCCGCACTGCCTGCGGGCATGTACCCTACGTGTCGCACCGACGGGGTGTGGCGCAGCTTGGTAGCGCGTCCGCTTTGGGAGCGGAAGGCCGTGGGTTCAAATCCCGCCACCCCGACCAGCTCGGTCCCCCGCGTTCGTGGCCTGTTCCCCGGCGGGGACCGATGTATCCACGGCCCGGCGGTCCGTCTTCCAAGATCGCATTGTGGGTCCGCTCCCGCGTGCCGTTACTATGCAAGCTGCGTGCCCGTGTGTCTCTCAACCGGGCAGAATCCAAGCAGTCAGCCCACAAGGAGACCGAACCGTGAAGAGCGCCGTGGAGACCCTGAACCCGACCCGGGTTCGGCTCACTGTCGAGGTGCCCTTCGAGGAGCTCAAGGACAGCCTCGACGCGGCGTACAAGAAGATCAACCAGCAGGTCACGGTGAAGGGCTTCCGCAAGGGCAAGATCCCGGCCCGCGTCATCGACCAGCGGTTCGGCCGCGGGGCTGTGCTGGAGGAGGCTGTCAACGACGCCCTCCCGAAGTTCTACACCGAGGCGGTCAACGAGGCCGAGCTCAACGTCCTGGGCCAGCCCGACGTGGACATCACCGAGCTGAAGGACAACGAGACCCTCAACTTCACCGCCGAGGTCGACATCCGTCCGGCCATCGAGATCCCGGACTACTCCGGCATCGAGGTCGAGGTCGACGCGGTCGAGATCGCCGACGAGGACGTCGACAAGGCCGTCGAGGAGCTGCGTGAGCGCTTCGCCTCCACGTCCCCGGTCGAGCGCCCCGCCGAGGACGGCGACGTGGTGACGATCGACCTGGAGGCCAAGGTCGAGGGCGAGGTCCTGGAGGACGGCGTCGCGTCCGGCGTCTCCTACACGATCGGCTCCGGCGAGCTCCTCGAGGGCATCGACGACGCCGTGAAGGGCCTGGAGGCCGGTGGCGAGGCCACCTTCACCTCCGAGCTCAAGGGCGGCTCCGCGGCCGGCAAGGAGTCCGAGGTCACCGTCAAGGTCACCCAGGTCGCCAAGCGTGAGCTGCCGGAGCTGGACGACGACTTCGCGCAGCTCGCGTCGGAGTTCGACACCCTGGACGAGCTGAAGGCCGACAGCCGCAAGCGCCTGGAGACGGCCCGCCAGTTCGACCAGGCCACGCAGGCCCAGGAGCGCGTCCTGGAGAAGCTCCTCGAGCTCGTCGAGGTGCCCGTCCCCGAGAAGCTGCTCGAGGACGAGATCCGCACCCGCAAGCACAACCTCGAGCACCACCAGCTCGGCCAGATGGGCCTCGACCTCGCGAAGTACCTGGAGATCCAGGGCAAGACCGAGGAAGAGTTCGACGCCGAGACCCGCGAGCAGGCGGTCAAGGGCATCAAGACGCAGTTCGTCCTCGACGAGCTCGTCAACAAGGAGAAGCTGAACGTGAACCAGGAGGAGCTCACCGAGCACCTCATGCGTCGCGCGCAGTCCTCCGGCATGAGCCCCGACCAGTTCGCCCAGGCCGTCGTCGAGGGCGGCCAGGTGCCGATGCTCGTCGGCGAGGTCGCCCGCGGCAAGGCCCTCGCGGTTGTCGTTGAGGCCGCCACGGTCAAGGACACCAACGGCGAGGTCGTCGACCTCGACGACGAGGACGACTCCGTCGAGGGTGAGCAGGCCGAGGCCGCCGCCGACGCCTCCGCCGAGGCGGACAAGTCCGACGAGGACAAGTCGGACGCCTGATCTTCCACTGCCGTAACCGCTGGGCCCCCGGGACATGTGTCCCGGGGGCCCAGCGGTCTGTTCCGGCGACCTGCGCCCCGCAAGGGGCGCGGGGAACTGCGCGACCGCCACAGCGGCCCCGCGGCCGCCGATGGCGAGGCATCGGGCAGACGCGTCTGCCTCGCTGGGGCTCGTTGCCGGATGCGGCTCCGTGGGGGCTGGCCGCGCAGTTCCCCGCGCCCCTGACGGGGCGCACAGTCCCCCCGGCCCCGACGGGGTGGGCCGCCACAGCCCTGAGTGGGCCCGCGCCCCCGCCGGGGGCGCTACCTGCGCTCACAGCGAACAGTTGCCTCTGCGGGATTCCCCGAAGGGACCCGCGCGTTAGGGTCCATGAATACGGGGGCAGTGGAGTCCTTGCCCTCAGAACGAAGATGCTGAGACGGCCGGTGCCGTCAGAGACGAGCAGGTGGATACGTGACGAATCTGATGCCTAACGCAGCCGGTGAGCCGTCCATCGGTGGTGGCCTCGGCGACCATGTGTACAACCGGCTGCTCGGCGAGCGCATCGTCTTCCTCGGCCAGCAGGTCGACGACGACATCGCGAACAAGATCACGGCGCAGATGCTCCTCCTCGCGGCAGACCCCTCGAAGGACATCTACCTCTACATCAACAGCCCCGGCGGCTCGGTGACCGCCGGCATGGCGATCTACGACACCATGCAGTACATCCCGAACGACGTCGTCACCATCGGCATGGGCATGGCCGCCTCCATGGGCCAGTTCCTGCTCACCGGCGGCACCGCGGGCAAGCGCTTCGCCCTGCCGCACACGGACATCCTGATGCACCAGGGCTCCGCCGGCATCGGCGGCACCGCCTCCGACGTCAAGATCCAGGCCGAGTATCTGCTGCGCACGAAGAAGCGCATGGCCGAGATCACCGCCCGCCACTCCGGCCAGACGGTCGAGACGATCATCCGTGACGGTGACCGCGACCGCTGGTTCACCACCGAGGAGGCCAAGGAGTACGGCCTCATCGACGAGATCATCAGCGCCGCTTCGGGTGTTCCGGGCGGCGGCGGCACGGGGGCCTGACACAGGCACCCCGCCGGCCCCCGGCACAGGCGCGACCCGCTCCGGGCCGCCGCGGCCGGGACGGACACCGGCGAGGCCCCAAGCCGACCCAGCCCACGCTCACACCCAGGACGGAACACCTCAGATGAACACCTTCCCCGTCAGCGGCCAGCCCTCGGGCCTGCACACCGGCCCCCAGGTGGACAACCGCTATGTGATCCCGCGCTTCGTCGAGCGCACCTCGCAGGGCGTGCGTGAGTACGACCCGTACGCGAAGCTGTTCGAAGAGCGCGTGATCTTCCTCGGCGTCCAGATCGACGACGCCTCCGCCAACGACGTCATGGCGCAGCTCCTGTGCCTGGAGTCGATGGACCCCGACCGGGACATCTCGGTCTACATCAACAGCCCGGGCGGCTCCTTCACGGCGCTCACCGCGATCTACGACACCATGCAGTTCGTGAAGCCCGACATCCAGACGGTCTGCATGGGCCAGGCGTCCTCCGCGGCCGCCGTGCTCCTCGCCGCGGGTACTCCGGGCAAGCGCATGGCCCTGCCGAACGCCCGCGTGCTGATCCACCAGCCGTCCGGCGGAACGGGCCGCGAGCAGCTCTCCGACCTGGAGATCGCGGCCAACGAGATCCTCCGGATGCGTACGCAGCTCGAGGAACTGCTGGCCAAGCACTCCACGACGCCGATCGAGAAGATCCGCGACGACATCGAGCGCGACAAGATCCTCACCGCCGAGGGCGCCCTGGAGTACGGCCTGATCGACCAGATCATCTCCACCCGGAAGATGAACAACGCCTCGGTTCTCTGAGCCCCGCCGGCGTCCCGGACGAGACCACCTGCTGGCCTCGTCCGGGGCACCGCAGCACCATCCGCCCATCCCTGGGGTACGGTCCGCGTGGAAGCGAACCGCGCCAAGGGGGGCCCGAACGAGGGGCCAGGCAAGGTACCGTCGGATACAAGGCACCAGGAGCCGCTGGACCAACGGCGTCTCCCAGGCGAAGGGGAAGCACACCGTGGCACGCATCGGTGACGGCGGCGATCTGCTCAAGTGCTCGTTCTGTGGCAAGAGCCAGAAGCAGGTCAAGAAGCTCATCGCAGGCCCCGGCGTGTACATCTGCGATGAGTGCATCGATCTCTGTAACGAGATCATCGAGGAAGAACTCGCCGAGACGAGCGAGGTCCGCTGGGAGGAACTGCCCAAGCCCCGCGAGATCTACGAGTTCCTCGAGGGGTACGTAGTCGGTCAGGAGCCCGCCAAGAAGGCACTCTCCGTCGCCGTCTACAACCACTACAAGCGCGTCCAGGCCGGGGAGAACGGCGGCGCGGGGGCCCGCGAGGACGCCATCGAGCTGGCGAAGTCCAACATCCTGCTGCTCGGCCCCACCGGCTCCGGCAAGACGCTGCTCGCCCAGACGCTCGCCCGCATGCTGAACGTCCCCTTCGCCATCGCGGACGCGACGGCCCTCACGGAGGCGGGCTATGTCGGCGAGGACGTGGAGAACATCCTCCTCAAGCTCATCCAGGCCGCCGACTACGACGTCAAGAAGGCCGAGACGGGCATCATCTACATCGACGAGATCGACAAGGTAGCCCGGAAGAGCGAAAACCCGTCGATCACGCGTGACGTCTCGGGCGAAGGCGTCCAGCAGGCCCTCCTCAAGATCCTTGAGGGCACGACGGCCTCCGTCCCGCCGCAGGGCGGCCGCAAGCACCCGCACCAGGAATTCATCCAGATCGACACCACGAACGTGCTCTTCATCGTGGGCGGCGCCTTCGCCGGCCTGGAGAAGATCATCGAGTCGCGGGCCGGGGCGAAGGGCATCGGCTTCGGCGCCACCATCCGCTCCAAGCGGGAGCTGGAGGAGAAGGACCAGTTCGAGGACATCATGCCGGAGGACCTGGTGAAGTTCGGGATGATCCCCGAGTTCATCGGCCGGCTGCCCGTCATCACCTCGGTCCACAACCTCGACCGCGAGGCCCTGCTCCAGATCCTCGTCGAGCCGCGCAACGCCCTCGTCAAGCAGTACCAGCGCCTCTTCGAACTCGACGGCGTGGAGCTGGACTTCGAGCGCGAGGCCCTCGAAGCCATCGCCGACCAGGCGATCCTGCGGCAGACCGGCGCGCGCGGCCTGCGCGCCATCATGGAGGAGGTCCTCCAGTCGGTGATGTACGAGGTGCCGTCCCGCAAGGACGTGGCCCGCGTCGTCATCACGGCGGACGTCGTCCACTCGAACGTGAACCCGACGCTGGTGCCGCGTGAGGTGCGGGGCCCCGGGGCGGGCGAGCAGAAGTCCGCGTAGGCGGCACAGCACATCCGAACCACCAAGGGCGCCCGGCGAGTTGACCTCGCCGGGCGCCCTTGCGTCGTACGTGGACGTGTCAGCGCTTGACGCGAACTTCCTGGCGGAGCTTCCTCGTTGTGGCGGCTGCCTCTTCGAGGGACGCGGCCCGGCCCGCCTCGGCTTCGCGGGTGTCCATGGACAGGACGATGGCGGCGGTGCTGCCGTCGGCCCAGGCGCACAGGGCCGTGCGGGCCTCCTTGCGGCCTGCGGGGGCGGAGCTGCCCTCGACCCGTGCCTCCTGGCACTTGAGGACCGCGCCGTCCGAGCCGAAGTCCTGTGGCCTGCCGAGCATCGTGCTCCTCTCACCGCCCTTGCCGGGGCCCTTCCTCGCCTTGGCCGCGAGATCCGCGAACATCGCGTCGACCGTCTTCTCCGGGTCGCCGATCGTCCCGTACGCGCCGGTGAACTGGATCAACCCGGCGCCCAACGGCTTGGCCTCCGTGCCGGAGCCGTACACCGCCTGAACCTTCTTAGCGCCCCGCACCCCGAACCCCCCGGCCCCGTCGAGCCCGGCCGACGTGATCCCGTCGACCTGCTCGTACCCACCGAGCACGGACTTGGGCGCGACCAGCTTGTGCGCCCCCTCATCCGCGACCGCGACCGAACCCCCGCCCCCACCCGAGCCGTTGTCCCCTGAAGCATGCGAAGGGCCCGGCCGGAGCGACCGGGCCCTTGCTGATGTCCGACCGGACGGTCAGAGCTTGACGCGTGCGTCCTTGCGGAGCTTGGCCGTCTTCTCCGCGGCGTCCGCGAGGTCGGCGCTCTTGCCCGCCATCGCGTTGGCCACGTCGACGTTCACGGTGAAGCCGATCGTGCTCTTGTCGCCCCAGATGCAGACGGCTGCGGACATCTCCTTGGGTGCTGAGGATTCGGTCGACCCGCTCGTGTCGATCTTCATCTCCTGGCACTTCATGATCGCACCGTCGAGGTCGGAGGGGTTGTACGACTTCGGGCTGCCGACCACCTTCATCTTGGTGCCGCTGCCGGCCTTGTTCTGCTCCTTCTCGGCGTTGGCGAACATCTTGTCCACGACGCTCTCGGGGTCGTCGATCTCGCCGTACACGCCGCCGAAGTTCAGGGCCTTGACCGACAGCGGGTTGTCCTTGCTGCCGGCCTGGTAGTCCGCGCCGACGTCCTTGGCGTTCTTGACTCCGGCCTTCTCGGCCTTCTCCGTGTTGATGCCGCCGCCGAACCCGCCGGAGGAACCGGCCTCCTTCTTGAACTCGCCGTCGATGACGGTCGCGGGCGTGGTCAGCTTGTGCGGGCCGTCGTCCTTGACCGAGCCGGAGCTGCCGCCGTCGTCGCCGCCGAGTACGAAGTAGGCGCCCACGCCGATCGCGGCGATCACCGCGACCGCGCCGATGATCAGGCCCGTCTTCTTGCCGCCGCCTCCGCCCGGCGGGGGCGGGGGGACCTGGCCGTAGGGGGCCTGGGGCTGCTGCCCGTACGGGCCGGGCTGCTGCGGCTGGCTGTAGCCGGGCTGGCCGTAGGGCTGCTGGGGCGGGACGCCCTGCGGGGCCTGCTGGGGGTAGCCGTAGCCCGGCTGCTGGGGCTGCTGCTGCGGGTAGCCGTAGCCGGGCTGTGGGGCCTGGGGCTGCTGGCCGTAGGGTCCCGGCTGCTGCGGCTGGCCGCCGCCGTAGGGATCGGGCTGCTGGCCGCCGTACGGGCCCGGCTGGTTGTGGCTCATTCGTGGGTTCCCCCTTCGTGATGCGGTGCTGCGTCGCTCATCGTGACGCAGGTGGGCCCCGGCCGCGGAAGCCGGGGCCCGTGCGTGTGCGCGACCCGTGTCTCGGCGTCAGAGCTTGACGCGGACTTCCTTGCGGAACTTGGCCGTCTTCTCCGCGGCCGCCGACAGGTCGGCGCTCTTGCCGGACATGGCGTCCGCCACGTCCGCGCTGACGACGACGCCGATCGTGCTCTTGTCGCCCCAGATGCAGGTCGCCATCGACATTTCCTTCGGGCCCTGGCTGGTGCCGGACGACGAGGAGCCCATGGCGTACTTCATCTCCTGGCACTTCATCATCGCGCCGTCGAGCCCGGAGGGGTTGTACGACTTGGGACTGCCGATGACGGTCACCTTCTGGCCGCCGGGGTTGTTCTCCTTGGACTTCTTCTCCGCCTCGGAGAACATCTTGTCGACGACCGACTCGGGGTTCTCGATGTCGCCGTAGACGCCGTTGAGCTGCAGGATCTTCTGCCCGAGCGGGTTCTCCTGGCTGCCCGACATGTACTGCGCCTCGACGTCCTTGGGGTCCTTCACCCCGAACTTCTCGGCGTTCTCGATCTGCTCGGAGGACATGTTGCCGCCGTCGGCGCTGCCCGGCTTCTTCTTGTAGTCGGTGAGGACCGTCTCGGGCGTGGTCAGCTTGTGCGGCCCGTCGTCCTTGACCGAGCCGGAGCCGCCGTCGCTGCCGCCCAGGACGAAGTACGCGCCCACACCGATCGCAGCGACCACCGCGACCGCGCCGATGATCAGGCCCGTCTTCTTGCCCCCGCCGCCTCCGCCCGGCGGGGGCGGCGGGACCTGGCCGTAGGGGGCCTGCGGCTGCTGCCCGTACGGGCCCGGCTGCTGCGGCTGGCCGTACGGGGCTCCGGGCTGCTGCGGCTGGCCGTACGGGGCTCCGGGCTGCTGCGGGTAGCCGTAACCGGGCGGCTGCTGCGGCGGCACGCCCTGCGGTGCCTGCTGCGGGTAGCCGTAGCCGGGCCCCGGGGCCTGCGGCGGCTGGCCGTACGGGCCGGGCTGCTGCGGCTGCCCCCCCGCAGGCCCCCGGGCTGCTGCGGCTGCTGCCCGCCGTACGGGCCCGGCTGGTTGTAGCTCATTACTGGGGTTCCCCTCGAACGCCTGAGCGCGCCTACATTCTCCCGCGCGCTTATGTGTTCCAGACATCCTGACCGACGCGGGGATCCCCATGGGGTCCGGGGCGGCAACCGTTACTGAAGATTCCGGTTTCGGGACCACACTGTGACACCCCTAAACTGGCCGGGTGACCGAGAACGCTCAGCAGCAGCCGCCAGCGACCACCCCCGAACTCCCGACGCAGTACGCGCCGTCCGAGGTAGAAGGGGCGCTGTACGAGCGCTGGGTGGAGCGGGGCTACTTCGACGCCGACGCGAGCAGCGAGAAGCCGCCGTACACCGTCGTCATCCCGCCGCCGAACGTCACCGGCAGCCTGCACCTGGGCCACGCCTTCGAGCACACCCTCATCGACGCCCTGACCCGCCGCAAGCGCATGCAGGGATATGAGGTGCTGTGGCAGCCGGGCATGGACCACGCCGGTATCGCCACCCAGAACGTCGTCGAGCGCGAGCTCGGCAAGGAGGGCAAGTCCCGGCACGACCTCGGCCGCGAGGCGTTCGTCGAGCGCGTGTGGCAGTGGAAGGCCGAGTCCGGCGGGCAGATCTCCGGCCAGATGCGCCGCCTCGGCGACGGCGTCGCGTGGTCGCGTGAGCGGTTCACCATGGACGAGGGCCTCTCCAAGGCCGTCCAGACGATCTTCAAGCGGCTCTACGAGGACGAGCTGATCTACCGCGCCGAGCGCATCATCAACTGGTGCCCGCGCTGCCTGACCGCCATCTCGGACATCGAGGTGGAGTACCAGGACGACGACGGCGAGCTGGTGTCGATCAAGTACGGCGAGGGGGGCGAGACGCTCGTCGTCGCCACCACCCGCGCCGAGACGATGCTCGGTGACACGGCCGTCGCCGTGCACCCCGAGGACGAGCGGTACCAGCACCTGATCGGCAAGCTCATCAAGCTGCCGCTCACCGACCGGTCCATCCCGGTCGTCGCGGACGCGCACGTCGACCCCGAGTTCGGCACCGGCGCCGTCAAGGTGACGCCCGCCCACGACCCGAACGACTTCGAGATCGGCCAGCGCCACGACCTGCCGAACATCGCGGTCATGGACGAGCACGCCGTGATCACGGCCCACGGCCCCTTCCAGGGCCTGGACCGCCTGGAGGCCCGCTCCGCCATCGTCGGCGCGCTGCGCGCCGAGGGCCGCATCGTCGCCGAGAAGCGCCCGTACACGCACTCGGTCGGGCACTGCTCGCGCTGCAAGACCACCATCGAGCCGCGCCTGTCGATGCAGTGGTGGGTCAAGGTCGGCCCGCTCGCCAAGGCCGCCGGAGACGCGGTCCGCGACGGCCAGGTCAAGATCCACCCGCAGGAGATGGAGAAGCGCTACTTCGACTGGGTCGACAACCTCCACGACTGGTGCATCTCGCGTCAGCTGTGGTGGGGCCACCGGATCCCGGTCTGGTACGGCCCGAACGGCGAAGTCGTCTGCGTCGGCCCCGACGAGCAGCCGCCCACCGGCGAGGGCTGGACGCAGGACACCGACGTCCTCGACACCTGGTTCTCGTCGGGCCTGTGGCCCTTCTCCACCCTCGGCTGGCCCGAGAAGACCGACAGCCTCGCGAAGTTCTACCCGAACTCCGTGCTGGTCACCGGCTACGACATCCTCTTCTTCTGGGTCGCCCGGATGATGATGTTCGGCCTGTACGCGATGGACGGGACCCCGCCGTTCCACACCATCGCCCTGCACGGCATGGTCCGCGACCAGTTCGGCAAGAAGATGTCGAAGTCCTTCGGGAATGCCGTCAATCCCCTGGACTGGATGGACAAGTACGGGTCGGACGCTCTTCGGTTCACGCTCGCCCGCGGCGCCAACCCGGGCGTGGACGTGCCGATCGGCGAGGACTGGGTGCAGGGCTCCCGGAACTTCGCCAACAAGATCTGGAACGCCACCCGCTTCGCGCTGATGAACGGCGCGACGGTGGAGGGTCCGCTGCCGGACGCCGCCGAGATGTCGGCGACGGACCGCTGGATCCTGTCCCGCCTCAACACGGTGGTCGCCGAGGTCGACGCGTTCTACGAGGACTACCAGTTCGCGAAGCTCTCCGACGCCCTCTTCCACTTCGCCTGGGACGAGGTCTTCGACTGGTACGTGGAGCTGTCCAAGACCACGTTCATGGCGGGCGGCCCCGCGGCCGAGGTCAGCAAGCGCGTCCTCGGCGAGGTCCTCGACGTCACGCTGCGGCTGCTGCACCCGGTCGTGCCGTTCGTGACGGAGACGCTGTGGACGACGCTCACGGGCGGTGAGTCCGTGGTCGTCGCCGCCTGGCCCAAGGACAGTGGCTTCCGTGACGCGGCCGCCGAGAAGGAGATCGAGTCCCTCCAGAGCCTCGTCACCGAGGTCCGCCGCTTCCGCGCCGACCAGGGCCTCCAGCCCGGCCAGAAGGTCCCGGCCCGCCTCACCCTGGACGGCACGCCGTTCGCCCCGCACGAGGCCGCCGTCCGCCAGCTCCTGCGCCTCCAGCCGGAGGGCGAGGGCTTCGCGGCGACGGCGACGCTGCCGGTGTCCGGCGCGACGGTCGCCCTGGACCTGTCCGGCACGATCGACGTGGCGGCGGAGCGCAAGCGGCTCGCCAAGGATCTGGCGGCGGCCGAGAAGGAGAAGGCCCAGGCCACCGCCAAGCTCGGCAACGAGGCGTTCCTGGCGAAGGCCCCCGACCAGGTGGTGGACAAGATCCGCGGCCGGCTCGCCAAGGCCGACGAGGACATCGCCCGCCTCCAGGCCCAGCTGGCCAACCTCCCTGCCGCGTAAGGGACTTCAACCGCGTACGTGGACGGGGGCGCCCG
>NZ_AOPZ01000290.1 GCF_000414115.1 Streptomyces aurantiacus JA 4570
GGGGTAGCGGCAGCTCATCGACACGATGACGATCGGGTCATCGTCCTCGGCGCCTGCCGCGCGTCCGGCGGGAGCCGGTGCCGCGCCGGTCGCCGCTGCCGACTCGCCCACCAACTGCGCCCGCAGGTAGCCCGCGAGCACGGCCGAGGTCGGGTAGTCGAAGACGAGGGTCGTGGGCAGCTTCAGGCCGGTGGCGGCGGCGAGCCGGTTGCGGACCTCGACCGCCGTCAGCGAGTCGAAGCCCAGCTCACGGAACGCCCGCCC
>NZ_AOPZ01000291.1 GCF_000414115.1 Streptomyces aurantiacus JA 4570
GTAGGACGCCGCCGAACTAATTGTAGAGAAAACCCCCGTGCCCTTCGGCACGGGGGTTTTCTGCGTTTAGGGTCGCATCATGCGATACGACTTGGTCATCTTCGACAACGACGGCGTCCTGGTGGACAGCGAGCCGATCTCCAACACGATCCTCGCCGCCTACCTGACGGAACTCGGCCACCCCACCTCGTACGAAGACTCCCTGCGGGACTACATGGGCTCCGCCCTCCACCGCGTACACGACACCATTCTTGAACGGACCGGGAAGCGGCTGCCCGGGGACTTCGACGACGTCTTTCACGGGCGGGTCTTCGCGGCTTTCGAGCGGGAACTGCAGCCGATAGAGGGAGCCGTCGAGGTATTGGAGAAGCTCGCCGCTGACGGTGTCGCCTACTGCCTGGCCTCGTCCGGAAGCCACGAACGGATTCGCGTCGGGCACCGCAAGACCGGGCTCGACACATGGTTCGACGAGGGGCGGATCTTCAGCTCCCAGGACGTGGGGCGGGGGAAGCCGGCGCCCGATCTCTTCCTGCACGCGGCCGAGCGTATGGGGGTCTCACCCGACAAATGCGTCGTCGTGGAGGACAGTCCGCTGGGCATCCAGGCCGCGGTGGCAGCCGGGATGGACGTGTGCGGCTTCACGGCCATGACACCGGCCGAACGACTGCGAGGCGCCAGCCAACTCTTCGGCGACTTCCGGGAACTGCCCGACCTGCTGATCTGATGGCGAGAGCCGAGCAAAGTCGGGTGGTGATCCATCTACCCCGGAGTAGGCCGGGGACCTACGCTTCGCTGCCATGACGGAAACGCTGCGCCGCGGCAGGGCCTCGCTCGCGTTCGGCTTCTCGGTGCAGGGCGTCACCTTCGCGCTGCTGGTGACGCGGATACCCGCCCTGCAGGACCAGTACGGGATATCCGACGGCCTGCTGCCCGTCTTCCTGGCGGCCGTGCCCATCCTGGCCGGTGTGGGGAGCGTGTGCACCGAGCGGCTGGTGAGGAAGGTGCCGCCCAGCCGGGTGCTGCGGTGGTCGCAGCCCGTGGTGCTGCTCTCGCTGCTCGGAGCGGGCGCCGGAGACGCGATGTGGGAAATCGCCGTCGCCCTGGGGATGTTCGGGCTCGCGGTGGGGGCGCTGGACGCCTCGATGAACATGCTGGGAGTGAGCCTCCAGCGGGCCTACGGACGCAGCATCATGCTCGGGTTCCACGCGGCGTACAGCCTGGGCGGGATCGTGGGGGCGTCGCTGGCGTGGGCGGGGGCGCACTGGGATCTGTCGCTGCTGGTGTCGTACTTGCCGGTGGTCGTGGTGCTGTTGCCTGCGGCGCTGGTGGGGAGCCGGTGGTACGTCGACGCGGGCGGCGGCGAGCCGGGCGGTGCCGCCCACGCCGCGGGCCGCGGCCGCGAGGGCGACGCGCAGCCCGTGAAGGCCGGCGCCGGGGGCGGTGCGACGTTGGGCGCGACGGTGAGTTTCAAGGTGCTGTTGCCGCTGTGCCTGGTGATGACCTGTGCGTACATCGGGGACTCGACCGTCTCCAACTGGAGCGCGAAGTATCTCCAGGACGTGCTGGGGAGTTCGGAGCAGCTCGCGACGGTTCCGTACAACGTCTACATGGTGATGAACCTGGTGGGACGGGGAGCCGGGGACCTGGGGGTGCGGCGGTTCGGGGCCGTCGCCGTGGTGCGCGGCGGGGCGGTGGTCGGGGCGGTCGGGTTCGGTGTGGTGGCTGTGGCGCCGGGGGCCTGGGTGGGGATTCTCGGGTTCATGTTGCTGGGGATCGGGCTGTCCGTGATCGTGCCGCAGACGTTCGCGGCGGCGGGGCGGCGCGCATTCGAGTGCCACGGCCCCGGGGCCTCGGACGCGGCGGTGGCGCGGCTGAACGTCTTCAACTACGTGGGATTCCTGATCGGTTCGCCGTTGGTGGGCGGGCTCGGGGACGCCTGGAACTACCGCGGGGCGATGGTCGTTCCCATGGTGTTGGTGCTCGTGACCTTGTTGTACGCCCGGTCGTTCGCCCCCGAACCGGACCGATACGGTGACGGACATGAGCGGCCGCGCACAACTGATGTGGGACGAGGCAGTAACGGGCTATGACTTCGGTCCGGAGCACCCCATGGACCCGGTCCGGCTCGCGCTGACGAGAAGCCTGATCGACGCCTTCGGGCTCGACCGCGACCTGGACGTGGTCGCGGCGAAGCGCGCCGGTGAGTCGACGCTCGGCCTCGTGCACCGCGAGGACTACGTGGCCGCCGTGAAGGCGGCCTCCGTGGATCCGGCTTCCGCGCGCGGGGAGTATGGGCTGGGGACGGAGGACGTCCCGGCCTTCGTCGGCATGCACGACGTGTCGGCGTTGATCGCGGGGCAGTCGGTCGGAGCCGCCGAGGCGGTGTGGCAGGGGGACGCCCTGCACGCGGTGAACTTCGCCGGCGGGCTGCACCACGCGATGCCGGGCGGCGCCTCGGGGTTCTGTGTGTACAACGACGCAGCCCTCGCCATCGCGCGCCTGCTCGAACTGGGCGCCGAGCGCGTCGCCTATGTGGACGTGGACGTGCACCACGGGGACGGAGTGCAGGCCGCGTTCTGGGAGGACCCGCGGGTTCTGACGATCTCGTTGCACGAGCACCCTCGGGCGCTGTTCCCGGGGACCGGGTGGCCCGAGGAGACCGGGGCGGAGTGCGCGGCGGGAAGTGCCGCGAATGTGGCGCTGCCGGCGGGCACCGGGGACGAAGGGTGGGTGCGGGCGTTCCACGCCGTGGTGCCGGAGCTGCTTGCGGACTTCCGGCCGCAGGTCCTTGTCACCCAGCACGGAGCGGATACGCACTTCGAGGATCCGCTGGCGCACCTCGCCGTCTCGCTGGACGCGCAGCGGGCCGTGCAGGTCGCGTGCCACGAGCTGGCCCATGAGTACGCGGACGGGCGGTGGGTCGCGCTCGGCGGGGGTGGATACGCGGTGGTGGACGTGGTGCCGCGGTCCTGGACGCATCTGGTGGCGGTGGCCGCGGGGCGGGAGATCGAGCCTTCTTCGGTGGTGCCTGAGGCGTGGCAGCAGGAGGTGTACCGCCGGGTGCGGGTGCTCGCCCCTGGGCGGATGACGGATGGGCGGTGGCCCGTCGGATGGCGGGGGTGGGACGAGGGGTACGACCCCGCGGACCGGGTGGATCAGGCCGTGTTGGCCGCCCGGCGGGCTGTGTTTCCGTTGCGGGGGTTGTTGGCGTAGGGGGTTTTTCCCCAATCCCGCCCCTTCCCGAAACCGGGGGCTCGCTATCGGCGCTCCGCGCCTCGTCCTCAAGCGCCGGACGGGCTGATACAGAGCTGAGGTGCGTAGGTTGCGTCAGGGTTAGCCCGACTGTGCGGTGTTTTCAGGGTTTTCGGGGTCCCGTGTCGGTATATGCGGCAGCATCGGGGCGTGTTGAGCACCGGAGCGTTGCGCGCGCATCTGCTGGCGGCCCGGCTCGCCGGGCCCGTGGCCACGACGCGGGAGGAGAGCCTGCGGAGCTACCGGCTCTTCGCCGCGCGGGACCCCCGGATACTTCTCGGGCTCGACCCCGAATGGACCTGGGGCGCGGGAGACTTGCTGCGGCTCATGGCGGACAAGTGCGGGGTCTCCGACGACCCCCGGCACACCACGGGTGCCGACGTCATCGACCCGGAGCGTACGTTGGCAGCGCTCGAGGCGTTCGCCGAGCGGCTGCAGGACGCGGCCAGGCGGCGGCTTCCCGTGCTGCTCGGGACGGGACACCCGCACCGGCTCCTTGGCTTCTACGCCGCCTTGGCCGAGGCGTTGTCGGCGGCCGGATGCACGGTTCTCACCCCGGCGCAGGGTTGCTGTATCGACATAACGACCCGGTTCGGCCTACGCACGTACAACCTTGACTACGTACAAGGTGTCGCGCTGGTGCGCGAACCCGGCGTGCGTCCCACCGGGAGTGAGACCGGCGCGCACAGCCATTCTCCGCTGCCGGTTCGGCGGGCTCTGGTGGCCCAGGCCGAGTCCGGGGGACCCCTGCCCGAGCTGGTCATCGGGGACCACGGATGGGTCTGCGGAGCAGGTCAGCTCGGGTTTGAGGCGATCGGTCTGGCGGATACGGACGATCCGGCGCTGTTCGTCGGAGAGGCGGAGGGGCGGGTGTCCGTCGTCGTTCCGCTTGATGACGCTGTGCGGTCTGATTACTACCGACCGCTTACTCGCTATGTACTCAATCGAGCGTGTCTGTCACAGTAAACGGCCGATGGCAGCTCCTCTTCCCCACTCGCATCACCCGCCCCTACTCTGGGGAGTGAGCGCACAGCGACGAGGAGTCACCGGAAGGGGAAGCCGGTGCGCGTCATGTGCGGAAGGTTCAGGTGTGTCATGGCTGCTGACCAGAGGCCTCTCAGCGAGGTTGCGTTCCTGACCGTGGCGGAGGTCGCCGCGGTGATGCGAGTCTCGAAGATGACCGTGTACCGGCTGGTACACAGCGGTCATCTGCCCGCAATCCGGGTCGGAAGGTCCTTCCGGGTCCCGGAGAACGCGGTTCACGAGTACCTTCGCGACTCATATGTGGGGGTGGAGACGGCCTGATCGAGCTCCCTCGATTACAGGCTCGGCGCCGGGGCGGGTAGGCTAGGCCGACGTAGGTCGTGTGGGCCCAGTCTGCTGCCCCGCACCGAGTGAGAATGAAGTGAGCGAGGGTAGTCGTGGGCTCTGTTATCAAGAAGCGGCGCAAGCGGATGGCCAAGAAGAAGCACCGCAAGCTGCTGAAGCGCACGCGCGTTCAGCGTCGCAACAAGAAGTAAGCGGCCGCTGACGTCAGCGAACGCAAGCGAACGTAGTGAAGCCCCGCCACCATCCGGTGGCGGGGCTTCACTACGTCCGGGGGCTGCTTCCGGGTCGCCACGTTCCAGGGAATCCCCGTCATAGGGGATTCAATAGTTCAAAGCCGGGCGAACGGCTTGATCTTTGCGGCGAAGTGTGTCCGTCGTCACTTCGTGCGTATCGCGGTCATCACAGCGCAACATCCACCCGCTAGCGTGGGCCACAGACATGGTGCTCAGACGTGACGCGGGGCCGCAGCACGCTGACGCCACGCGGGCTGGGGAAAGGCGGCGCTGATCTTGGGCAAGGTCGTGCTCGTGACCGGGGTGGCCCGGCAACTGGGCGGCAGGTTCGTCCGGCGTATCCAGCGCGACCCAGAGGTCGACCGGGTCGTCGCCGTCGACGCCGTCCCGCCCGAGCACCATCTCGGCGGCGCCGACTTCGTGCAGGCCGACATCCGGCAGCCCACGATCACCAAGGTCCTCGCCGAGCACGGCGTCGACACGGTCGTCCACATGGACGTGACGGGCACCGCGCTGGCCGGCGGTAGCCGTGGCTCGGTCAAGGAGACCAACGTCATCGGCACGATGCAGCTGCTCGGCGCCTGCCAGAAGTCGCCGCGGGTGAAGCGTCTGGTGGTGAAGTCGAGTACCAATGTGTACGGCTCGGCGCCCCGCGACCCCGCCGTCTTCACGGAGACCACGCCGCCGAAGTCGCTGCCCAGCGGTGGTTTCGCCAAGGACACCGTCGAGGTCGAGGGCTATGTGCGCGGGTTCGCGCGGCGGCGGCCGGATGTCGCGGTGTGTGTGCTGCGGTTCGCCAACATCCTGGGCCCGGCCGCGGATTCGCCGCTCGCCGAGTATTTTTCGCTGCCTGTCCTGCCGACCGTTTTCGGCTATGACCCGCGGCTGCAGTTCGTGCACGAGGACGACGCCATCGAGGTGCTGCGCCTGGCCTCGCACGACCCGGAGCGCGGGACGCTCAACAGCGGCACGTTCAACATCGCCGGGGAGGGGCTGCTGCTGCTGTCGCAGTGCGCCCGCCGGTTGGGGCGGCCGACGCTTCCGGTGCTGCTGCCCGCCGTCACCTGGGTGGGCACGGCACTGCGCACGCTCGGCGTCACGGACTTCTCGCCGGAGCAGATCCGGCTCCTCACCCACGGCCGGGTCGTGGCCACCCGGCAGATGCGCGAGACACTGGGATTCCGGCCCAAGTACACGACCGCGGAGACCTTCGCGGACTTCGTACGCAGCCGGGGCCCCGGCCTGCTGCCGCCGACGGCGCTCGCGGGGGCCGTCGACAGGGTCGCGGCGCTGCCGTTCGCGGGCGGCGGCGCGAGGTCCGGTGCCGATGGGGGCGCCGGACGCAGAGCCGACAACAGTGCCCACCACAGCGCCAACTGAGGAGATCGTCAACGATGGCGGACGCCAAGGTCATTCCGTTCGACGACGACCGCTCGCGTGGGGGCGGCCAGCGGCCGGGGCGCCGCAGGTCCGGGCCGCGGCGCCCGGGCGACGGGGCGAAGGTGCGCGAGGTCAAGGCGGTCCCCGGCCGGCGGAACGCGGAGGTGCCGGACGGCGCCGCGCCGG
>NZ_AOPZ01000292.1 GCF_000414115.1 Streptomyces aurantiacus JA 4570
CAAGCACGTCTTCTCGGTCATCGAGGCCGAGCACGCGCTCACCGTCGCCGAGGTCCTGCGCGTCACCGGCGGCGAGAAGCTGCTCGACTCCAACCCGGTGCTCCAGCAGACCTTCGCGATCCGCGACGCCTACCTGGACCCGATCTCCTACCTCCAGGTCGCGCTGCTCAAGCGGCAGCGGGGAACGGTGTCGCGGCGGGGCTGCGCAACACCGGCTGACCGCCGCCCGGTTCACGCCCGAGGGCCCCGCACCTGCGCCAGGTGCGGGGCCCTCGGGCGTGGACCG
>NZ_AOPZ01000293.1 GCF_000414115.1 Streptomyces aurantiacus JA 4570
AGCCCGCGCCGTCGCAGTCCCCCGCCCCGTCCCCGGCGCCGCAGCAGCCGGGCCCCGCCAGGCCCGACTCCGCCGCCCCGGCGCGGGACTCGTCCCCGGCCCGGGACCCCGAGCCCGGCGCCCCCCGGCGGCACGTCTCCCTGGAGGACGACATCCCGGAGGACGACGACCCGGACCTGGTCGACTCGGCCCTCTCCGGCCACGACCTGATCGTCAGGGAACTGGGCGCGACGGTCGTGGAGGAGTATCCGAACGAGTAGGGCGCGCACCACGGAAGCGCGTCCGCGGCGCCCCAACTGCCGCCCGCCGCACGGCAAAGCACGGCTGCGGCCCGCACCCCGCCCGCCGGGCTCGTAGAAACGTACAAGCAGGCCCCGCCCGTCCTCTCGGATGCCCGGACAAGGGCGCCCCGCCGGACCCCGTAGGCTGACCCCCGTGAAGGTCCTCGTCATCGGCAGCGGTGCCCGCGAACACGCCCTGTGCCGCTCCCTGTCCCTCGACCCCGCGGTCACCGCCCTGCACTGCGCCCCCGGCAACGCCGGCATCGCGGACGTGGCCGAGTTGCACCAGGTCGACGCCCTCGACGGCAACGCGGTGGCGGCCCTCGCGGCCGGGCTCGGCGCCGGGCTCGTCGTCGTCGGGCCGGAGGCGCCGCTCGTCGCCGGGGTCGCCGACGCCGTGCGGGAAGCGGGCATCCCGTGCTTCGGACCGTCGAAGGAGGCGGCCCTCCTCGAAGGGTCCAAGGCATTCGCCAAGGACGTGATGGCGGGCGCCGGCGTGCCCACCGCCCGCTCCTACGTCTGCACCACGCCCGCGGAGGTCGACGAGGCCCTCGACGCCTTCGGCGCTCCGTACGTCGTGAAGGACGACGGCCTCGCCGCCGGCAAGGGCGTCGTCGTCACCACCGACGTCGAGCAGGCCCGCGAGCACGCCCTCGCCTGCGGCCGCGTCGTCATCGAGGAGTTCCTCGACGGCCCCGAGGTCTCCCTCTTCGCCGTCACCGATGGCGTGACCGTCGTCCCGCTGCGCCCCGCCCAGGACTTCAAGCGCGCCCTCGACGGCGACGAAGGCCCCAACACCGGCGGCATGGGCGCCTATTCGCCGCTGCCGTGGGCCGACCCGAAGCTCGTCGACGAGGTCATGGAGACCGTCCTCCAGCCCACCGTCGACGAACTGCGCCGCCGCGGCACCCCGTTCTCCGGGCTCCTCTACGCCGGCCTTGCGATCACCAGTCGTGGCGTACGCGTCATCGAGTTCAACGCCCGCTTCGGCGACCCCGAGACGCAGGTCGTCCTCGCCCGCCTGAAGACCCCGCTCGCGGGCCTCCTGCTCGCCGCGGCCAGCGGCAACCTCGCGGACCTCCCGCCGCTGCGCTGGAGCGACGACGCCGCGGTCACCGTGGTCATCGCCTCGCACAACTACCCCGGTACGCCGCGTACCGGCGACCCCATCGAAGGGCTCGCCGAGGTCGCGGCCCAGGACGCCCCGGACGCGTACGTCCTGCACGCCGGGACCAGGCACGACGGCGACGCGGTCGTCAGCGCGGGCGGCCGCGTCCTCTCCGTGACGGCCACCGGCGCCGACCTCGCCCAGGCGCGCGAGCGCGCGTACGCGGCGGTCTCCCGCATCCGCCTGGACGGCTCCCAGCACCGCACGGACATCGCGGCGAAGGCGGCGCGGTCCGAGGCGTAGCCCGAGACACATCGCCGTGACGCGCGTCCCGCACCCGCGGGCGCGCGTCATGCGTTTTCGGGAGCGGGCGTACGTCGGCGTCCGCACCCGGACCCCCAGGCGCCCCCCCTGCCGTGCGCTGTACGTGACTACGGTCGGCCGTAGACCCGCGAGGCAATACGGAGCGTGAGCACTGAGCCCGCCGTATGACGGCCGCCGACTTGCCGAACCGGCGGGCCTGGTCGGCCCGGCGGACGTCGGCCCCGGGCCTCTTCCGCCGCCCTCAGTCGAGCGGGTCAGCTTTACCCAAAGCCATTCCATCGAGTGACCGCACCGCCATCCGGCTGACGGTGCCCGGGACCCCAACTAGGGTTCGGCGCAGGCATTGAAGGCACTCAGAGCCAAACAGCCCACCGGCATTGCGATGTCAGTGGCGGGTGCCACAGTGGGGGAGTGTGCAACGCCATCGACGTGCGCCGTCGGCTCCGGCCGCCGGCCGAGCTGTAGGCAGCAGGGGGTGACTTCGGTCGTGTCAGGGATGGGTGTGGAGGCGGGCGCGCAGGCCGCGCGCTCGCGGGCTCTCGCCGTGCTGCGGATCCGCAGCCGGGCGCTGGCCGTCGCCCTGCTGCCCGCGGCCGTCGCCGTCGTGCTGCTCGCCGCGGCGGCCATGGGGCACATAGGCGGCGGCAGTTGGGACGCCGTGCGCTGGACGGTGACGGCGCTCGCGGTGCTCGTGCTGCTCGGCGCCGGGGCGGTCGCCCTCGTCGTCGCGCGGGCCAGGCCCGCCATGAGCCCCACGGTCCCGATCCCGGAGGCATCCGCCCCCGATCTGTACCGCCTGGTGCGGGACCTCGCCGACCGCCTCGAAGTCCCCGCCCCCTCGGCGATAGCGCTCACCCCGGACTGCGACAGCTGGCTGGAGGACCGCACCCACCGGGCGCACGGCACCCCGGCCGACGGCGCCGCGCCCCGCACGGGCACCGACGCGGACGCTGGGGCCGGCACCGCCACGGACGCGGCCCCGGGACCGGGGGACGCAGGCACGGCGATACGCGGCGCCCGGGCACCCCAGCGCCGCGCCCCCGCCGCACCGGTCCTCGTCATCGGCTCCCCCTTCCTGTGGTGGATGCGCGTCGGCGAGCTGCGCGCGGTCCTCGCGCCGGTCGTCGCGGGCACGGGCCCGTCGGCGCACCCGGACATAGCGGCCGCCCGCCGTTTCGTACGCGGCCTGGACGCCGCCGTAGCCGTCGCCTCCGCACCGGGGCGCGGGCCGCTCACCGGCACCGTCCTCGGCGGCGTCGGCTGGGTGGCGCGGCTGCTGCTGCGCAGTTGCCGGGTGCACGCCGCGGAGATGGAGCGCGGTGTCGCGGCGGCCGCGGCCGAGCGCGCCCAGACCGTGGACTATGGCGTGCGGATCGTCGCCCAGGAGCAGGTCGGCCTCGCGTACGCGGGCTGGGACCGGCTGCTGACCCGGGTCGCGCTGCCCGCCTGGCGCATGGGGCGCTGGCCCTCGCGGCTCGACGCCGGCGTGGTCTCCGCCCTCACTGAGCTGTCCCGCAGGGACCGCCTCGCCGAAGGCTTCGCATCCCGGCTCGGCGAGCGGCCCGCGTGCGACCTCCTGGAGGAGCCCGGCGTGGTGGACGAGGCGGCCTCGCTGCTCGCCGCCCGGCTGTTCCACGGCGGCCCCGCCGAGCCCGGGCCCGGCTGGGCACCGGTGGCCTGGCAGGAGTATCCGGACGAGGTCGTGGACCGCAAGTGGCGCACGGACGCGGCCCGCCTGCACCGCGTCCTCGACTCCCTGGGCGTCAGCCGCTCCGCCGACCCCACGGCCCCCGACCCCAAGGGCCCGACCCTCGGCCGGGTCCTCGACCACCTGACGGACCCGGAGGCGACGGCACGCCGGGCGGCGGCGGAGGCACAGGCGGCCGCGGCGGAGGCAGCGGCGATCGCGGCAGAGACACAGGCGGCCGCGGCCGAGCGGGCCGACGCGCGCGTGGCCGCGGACCCGGAGACCGACGCGCGCGTGGCCGCGGGCCCGGAGACCGACGCGGCCTCGGGCACCCCCGCCGCCCCGGACACCACCGCCCTCACCGAATACATCGGCTTCGCCGACGACGAGGGCGACGAAGCGGACGCGTCCGAAGGCCGCGGCGGAACGCTGGCCGCCGGACTCAGCGCCGAGCTGGCCCGCGAGGAGGCCGCCGCACCGCCCCGGCCCGCCCCGGCAGGGCAGGGGCCGGACGAAGCGCTCTGGGAGGACGGCATGCTTCCGCTGTTCCCGCTGCAACCGCCCCGCTCGGGCCGGGAGTTGCTGGCCGACCACGTCACGGCGATGGTGTGCTGCGCGGCCGTCGACACGGCGGGAGCCGCGCCCGGCCTGGACTGGCTGGACGGCCCCTCGCTCCTCATACACGGCGAGCGCGCGGCCGACCTCACCCCCCGCGTCCTCACCCTCGTCGAGAACGGCGACCCCGAACCGCTCCGCCACTGGCTCACCACCCAGGGCATCCGCCCGGAAAAACCAGTCCGCCTGGTCTGAGGGCCCCCGTCGGCCCGGCCATCCGCTCGGACCGACAGCACCCAGCACGCCGACAGCAAGCAGCCCAACGAACAGCACCCCCAAACCATTTCACGACGAACAGTGACGGTCCGCGTGCGTAATGTGATGTGCTGGGACCGGTGGCCGACCCAGGCGCGTCACACCGCGCCGCCGCCAGGGAGCCAGGCTCGGGGGAGCGAGGGAGGGGACAACGCATGGGACCGGAGCCGATCCGCCGCTGGGAGTCGGGTGCCCTCGCCCACGCCGTGACCGACCCGTTCGGCCAGGGCCCGCTGCCCTGGCTCCGCGGCGCCGAGCACTACTTCGACGACACGGGCCACGTGGTGCCCTGGTACGTGGACCACGCCCCGGGCGCCACAGGACCGAACGCGGTGCCCGCCCCCCGCCCCGGCGGCGGCCCCCGCACCGCCGACGACGTACACCGCCAGATCAAGGGCTTCACCGGCACCGGAGCCGCCGCCCCCGGCGAGGCGATCGACTTCCACATCACCGTGGACCCGCCCCAGCAGTTCAGCGTGGACATCTACCGCATCGGGCACTACAGCGGCGACGGCGCCCGCAAGATCACCACAAGCCCGCGCCTCGCGGGCATCGTGCAGCCGCCCCCGCTCACCGCCGACCGCACGGTCTCCTGCCACCACTGGTGGCTGTCCTGGCGCCTGCAGATCCCGTCGTACTGGAACATCGGGGCGTACGTCGCCGTCCTCACCACCACCGACGGCTACCGCTCGCACGTCCCCTTCACCGTCCGCGACAGCGTCAAGGCGGGCACCGGTGAGCCGGCCAAGGGCGAGCTCGGCGCACCCGCCGCCGACCTCCTCGTCCTGCTGCCCGACATCACCTGGCAGGCGTACAACCTCTACCCCGAGGACGGCAGCACCGGCGCCAGCCTCTACCACGCCTGGGACGAGCACGGCCGCCTCCTCGGCGAGGGCGAGGCCGCGACCACGGTCTCCTTCGACCGGCCGTACGCGGGCGCGGGCCTGCCCCTGCACGTGGGCCACGCCTACGACTTCATCCGCTGGGCCGAGCGCTACGGCTACGACCTCGCGTACGCCGACTCCCGCGACCTGCACGCGGGCCGCATCGACCCCACCCGCTATCGCGGCCTGGTCTTCCCCGGCCACGACGAGTACTGGTCGGCCGCGATGCGCCGCACCACCGAGCTGGCCCGCGAGCACGGCACGTCCCTGGTCTTCCTCTCCGCCAACACCATGTACTGGCAGGTGGAGTTGGGCCCGTCGCCGTCCGGCGTCCCGGACCGCCTGCTCACCTGCCGAAAACGCCGCGGCCCCGGCAAGGCCGCGCTGTGGCGCGAAGTCGACGTCCCCGAACAGCAGTTGATGGGCATCCAGTACGCGGGCCGGGTCCCGGAGCCGCACCCCCTGATCGTCCGCAACGCCGACCACTGGCTGTGGGAGGCGACCGGCGCGCACGAGGGCGACGAGATCGACGGCCTGGTCGCGGGCGAGGCCGACCGCTATTTCCCGCGCACCGCGCTCCCCGCGCACCAGGACCGCATCCTGCTCGCCCACTCTCCGTACGCGGACAGCGAGGGCAGCACCCGGCACCAGGAGACGTCGCTCTACCGCGCCCCGTCCGGCGCCCTCGTCTTCGCGTCCGGCACCTTCGCCTGGACCCCGTCCCTGGACCGCCCCGGCCATGTCGACCCGCGCGTCCAGCGCGCCACGGCCAACCTCCTGGACCGCATCTGCAAGCGGGACTGAGGGCGCCCCGGCTCACCGAGCCCGACCCATGGCCAAAACCATTCCCCGCGTACGGGAGAATCGGAGCACTTGGAGAGAACCACCGGGAGGAACCGTGTCCGGATTCGTCGAAAAGCCCGAGCCGATCCAGGTTCCGGGTCTGGTGCATCTGCACACCGGCAAGGTGCGCGAGCTGTACCGGAACGAGGCGGGCGAGCTCGTCATGGTCGCCAGCGACCGCATGTCGGCGTACGACTGGGTGCTGCCGACCGAGATCCCCGACAAGGGGCGGGTCCTGACCCAGCTCTCGCTGTGGTGGTTCGACCAGCTCGCGGACCTCGTCCCGAACCACGTCATCTCCACGGACCTGCCGCGGGGCGCCCCCGCCGACTGGGCGGGCCGCACCCTCATCTGCAAGTCGCTCAAGATGATCCCCGTCGAGTGCGTCGCCCGCGGCTATCTGACGGGCTCGGGGCTCGCCGAGTACAAGGAGTCCCGCACTGTCTGCGGCATCGGCCTGCCCGAGGGCCTGGTCGACGGCTCGGAGCTGCCCGCGCCGATCTTCACGCCGGCCGCGAAGGCAGCCGTCGGCGAGCACGACGAGAACGTGAGCTATGAGGAGGTGGCCCGGCAGGTCGGCGCGGAGACGGCGGCCCAGCTGCGGCAGACGACCCTCGCCGTGTACGGCAGGGCGCGGGACATCGCGCGCGAGCGCGGCCTGATCCTCGCGGACACGAAGTTCGAGTTCGGCTTCGCCGCGGACGAGCTGGTCCTCGCGGACGAGGTGCTTACCCCGGACTCGTCCCGCTTCTGGCCCGCGGACCAGTGGGAGCCGGGCCACGCCCAGCCCTCCTTCGACAAGCAGTACGTCCGCGACTGGCTCACCTCGGCCGCCTCCGGCTGGGACCGCGCGAGCGAGCAGCCGCCCCCGCCGCTGCCCGCCGATGTGGTGGACGCCACCCGCGCCAAGTACATCGAGGCGTACGAGCGTCTGACGGGCACGGCCTGGGCGTAACGAGCCTTCGCGCACACGACGAAGCCCCCCGGTTCCAGGAACTGGGGGGCTTCTGTGCGGAGCGGACGACCAGGTTCGAACTGGCGACCTCAACCTTGGCAAGGTTGCGCTCTACCAACTGAGCTACGTCCGCAGTGCGCCGAAGCGCGAAAGCCACTATACCCAACCTCGCTCCCGCGCGAGACGCACCGCCGCATGCCGGTTCTCCGCACCGATCTTCGTCACCGCCGAGGAGAGGTAGTTGCGGACGGTCCCCTGCGACAGCGCGGCCCGCTCCGCGATCTCCGCGACGGGCGCCCCGTCGGCGGCGAGTTCGAGCACCTCGGCCTCCCGCTCGGTCAGCGGGGAGTCTCCGGAGGAGATCGCGTCGGCGGCCAACTCCGGGTCCACGAAGCGGTTTCCGGCGTGCACCGTGCGGATGATCTCCGCGAGCCGCTGCGCGCTCATCGTCTTGGGGACGAACCCCCGCACACCGACCGCGAGGGCCCGCTTGAGGTGTCCCGGTCTGCCATGACTCGTCACGATCATGACCTGGCAGTCCGGGAGTTCCTTGCGCAGGGATGTGGCCACACTCACACCGTCGAGCCCCGGCATCTGCAGATCGAGCACGGCCACATCGGGCCGGTGGGCCCGCGCCATGGCCAGCGCCTCGGGCCCGGACGCGGCCTCGGCGACGACGACCAGGTCGTCCTCAAGGGCCAGGAGGGCGGCCAGCGCGCCCCGGATCAGATGCTCGTCGTCGGCGAGCAGCACGCGCACGGTCGTCACAGCGCCCTCGCCTCGGGCCGCGCCGGTCGGGGTCCCGCGGGCGGCTCCCGGTCGGGCAGCGGCACCCGGGCGGTGAGCCGGAAGCGGCCCTCGGCGCTGTGGTGCTCCAGGGTTCCGCCCACCTCGGTCAGCCGTTCCCTGAGGCCGGTGAGCCCGGATCCGCCGGGGCCCGCGGCGGCGTCCGGCACCCCGTCGTTCTCGATGATCAATGTCGTACGTCCTTCCGCGACCGAAAGCTCGATGGCACAGCTCCGCGCGTCGCCGTGCCGCAGCACGTTCGTCGTGCCCTCCCGCACCACCCAGCCGAGCGCGGACTGCGCGGCGTCGGGCAGCCCGTCCGGCGCGCCGGTGACCCGGCACGCGATCCCGGCCGCCTCCAGGACGCCCTGGGCGCCGACGAGTTCCACCCCGAGGTCGATGTCGCGATAGCCGCGTACGACTTCCCGGATCTCCCGCTGGGACTCCTGGGCGATCCGCTGCACCTCGATCATCTGCTCCACGGCCTCGGGCCGTCCGCGCCGGGCGAGCTGCACGGAGAGCTCGCTCTTGAGCGCGATGACGGCGAGGTTGCGCCCCATCACGTCGTGCAGATCACGGCCGAAGCGCAGCCGCTCCTCGGCCACCGCGAGGCGGGCCTCGACCTCCCGGGCCCGGTCCGCCTCCCACATCACGGACAGCGACCAGGCCCCGCACCGCGCGGTCAGCAGGGCGGTCAGGCCGCCGAAGGCGACGAGTCCGGCAAGGCCGAACAGCCTGCCGTCGCGCACGCCGACGGCGGCGAAGCCCGCCACCAGCGCGGCGCCGATCACGGCGAGGCGGCGGAAGAAGCTCTTCAGCGGTACGGCGAAGGCCAGCGCCTGCGCGTACGGAGTGATCAGGAACAGCGCGGCGAAGCCGACCATGCCGTCCGTGACGCCGTCGATGTGTCCGAGCGCGAGCGCGAGGGCGAAGGCGGCGAGGGCGAGGCCGAGCGCGACGGCCAGGTCGCGGCGCGGCATCTCGGCGCGGCCCAGGTAGTGGTCGACGGAGCGCCGCAGGGCGCGGTTCAGGTGCGCGCACTGCAGCGCGGCCACCGCGATCAACGTCCAGCCCAGGATCTGCGCCGTGACGTCGTGCCGCAGGCTCAGGCCCACCGGCAGCACCAGCCAGCCGACGAGCAGGAACCACGGCATGACGTGCCACATGACCATGCTGTAGGACTCGACCTGCTCGATCTTCTTCAGCCCACGCCACTCACGCCGCAAACCCCGTATCCGGCCCACTGCTCCCGCATCCCTTCGCCCGCTCGGCCCCTCGTCAGCCCCTCGGCTCCCAGCGGAACCACCTTCGTACAGCAAACACGCCGACCCAGATCCAGGCCACCGCGATCGCGATGGCGCGCAGGGCCTCGGCGCCGGTCAGGTCTCCGGTCCAGCCGCCGCGGATCAGCTCGATCGTCGGGGTGAGCGGCAGCAGTTCGCAGACGGCGGCGACCTTGTCCGGCAGGACTTCGAGGGGCACCAGCGTGCCGGAGCCGAGGAACGAGAGGAGCACCAGCGGCATCGCCGCGACCTGGGCGCTCTCCACGCTCCGGCTGAAGCTCGCCGTGACCGCCGCGAGCACGGGCCACAGCACCAGGGCGAGCAGGAGGCCCAGCACGGCGTAGAGCGGCGCGTCGGGGGCGCCCACGTCGAGCAGCGCCGTGCAGGCGGCCGTGAGGAGCAGGCACTGCGCGAGTCCGACGGCCACGTGCGGCAGCGCGGCGCCCGCGAGGATCTCCAGGTCCCGCACCTCGCCGGTGCGCAGCCGCTTCAGTACGAGTTCCTCGCGCCGGGAGGCGTAGACGCTCACCAGCGCCGAGTAGACCGCGAAGATGAGGGAGAAGCCGATGGCGGACGGCAGGACGATCGAGCCGACCGACAGGCCGGTGCCGTCCAGGTCCATCCCGTCGGCGGCCTGGCGCACGCTGAACGGCATCATGAGCGGCACGAACATCGCCGTGAACAGCACGCCCTTGCTGCGGCCGAGCAGCGTCAGCTCGGCCCGCGCCAGCGCCCGCAGGCGTTGGGCCGGGGTGGTCCGGGCGGCGGCACCGGCGGGCACGGCCCGCGGCGCCGTGGTCGTCGAGCTCATGCCACCGTCTCCTTGTCCGTGCCCTGGTTGCCCGTGCCCTGGGGGATCTCTTTGTTCGCGTCCTGCGCGATCCGCAGGAACGCCTCTTCCAGCGACGCGGCCCGTACGTCGAGCCCGCGCAGCTCGACCCCGGCCCGTTCGGCCCACATCAGCAGCCCGGTCGCGGCCCGCTGGAGCTCGGTCGTGCGCAGCCGCATCCGGCGGCCCGCCATGTCGTGGCCGTTCACGCCGAGTTGGGCGAGGGGCGGGAGGTCGCCGGGGAGGTATCCCTCGGGCAGCTCGAAGGAGATGTGCGAGGGCTGGGAGGCGACGACGTCGGCGACGCTGCCCGCGGTGGCGATGCGTCCTTCGTGCAGGATCGCGAGGCGGTCGGCGAGCTGCTCGGCCTCTTCCAGGTAGTGGGTGGTGAGCAGCACGGTGGTGCCCCGCTCGCGCAGGGCGCGCACCAAGTTCCAGGTCTCGCGGCGGCCTTCGGCGTCGAGTCCGGTGGTCGGCTCGTCCAGGAACTCGGCTCGTCCAGGAACAGCACTTCGGGGTCGCCGATGAGCGCCATCGCGAGGTCGAGGCGCCGCTTCTCGCCGCCGGAGAGCTGTTTCACGCGGACCCCGCCGCGTCCGGCGAGCCCGACGGCTTCGAGCGCCTCGTGGACGGGGCGTGCGCCGCTGGTGCACCCGGCCCACATGCGCGCGGTCTCGGTGACGGTCAGCTCGGAGGGGAAGCCGCCTTCCTGGAGCATCACGCCGATGCGGGGCCGCACCGCGTCCCGTTCCCGGTACGGGTCGTGCCCGAGCACCCGCACCGTGCCGCCGGCGGGTTGTGCGAGCCCTTCGAGGAGCTCGACGGTGGATGTCTTGCCCGCGCCGTTGGTGCCGAGAAGAGCGAACAGTTCACCGCGGCCCACGGTGAACGAGATCCCCCGGACCGCCTCGAAACCGCCCGCGTAGCTGCGCCGCAGGCCGGTCACGTCGATCACTTGGTCTGTCATGACTCAAGGCTCGCCCGGCGCCGGGGCGGCGGGCAGTGCGCGTTGTCATCGACCCGCATGACAAATGTCAGGCCGGCGGTCGCGGTCTCGCCCGTGTTCGGGCACGACGAAGGCCCGGCGCCTGGGGCGCCGGGCCTTCATATGTGGAGCGAACGACGAGGTTCGAACTCGCGACCTCAACCTTGGCAAGGTTGCGCTCTACCAACTGAGCTACGTTCGCATTGCCTCCGACCAGCTCTCACTGATCGGCGCGAGCACCAGCTTACCGCACCCGAATGGGTGATCGGTGAGCGGTGCGGAGCGGGTGACAGGAATTGCACACTGCGCCTTCCCCCTGGAAGGGGGATGTTCTACTACTGAACTACACCCGCACGACTCCTTGGGGTTCGGCCTTTTCGGCCTCGCCCCTCGGCGTGCTCCAGACTCTAGCTGACCAGCGGGGGTGCTGCGCAAGTCGGCTGCACAGCACCCCCGTACGGAGTCCGCGCCGAGGTCGGCACCGGGGTCCCTGCCGAGATCGCCGGCGGGATCAGTTGGCGGCTTCGAACGCCTCGTACACCTTCTTCGGGATCCGCCCGCGCGGCGGTACGTCGAGCTGGTGCGAGCGGGCCCAGGCGCGCACGGCGGCCGGGTCGGGGGTCACCGCCGTGTGCCGGTAGACCTTGCCGGACTTCGACTGCTTGCGGGCCGCGTCCAGGTAGGGGGCGAGCACCTTGCGGAGTTTCTCGGCATTGGTTTGGTTGAGATCGATCTCGTACGACTTCCCGTCAAGACCGAAGGCGACCGTTTCCGCCGCTTCTGAGCCGTCGATGTCGTCATAGAGAGTGACCACGACACGCTGCGCCACGAATATCGGTCCTTTCGTGCGACGCCACCGCATTGACGTGCAATGACGTGCGGTGATGCCGACTGTCCGGCAGTTATGGGACAAAGTATCGGCTATTGCCAATTCCTTTGTACAGTGCCTGGCATTGAATGGTGAAGCCGACGAAAACTGACCGCGTGTTCCGGCGTCGTGTCCGGGAGAATACGGGCAGGTCGGCCACTTCTCCAGCAGGGTGGGTGCGGCGGGGTGGCGGGCGCAATGGCGAGCTGTGATCTTTTCCAGGATTTTTCGCGGATGTGTCCTGTTCGACGCCCCGGCGACCGCTGTGAAGTGACCGTGGTCACGTATGTTGCTACGAATCTACGCGGGTAGAAATTTTGTACGGGTAGTCTGAAGGAACCTGCTCGGCAGCCTGCTCAGGACCGGGCGAGCAGTACCTCGCAAGCACCACACACCGGGAGTGCCAGTGGCACGCGTCGTAGTCGACGTCATGCTCAAGCCGGAGATCCTCGACCCCCAGGGACAGGCGGTGCAGCGTGCACTGCCGCGCCTCGGTTTCCAGGGCATCTCCGACGTACGTCAGGGAAAGCGCTTCGAACTCGAGGTCGACGGGCCGGTCGACGAGGCCGCGCTCGCCCGTATCCACGAGATGGCGGAAACCTTCCTCGCCAACACCGTGATCGAGGACTTCGTCGTAAAGGTCGAAGAGTCCGAGGACTCTGAGCCCGCGGTGGGGGCGAAGTGACTGCTCGAATCGGAGTCGTCACTTTTCCGGGAACGCTCGACGACCGCGACACGCAGCGCGCCGTCCGCGTCGCCGGTGCCGAGGCCGTGCCGCTGTGGCACCGCGACAAGGACCTCAAGCAGGTCGACGCGGTGGTCCTGCCGGGCGGTTTCTCCTACGGCGACTATCTGCGCGCGGGCGCCATCTCCCGCTTTTCGCCCGTCATGGAGTCGGTCATCGACCAGGCCAAGGCCGGAATGCCGGTGCTCGGCATCTGCAACGGCTTCCAGGTCCTGACCGAGACGCACCTGCTGCCCGGCGCGATGCTGCGGAACAACCACCTGCACTTCATCTGCCGTGACCAGAAGCTGCGCGTGGAGACCAACTCGACTGCCTGGACGGCCGATTACGAGCCCGGCCAGGAGATCTCGATCCCGCTGAAGAACATCGACGGGCGGTACGTCGCCGACGAGCGCACCCTCGACATGCTGGAGGCCGAGGGCCGCGTCGCCTTCCGCTACCTGGACATGAACCCGAACGGCTCGCTGCGCGACATCGCCGGCATCACGAACGCGGCCGGGAACGTGGTCGGCCTGATGCCGCACCCCGAGCACGCCGTGGAGCCGCTGATCGGGACGGGCCGCACGGACGGCCTGGGCTTCTTCACCTCGATCCTGAAGAACCTGGTGGGTGCACGATGACCCTGGACACCGTCAAGCACGCCGAGCAGACCGCCGAGGCCGAGCAGCCCTGGAAGGAACTCGGCCTGAAGGAAGACGAGTACGCGCGCATCCGCGAGATCCTCGGCCGCCGCCCGACCGGCGCCGAACTCGCCATGTACTCGGTCATGTGGTCCGAGCACTGCTCGTACAAGAGCAGCAAGGTGCACCTGAAGCAGTTCGGCGAGAAGGTTCCGGACAACGACGCGATGCTCGTCGGCATCGGCGAGAACGCGGGCGTCGTCGACGTCGGCCAGGGCTACGCGGTCACCTTCAAGGTCGAGTCGCACAACCACCCCTCGTACATCGAGCCGTACCAGGGCGCCGCCACCGGCGTCGGCGGCATCGTGCGCGACATCCTCGCGATGGGCGCGCGCCCGGTCGCCGTCGTGGACCCGCTGCGGTTCGGCGCCGCCGACCACCCCGACACCAAGCGGGTGCTGCCCGGCGTGGTCGCGGGCATCGGCGGCTACGGCAACTGCCTGGGCCTGCCCAACATCGGCGGCGAGGTCGTCTTCGATCCCTGCTACCAGGGAAATCCGCTGGTCAACGCGGGCTGCATCGGCGTCATGAAGCACGAGGACATCCACCTCGCGAAGGCGTCCGGCACCGGCAACAAGGTCATCCTGTACGGGGCCCGCACGGGCGGCGACGGCATCGGCGGCGTCTCCGTGCTCGCGAGCGAGACCTTCGAGTCGACCGGGCCCGCCAAGCGCCCGGCCGTCCAGGTCGGTGACCCCTTCCAGGAGAAGCTGCTCATCGAGTGCACCCTGGAGATCTTCGGGGAGAAGCTGGTCGCGGGCATCCAGGACCTCGGCGGCGCGGGCCTCTCCTGCGCCACCAGCGAGCTGGCGTCGGCCGGTTCGGGCGGCATGCGCGTGGACCTGGACACGGTCCCGCTGCGCGACTCCTCGCTCTCGCCCGAGGAGATCCTCATGAGCGAGTCGCAGGAACGCATGTGCGCGGTCGTCGAGCCGGACAAGGTCGACCGGTTCATGGAGATCTGCGAGAAGTGGGACGTCATCGCGACCGTCATCGGTGAGGTGACCGAGGGCGAGCGCCTGGAGATCTTCTGGCACGGCGAGCAGATCGTCGACGTACCGCCGCGCACGGTCGCGCACGAGGGCCCGGTCTACCACCGGCCGTTCGCGCGCCCCTCCTGGCAGGACGCGCTCCAGGCGGACGACGCCAACAAGCTGGCGCGCCCGGCGAATTCGGCCGAGCTGAAGGAGCAGATCCTCAAGCTGGTCGCGTCCCCGAACCAGGCGTCCAAGGCGTGGATCACCGACCAGTACGACCGTTTCGTGCAGGGCAACACGATCCTCGCGCAGCCCGAGGACGCGGGCATGGTCCGCGTCGACGAGGAGTCGAACCTGGGCGTCGCGATGGCCACGGACGGCAACGGGCGGTACGCGAAGCTCGACCCGTACGCGGGCGCGCAGCTCGCGCTCGCCGAGTCGTACCGCAACGTCGCCGCCTCCGGCGCCAAGCCGCTCGCCATCTCCAACTGCCTGAACTTCGGCTCCCCCGAGGACCCGGACGTGATGTGGCAGTTCGCGGAGGCCACGCGCGGTCTCGCGGACGGCTGCCTCCAGCTCGGCACCCCGGTGACCGGCGGCAACGTCTCGCTCTACAACCAGACCGGCGAGACGGCGATCCACCCGACGCCCGTCGTGGCCGTGCTCGGCGTCATCGACGACGTCACGCGCCGCACGCCGATCGCCTTCAAGGAAGAGGGCCAGCTCCTCTACCTGCTCGGCGAGACCCACGAGGAGTTCGGCGGCTCGGCCTGGTCCCAGGTCGTGCACGACCACCTCGGGGGCCTGCCGCCGAAGGTCGACCTGGAGCGGGAGCGGCTGCTCGCCGAGATCCTGATCTCCGCATCCCGCGACGGCATGATCGACGCCGCGCACGACCTGTCTGACGGCGGCCTGATCCAGGCGGTCGTGGAGTCCTGCCTGCGCGGCGGGGTCGGCGCGCGCTTGGTCGTCCCGGACACGCTGTCCACTGGTGGCTCCGCCACGGGGGACGCCTTCACGTTCCTGCTCAGCGAGTCCGCGGGGCGTGCCGTGGTGTCCGTGCCGCGCAGCGAGGAGCTGCGGTTCACCGACATGTGCGGGGCGCGGGGGCTGCCGGTCACGCGGATCGGCGTGGTCGACGGCGACGCCGTCGAGGTGCAGGGCCAGTTCCAGCTTTCCCTGGAGGAGCTGCGGACGGCGCACACGGGGACGATCCCGGAGCTGTTCGCCTGAGAGTCTGTCTTCGAGCCCCCGTCCGGCCCTGGTCCGGACGGGGGCTTCGTGCTGCGGGGGGCCGGGTCCGCGCCGTTGGCGATCTCGGCTTGTTTGAAATTACGTAATTACGTAACCTACGATCATGGAGTTGGAAGAGCGCGTCGCCGACCTTGAGCGGCGCATGGCGGCCCTGGAGGGCGCGGGCCGCGACCGTGACGAGGCCGCGCCCGCCGTGAGCGAGAGCGACTTCTGGGCCCTGGAGGGCCTGAAGGCGCAGCTCGCGAAGCACAACGCAGCCGACGGCGGCGTGCTGTACACCGGTGCGGTCCGGCTGCCGACCGGTGAGCGGTACGACTGGCAGACCGGCCAGTTCACCGACGTGCTCCTCGACGGCGACTGGTCCGAGGCCGCCGACTCCTTCGCCGCGCTCGGCCATCCCGTGCGGCTGCGACTGCTGCGGGAGATCCTCGGCGGCCGCCGCACCGCCGCGGACCTGGCCGCGCTCGACGAGCTCGGCACGACCGGCCAGATCTACCACCACCTGCGCCAGCTGTCCGGCGCGGGCTGGCTGCACACCACGGCCCGCGGCCGCTACGCCGTCCCGGCGGACCGGGTGGTGCCGCTGCTCGTCTTCGTCGCGGCCGCCCGGCCCTGAGCACACCGAATCCGTCAGGGGGAACGACCATGTCCATACGCCTGCGCAAGCTCCTCTTCGTCATCAGCCGCGTCCTGTGGATCACCTTCTTCGCCCATGTGACCGTGGACCTCTTCGTCGACCTGCCCTACAACTACTGGCTCACCTGGCTGCCCGCGCTCGGCGCGATCGCCCTCGACGTCCTGCGGGGCCGCACCGCCGGGAAGCACATCCAGCTGGAGTCCCGGGCGGCGGTCGAGGTCGGGCCGCCGGTCACCGGCCGCTGGTCGGCGCTGAACAGCCCGGCCGACAAGGTGCCGAGCCACGGCACGCACCACCTCGGCCAGACCTACGCCATCGACATCACGGCCGAGCCGGAGCAGGGGCCGGCCCGCCCGGCCCCCGTCTGGTTCTGGCCCGTCGCCCGGCGCGGTCAGGCATACCCCGCCTTCGGGGCGCCGCTGCACGCGGTGGCCGATGCCACCGTCGTGCACGCCGAGGACGGCCAGCGCGACCACCTCAGCCGCAGCTCGCTCGTCGGGGTGCTGTACTTCTGGCTGATCGAGGGCGTCGGCAGGGTGATCGGCGGGACCCGCCGCATCGTCGGCAATCACATCGTCCTCGACCTCGGCGAGGGGGTGTTCGCCATGTACGCGCACGTTCAGCGGGGCTCGCTCGCGGTACGGGCGGGGGACAAGGTCGTCGCCGGGCAGCGGCTCGGCGGCTGCGGGAACTCCGGCAACTCCACCGAACCGCATGTGCACTTCCAGCTCATGGACGGACCGGACCTGGAGACGGCGCGGGGAATTCCGTTCCGGTGGCGGGGAGTCGGGGTGCCCGCCAACAAGGAGAAGTTCACGGTGGACGCCAATACGTATACCGAGTCTATTTTTCATCCGTAAACAAAATTCATCCTGGTATAGTCCGGGCATGGCAGCACGAGGAGCCGCGTCGGCGGACGAGCCCGCAGTCCGTGAGCCGGACGGCCGGTCGCCGGACGGCCGGGCGCCGGGCCTGCGGGAGCGCAAGAAGCGGCAGACCGCCTCGCGGATCTGGCAGGCCGCGGTGGAGCTGTTCGTCGAGCGCGGCTTCGACAAGGTGTCCGTCGCGGAGATCGCGGCCGCCGCCGACGTCTCGAAGATGACCGTCTTCAACTACTTCGGTACGAAGGAGGACGTGCTCCTCGGCCCCATGGAGGAGCACGTCGCGGACGCCGCCGACGCCGTGCGCGACCGCGCCCCCGGAGAGTCCGCCGCCGACGCGCTGCGCCGGCAACTGCTCGACCTGATCGAGGCGCGCGACGCGTCCGTCGGCCTGAGCGACAGCCCCCGCACGGTCCAGGTCCTGCGCCTGGTCACCGAGACGCCGGTGCTCCTGCACCGCGCGCACTCCTTTCACCTGCGCCGCCAGCAGTTCCTCGCCGGCGTCCTCGCGGCGGAGACCGGCGACGCGGTCCTCGCGGAGGTCGCCGCGGCCCAGCTGATCGGCGTACGCAACGCCGTGTTCGCCGAGGTGCACCGCCGCCGCGCGGCCGGCGACCCCCTCGACCAGGTCGCCACCGACGCCGCGCGGCTCGCCCGCGACGCCTTCGACCTGGTGGAAAAAGGACTCAGCGGATACGCCGTGAAGGCTTAGGCTCGCCCCCATGCCACCGGCGAAAAAGCGCATGCGCAGCTACGACCCGACGAAGATCCGCACCGCCGTGCTCACCCAGTACGCCACGGTGCGCGAGGCCGTCGCGGGGCTGACGCCGGAGCAACTCGCCGCGCCCACCCGGCTCGGGGACTGGACGGTGCGCGAACTGGCCGCCCACCTCACGATGGTGCTCGGCTCCGTCGCCCGGTACCTGGACGCGCCCGAGCCCGACAAGCTCGAAGTGCCGCTCCAGGACTGGGCGTTCCGCACCTCGTCGGCCGCGAGCCAGGTGGACGAGGACGTGCACGCGATCGTGGCCGCGGGCACCGGCCTCGACGCCCTCTTCGCGCACGCCCTCGACCGGCTCGCGGACACCCTCCCCGCCGCCCCCGGCACCCGCCTCGTGCCCTCGCGCTTCGGCGGCATGACCCTCGCCGACTTCATGGTCACCCGCACCGTCGAACTCGTCGTCCACACCGACGACTTGAACGACGCCCTGCCCGGCCTCGACGTGCCCTACGACCGCCAGGCCCTGGCCGCCTGCACCCGGCTGCTCGCCGACGCGCTCGCGGCGAAGGCACCCGGCGGCTCGGTGGAGGTCCGGATTCCGCCGTACGCCGTGGTCCAGTGCGTCGAGGGCCCCCGGCACACCCGCGGCACCCCGCCGAACGTCGTCGAGACCGACCCGCTGACCTGGATCCGGCTCGCCACGGGACGTACGACATGGGCGGCAGCGCTCGACGCGGCGCAGGTCAGCGCGTGCGGCGAACGGGCCGATCTGGGCGGGCTGCTGCCGATCATGTCGTGACCGCCGATGGGGCGGACGGCGGGAACCGGCCGCTCCGGCCCGCCCCGGGAAGGGAACCGCTCCCCGGCCCGCCCCGTCACAATGACATGTACAAGCAGCGTGTGACCCAGACCCTCACCGTCCTCGCCGCCGCCGGGCTGCTCGCTGCCTGCGGCTCCGAGTCCGGCTCCGGCGACGGCGGTTCCGACAAGGCCGGCCCCGGTAAAGGCGGCTCCGAGGCGAACCTGACCGGTGTCCGCTGGAACGTCGTCAGCCTCACCGTCGACGGCAAGAAGCAGCAGGCCCCCGAGGGCGCCTACGTCCGGCTCGGCGGCAAGGGCGGCACCGGAGGCAACTTCGGCTGCAACGGCTACGGCGCCAAGGTCTCCGTGAAGGGCGACACCGTCCACTTCAAGCCGGGCGTGCACACCGACATGGCGTGCGACGCGCTCGACTTCGAGCAGCGCCTCGCCCGCGCCCTCGACGGCAAGCTCAAGGCCGGCGTCGACGACGACCGCCTGACGCTCACCAACGCCAAGGGCGACCGGATCGCCCTGTCCTCCGCGCCCGCGAAGCCCGCAGCCCCGCTCCAGGGCACCCGCTGGACCGTGCACACCGTCGGCGAGCGCGCCACGGCCCAGTCCCTGCCCAAGGAGGTCGCGGGCAAGGTCGACCTGCTCTTCGGCGCGGACGGCACCGCACGCGGCAACCTCGGCTGCAACGACTTCACCGCGAAGGCCACCCCGCGCGACGGGGAGATCACTCTCGGCGCACCCAGGACGACCCGCATGATGTGCGCGGGAGCCAAGGGCAAGACCGAGAAGACCATGCTGAAGCTCTTCGCCGGCAAGGTCACGTACAAGGTGGACGACCGCACCCTGACCCTGACGGCCACAGACGACGGCACCACAGTCACGGCAAGGGCCCCGCACCCGAAGTAGCACCGGGGCAAAATCAGCCCGTCCGGCGTTTGAGGACGAGCGCGAAGCGCGACAATACGGTGCCCCACGGTGACGGCACCTGGGCGACAAGGGGACGAAAGCACCCCCACCGCCCAGGGCGCCCCCGCCAGAACATTCCCCAATTCGGACCAGTGGTCGATCTCGCCTACACTCGGTGGCGTGCCACGTGGTGACGGTCGACTCAATCACGATCTGCTTCCCGGCGAGAAGGGCCCCCAGGACGCTTGCGGCGTCTTCGGTGTCTGGGCTCCGGGCGAAGAGGTCGCAAAGCTCACTTACTTCGGGCTCTACGCCCTCCAGCATCGGGGCCAGGAATCCGCGGGAATCGCGGTCAGCAACGGCTCCCAGATCCTCGTCTTCAAGGACATGGGGCTTGTTTCCCAGGTCTTCGACGAGACCTCGCTCAGTTCTCTCCAGGGACACATCGCGGTCGGTCACGCCCGCTACTCCACGACTGGAGCCTCCGTCTGGGAGAACGCCCAGCCCACCTTCCGCGCCACGGCCCACGGCTCCATCGCCCTCGGCCACAACGGCAACCTCGTCAACACGGCCCAGCTCGCCGAGATGGTCGCCGACCTCCCCAAGCAGGAGGGCCGCACCACACGCGTGGCGGCCACCAACGACACCGACCTGCTCACGGCCCTCCTCGCCGCCCAGACCGACAGCGACGGCAAGCCGCTGACCATAGAGGAAGCCGCCGCCGCGGTGCTTCCCCAGGTCCAGGGCGCCTTCAGCCTCGTCTTCATGGACGAGCACACGCTGTACGCGGCCCGCGACCCCCAGGGCATCCGCCCGCTGGTCCTCGGCCGCCTGGAGCGCGGCTGGGTGGTCGCCTCCGAGAGCGCCGCGCTCGACATCTGCGGTGCCGCCTACGTCCGCGAGATCGAGCCGGGCGAGTTCATCGCCATCGACGAGAACGGCCTGCGAACGTCTCGATTCGCGGAAGCGAAGCCCAAGGGCTGTGTCTTCGAGTACGTCTATCTGGCGCGCCCCGACACCGACATCGCCGGCCGGAACGTCTACCTCTCGCGGGTCGAGATGGGCCGCAAGCTGGCCAAGGAAGCCCCCGTCGAGGCCGACCTGGTCATAGCGACCCCGGAGTCGGGCACGCCCGCCGCGATCGGTTACGCGGAGGCGTCCGGCATCCCCTTCGGCGCCGGACTGGTCAAGAACGCCTACGTCGGCCGGACCTTCATCCAGCCCTCGCAGACCATCCGCCAGCTCGGCATCCGCCTGAAGCTGAACCCCCTCAAGGAAGTCATCAAGGGCAAGCGCCTGGTGGTCGTCGACGACTCGATCGTCCGCGGCAACACCCAGCGTGCCCTGGTGAAGATGCTCCGCGAGGCGGGCGCCGCCGAGGTCCACATCCGGATCTCCTCGCCGCCCGTGAAGTGGCCCTGCTTCTTCGGCATCGACTTCGCCACCCGCGCCGAGCTCATCGCCAACGGCATGAGCATCGAGGAGATCGGCACGTCGCTGGGCGCCGACTCGCTCTCGTACATCTCCATCGACGGCATGATCGAGGCCACCACCATCGACAAGCCGAACCTCTGCCGCGCCTGCTTCGACGGCGAGTACCCGATGGACCTCCCCGACCCGGAGCTCCTCGGCAAGCAGCTCCTGGAGACGGAGCTCGCCGCGGGGCCGGCGGCCACGGCCGCGGCCGACGCGATCCGTCGGCCCTGAGCCCATTCATCAACCCCGAAAGATCCCAGGCAATGTCTGAGACAACTGGTGCCAGTTACGCAGCCGCCGGCGTCGACATCGAGGCCGGCGACCGCGCCGTAGAGCTGATGAAGGAGTGGGTGAAGAAGACGCAGCGCCCCGAGGTCGCGGGCCTCGGCGGCCTCGGCGGCTTCGCCGGCCTCTTCGACGCCTCCGCCCTCAAGCGCTTCGACCGCCCGCTGCTCGCCTCCGCCACGGACGGCGTCGGCACGAAGGTCGACCTCGCCCGTCAGCTCGGTGTGTACGACACGATCGGCCACGACCTGGTCGCCATGGTCATGGACGACATCGTCGTGTGCGGCGCCGAGCCGCTGTTCATGACCGACTACATCTGCGTCGGCAAGGTCCACCCGGAGCGCGTCGCCGCGATCGTGAAGGGCATCGCCGAGGGCTGTGTCCTCGCGGGCTGCGCGCTCGTCGGCGGCGAGACCGCCGAGCACCCGGGCCTGCTCGGCCCGGACGACTTCGACGTGGCGGGCGCGGGCACGGGCGCCGTCGAGGCCGACCGCGTCCTCGGCGCCGATCGCATCCGTACGGGTGACGCGGTCATCGCCATGGCGTCGTCCGGCCTTCACTCCAACGGGTATTCGCTGGTGCGGCACGTGCTCTTCGACCGCGCCGGGATGAGCCTCGACGCGCAGGTCGAGGAGTTCGGCCGGACGCTCGGCGAGGAGCTCCTGGAGCCCACGAAGATCTACTCCCTGGACTGCCTGGCGCTGCTCCGCACCACCGAGGTGCACGCCTTCAGCCACATCACCGGCGGCGGCCTCGCGGCCAACCTCGCCCGGGTGATCCCCGACACCCTCCACGCCACTGTGGACCGTGCCACGTGGACGCCGGGCCCGGTCTTCGACCTGGTCGGCCGCGCCGGACAGGTCGAGCGCCTGGAGCTGGAGAAGACCCTGAACATGGGCGTCGGCATGATCGCCGTGGTCCCGCAGGACTCGGTCGACGTGGCCCTCACGACCCTCGCCGACCGCGGCGTGGACGCCTGGGTCGCGGGAGAGATCACCGACCGCGGCAGCGAGCACACGACGGGCGCCGAGCTCACGGGCGCGTACGCGAAGTAGTCGCGCCGGGCCCGTGCCGCGCCTCGCCTCCCGCTCCGGGAGCGGACAGCACAAAACCCGGTCCGGCGGTGTTCCCACCCCGGACCGGGTGAAGTGCAGTCGCTACGGGATTGGCGCGAACTGCGAACTCTGTGTGATGCCCGAGTGCCGCGAGGTCAAGCGCCGCGACGTTGCGCCGAGGGACCGGACTGGTCGTCCTCTTCGTCCTCGTCGTCGTTGTACAGATCCGCGTACTGCGCGTACGGGTCGTCTTCCTCGTCCTCGTCCTCGAACGGCTCGCCATTCGGCGGCTGCTGCGAAGTCGAAGCGCCCAGCTCGTTGGCCAGACGCGACAGGTCAGTCCCGCCGCTGTTGTACTTCAGCTGGCGGGCGACCTTTGTCTGCTTGGCCTTGGCCCGGCCGCGCCCCATGGCTCGACCCCCTCGGTATCGGGGCTTCATGGCCCCAGAGTCTTGACACGCGTTCATGATCTAGAACGGACTCTCCATGGAGAGACCGGTCCGTAGGGCTTCCACGGTACCTGCTCCTGCGGCCATACGGTACGTCGCCCGCAGGACGCGCCTAGGCGCACGACTGGCAAGGTGCCCTTTCCTTGCTGGTCAACCGCGATTTTAACCTCTTCTTGGCGGACGACCCGCCGACGGGGGTGAGTCTTGTCTCCCGAGGGCGCCGGCGGGCCCGTGTCCGACGGCGGAACGTCAGCGGCGGCGTGCGTCCGCGATGCGCTGCTCGGCGATCCGGTCGGCCGCCGCGGCGGGCGGAATCCCATCCGCCTTCGCACGTGCGAATATGGCAAGAGTGGTGTCGAAGATCTTCGACGCCTTCGCCTTGCACCGGTCGAAGTCGAAGCCGTGCAGCTCGTCGGCGACCTGGATGACGCCGCCCGCGTTCACCACGTAGTCGGGCGCGTAGAGGATGCCGCGGTCGGCGAGGTCCTTCTCGACGCCCGGGTGCTCGAGCTGGTTGTTGGCCGCGCCGCACACCACCTTGGCGGTGAGCACCGGCACGGAGTCGTCGTTGAGGGCGCCGCCGAGCGCGCACGGCGCGTACACGTCCAGGCCCTCGGTGCGGATCAGCGTCTCCGTGTCGGCGACCGCGGTGACCTCGGGGTGCTTGCTGGTGATGCGAAGGAGCGAGTCCTCGCGCACATCGGTGATCACGACCTCGGCGCCGTCCTGGAGCAGGTGCTCCACGAGGATGTGGCCGACCTTGCCGACGCCCGCGACGCCGACCTTGCGGCCGCGCAGCGAGGGGTCGCCCCACAGGTGCTGGGCGGAGGCCCGCATGCCCTGGAAGACGCCGAAGGCGGTGAGCACGGAGGAGTCGCCGGCGCCGCCGTGCTCCGGGGAGCGCCCGGTGGTCCAGCGGCACTCGCGCGCGACGACGTCCATGTCGGCGACGTACGTACCGACGTCGCAGGCCGTCACGTAGCGGCCGCCGAGCGAGGCCACGGCACGGCCGTAGGCGAGGAGCAGCTCCTCGCTCTTGATCTTGTCGGGGTCGCCGATGATGACGGCCTTGCCGCCGCCGTGGTCGAGGCCGGCCATGGCGTTCTTGTACGACATCCCGCGCGCGAGGTTCAGCGCGTCGGCGACGGCCTCTTCCTCGGTGGCGTAGGAGTAGAAGCGCGTGCCGCCGAGGGCGGGGCCCAGGGCGGTGGAGTGGATGGCGATGACGGCCTTGAGTCCGCTGGCGCGGTCCTGGCAGAGCACGACCTGCTCGTGGCCCCCCTGATCCGAGTGGAAGAGGGTGTGCAGGACGCCGTCGGTTACATCGGTCACGGTGGTGACTCCCGGTTGCGTAGCGGCGGTTGGGCGGGTTCCCGTGCGGGTGGCGGGCCCCCGTTTGCCATGAGGGTAGAGCCTGAGAGTAGAGCCTGAGGGGACCCGGGCGCCGCACACGTTCGGCATCACTATGTCGGGGTGCGGCGGGGGGTACCCAATGTCCCGCCTGGCGGGGACGCACCGGGGTCGCAGGACGGAGTACGGCACTGTTCGGCCATGGCACGATTTGCAGTGTTTTCCAGCCGGTACGCGGGGGAGGGGAGGAGCCGTGCCCAAGGTGTCCTCGGTGATCGTCCCGTACGCGTCGTACTTGCGTGTGTATGAGCCCCTCGCGGCCTTCCCGGAGCCCGAGCGCAGCCACTGGGCGCGCTATGCCCGGCGCCCCGGCCGCCCCTCGTACCAGGACGAACTCCGCCGCTCCCTGGCCGACTTGGTGCCCACGCCGCCCGTTCCGGTGCCGGTGCACGAGAGCAGCGACGCGTTCGTCCTGGAGACGGACGGCGTGGTGTGCGTCTGCCCCTGGCGCACCCGGCTGCGCGGCTGGCAGGCCCTGGGCGAGCTCGCCGGGCAGCTCCCGACGCCGGTCCTGGACGCGGTGCTGCCGCCGGTGGTGCGCCGCCAGGCCGCCGCGGACTACGAGCAGTGGCTGGCCCGCAACCCCGACGCCCGCCCGTGGATCCGCACCGCGACCTGGCACGTGCCGCTGAACTGGTTCGTGCTGGTGTCCGACGAGGAGCGGTGCTTCGAGCGGGCCTACCAGAGCGACGGGGGCGACGAGGCCGATGGGGCCGAGGGCGTCGCCGGCGCGGGCGCGGAGGAGCCGTCCGGGGCCGGGGCGCCGGTGCTGCGGTACCGCACGCCGATGGTGCAGGCGCGGCGCCGGGTGGCGCGCGGCCTGAAGGCCCTGCGGGACGCGATGGACGAGGGGCCGCTCATCGACGGCCTGGTGGACGTCGGCCGGTGGCTGGAGGAGTTCCACCCGCGCTCGCTGGTGGAGCTGGACTACGGCGGCCTGGTGCACGCGCTGCCGGAGGAACTGCTCGACGAGGACCACTCGGCGGCGGACGTGGCCGCGGGGATCGCCGCGCTGCGGGCCGGCGACGGGGCGGGGGCCGGCGAGGCGTATGCGAGGCTCGTGGAGCGTTGGCGCGCGGTCAGGGAGCGCCAGTTCTCGAACTGACGGCGCAACGCTCCGGTGCGCCCTTGCGTCGATGTCCCGTTGCCGGGACGTAGGTCCCGATCCGGGCCTTTGCCTCAAGCGTGATGGACCGCACTTAACTGACCCTTGCGCCGATCGGCCTTCCTCGTGCCAAAATAGGACAAGGAGTCCGGACAGGGCTCCTTCCATCCAACTATGGGCGGAATGCTCGGCATTGCACGCTATGGGGGGTCTGTTGACTCCTGATCGCTCTGTGACTGATCGTCACTGTGGCGTGACTGTCCGCTATGGCATGGTCCATCGGCTTCCGTCGCTGATGGACACCTGGGAGGGCAATTCCATCGGTTTGGCCGACGCGGCTGGACGGATGGTGTAGTTGTAGTGCCGAGGACAAGCCGTTCGTCCTATAACCGACTCGACTCGCGTCCGCCATTTCGGGCAACGCGGGTCAAGGTGCAGAATTTAGAGGAATGAACCGAGAAGGTTCGGTTCTCCCGAGGAGGCCGCTCATGACCGCTCGCACCCCTGATGCCGAGCCGCTGCTGACCCCGGCTGAGGTCGCCACGATGTTCCGCGTCGACCCCAAGACGGTCACGCGCTGGGCCAAGGCTGGCAAGCTCACGTCGATTCGCACGCTCGGCGGACACCGCCGTTACCGCGAGGCTGAGGTCCGCGCTCTGCTGGCGGGCATCCCGCAGCAGCGCAGCGAGGCCTGAGCACGGCGTTTGTGCACTAAGCAGCAGTAAGCAGTACACATCGGACGATGAGCACCACCGCTGCCGGGTCCCCCAACCTGGCCGTAACGTCCGACATATAGCTACACACGACACGGGACCCGCCCCAACGGGCCCCACGCCTGTGCCACTTGGGTGCGTCGTTGATCGCGCTGGACTCCGCCGGGTCCAGCGCGATTTTTTTGTGCCCGCGCCCGGAGGGGGTCGTCGCGTCCGTGCTCCGGACCGGCCCGGCGCACGCCGGTGCGCGCTGTTGGGGGCCTCTGTGGGCCGTCCTGTTGATCCCTGGGGGAGCCTGTCCGGCGGGCCCTGAGGGGCCGGGAGGCGCGTCGTCAAGGCGGCGCGTCAGGTGGTGCAATTGCACATATTAGATTGACCTGTTGTAGGGCAGGTGTAAGTTCCGGGGTTTCCAAAACTCATTCGGTGACTACCGTCACACGAACCGTGGCTTGTTGCCCTCGATGCCCGTGCGCTAGAGGAGGCGAAGCGCGCCGGTATCGGGAGAACACTCCCGCTCACCTTTCAGCTTCCCACTCGGCGGGCGTGCGGCGCCTCGGCTTTGGTCATGCCTTGGGAGGGCTTTCGTCCTCGCATTGCTCTGGGGCGGCTTCTGGGGCCTCGGTGGCCTCTGTGGGCTCACGGGCCTCGCCGGAGGGCTCCATGGCGAGGCGCAGGAGCCGGTGGCAGATGGGGCAGTGCCGGGTCAGATGGCGGTAGCTGGTGGCCGCCGCGAGGTGGGCGCGCAGCAGGGCCCGTGTCTCGTGCCGGGCGGATGCGGGGTATGCGGGCATGCGCCACCTCCTCGGGAGCGGGCGGCTCGCTCCCTTATCCGGGGTACCGGCGGAATGTGACTCCGTCAACCCCGGTGCGTGGCAGGGGCATGCGGGCGCCGGCGGCGACGGGGTGTGGTCGCGTGCCCAACGCGAAAGCGGGCCGCATCCTTGTCGGATGCGGCCCGCTGACTTCACTGCGGTCCTGACTTCACTGCGGTCCTGACGGGATTTGAACCCGCGGCCTCCACCTTGACAGGGTGGCGAGCACTCCAAACTGCTCCACAGGACCAGGTTTCGCAGCTCTGATTGTTGCCCTGGGCTGCGAGAAGAGACTCTACAGCAGCTCGACCCCCGGGTCGAACTCGCTCTGTGTGAGCGGTCCGTCACGGGCGTACGGCTAGGGGGCGGCGGCGTCGATGGCCTTCACGATGCGTTTGTCGGAGACGGGGTACGCCGTTCCGAGCGCGTGCGCGAAGTAGCTGACGCGGAGCTCCTCGATCATCCAGCGGATGTCCAGGACCTCGCGCGGTACGGGCCGCCCCTGCGGCAGCTGTTCGAGCAGCCACGCGTACTCGTCGCGCATCTCGCGGACCTTCTCCATGCGCGTGGTGTCCCGCTGGACGTTCGTCGGCATCTGCTGGAGCCGGCGGTCGGCGGCGACCATGTAGCGCATCAGGTCGGGCAGCCGGCGTATCCCCGTGTCCGTGACGAAGCCGGGCTTGATCAGGGCGTCGAGCTGCCCGCGGACGTCCGTGAGGTTCGGCAGCAGCGCCGGGCTCTTCGTGGACTTCAGGCGGCGCTCGCAGGCTTGCCAGGCGGCGAGGACCTGCTGGACCTGGGCGACCGCGTGCACGGTCGTGTCGACGATCTCCGCGCGCACCTTCTCGTACAGCTTGCGGTACGACTCCTCGTCCCACGCGGGCCCGCCGAAGTCCCCGATGAGCTTGTCCGCCGCGGCCGTGGCGCAGTCGTCGAAGAGGGCTTGCATGGAGCCGTGCGGGTTCGCGGACAGGGCGAGCTTCTGCTGGTTGGTGAGCTTGTCCTGGGCGAACTTCGCCGGGTTCACCGGGATGTTGCGCAGGATCAGGCGGCGGGTGCCGCGCCACATCGCCCGCGTCTGCTCCGCCTCGGTGTCGAAGAGGCGTACGGAGACGGTGTCGCCGTCGTCGACCAGGGCCGGGTACGCCTTCACGGGCTGGCCCGCGCGCCTGGTCTCGAAGACGCGCGAGAGGGCGCCGATCGTCCAGTCCGTGAGGCCGGACCGTTCCACGGACTCGCCGCCGGAGCGCTCCGCCGTCGCCGCGGCCGCCTGCGACAGGGCCTTGCGGGCCTTCGGCTTGAGCTGGAGCTTCAGCGCCTCCAGGTCCTTGTCCTCGGCCAGCTTGCGGCGCCGCTCGTCGGTGACCCGGAAGGTGATCTTCAGGTGGTCGGGTACGCGCGTCAGGTCGAAGTCGTCGCCGTGCACCGGCACGCCGACCATCTTCTGCAGCTCGCGCCCCAGGGTGACGTGCAGCGGTTCCTGGAGGGGCGTGGCCCGCTTCAGGAACTCCTTGGCGTAGTTGGGCGCCGGGACGTAGTGGCGGCGGATCGGCTTCGGCAGGGAGCGGATCAGCTCGGTCACGACCTCCTCGCGCAGGCCCGGGATCTGCCAGTCGAAGCCGTCGGACGACACCTGGTTGAGCACCTGGAGCGGGATGTGGACGGTCACGCCGTCCGCGTCCGCGCCCGGCTCGAACTGGTACGTCACCCTGAACTTCAGCGGCCCCTGACGCCACGTGTCCGGATAGTCGTCCTTCGACACGTCGCCCGCGCGCTCGTTGATGAGCATCGACCGCTCGAAGTCGAGCAGCTCCGGCTCCTCATGGCGCTTCTTCTTCCACCAGGAGTCGAAGTGCGCGCCGGACACGACGTCCTCGGGCACCCGCTGGTCGTAGAAGTCGAACAGTGTCTCGTCGTCCACGAGGATGTCGCGCCGCCGGGCGCGGTGCTCCAGCTCCTCGACCTCGGTGAGCAGCTTGCGGTTGTCGGCGAAGAACTTGTGGTGGGTGCGCCAGTCGCCCTCGACGAGTGCGTTGCGAATGAAAAGGTCGCGGCTCGTCTCGGGGTCGATGCGGCCGTAGTTCACCTTGCGGTCGCTGATGATCGGGACGCCGTACAGCGTCACCTTCTCGTACGCCATGACGGCCGCCTGGTCCTTCTCCCAGTGCGGCTCGCTGTACGTGCGCTTGAGCAGGTGCTGGGCCAGCGGCTCGACCCACTCCGGTTCGATCTTCGCGTTGACGCGGGCCCACAGCCGGGACGTCTCGACCAGCTCGGCCGACATGATGAAGCGCGGCGGCTTCTTGAAGAGGGCGGAGCCCGGGAAGACGGCGAACTTGGCGCTGCGGGCGCCCAGATACTCGTTCTTCGCGCCGTCCTTCACGTCCTTCATGCCCACGTGCGAGAGCAGTCCGGCGAGGAGTGAGACGTGCACGTGCTGCTCGGCGGCGTCGTCCTCGTTGAGGTGGATGTCCATCTGCTTGGCGACCGTACGCAGCTGCGTGTAGATGTCCTGCCACTCGCGGATGCGCAGGAAGTTCAGATACTCCCGTTTGCACATGCGGCGGAAGGCGGAGGAGCCGAGTTCCTTCTGCTGCTCGCGCACGTACCGCCACAGGTTCAGATACGCGAGGAAGTCGGACGTCTCGTCCTTGAAGCGGGCGTGCTGCTGGTCGGCCTGCGTCTGCTTGTCGGCGGGGCGCTCGCGCGGGTCCTGGATGGACAGCGCGGCGGCGATCACCATGACCTCGCGTACGCAGCCGTTCTTGTCGGCCTCCAGGACCATGCGGGCCAGGCGCGGGTCGACGGGGAGCTGGGCGAGCTTGCGGCCCTGCTGGGTGAGGCGCTTCTTCGGGTCCTTCTGCGTGGGGTCGAGCGCGCCCAGTTCCTGGAGGAGTTGGACGCCGTCCCGGATGTTCCGGTGGTCCGGCGGGTCGATGAACGGGAACTTCTCGATGTCCCCGAGGCCGGCCGCGGTCATCTGGAGGATGACGGACGCGAGGTTCGTACGCAGGATCTCGGCGTCCGTGAACTCCGGGCGGGCGAGGAAGTCGTCCTCGGAGTACAGCCGGATGCAGATGCCGTCCGACGTACGGCCGCAGCGGCCCTTGCGCTGGTTGGCGCTGGCCTGCGAGATCGCCTCGATGGGCAGGCGCTGCACCTTGGTGCGGTGGCTGTAGCGCGAGATGCGGGCCGTGCCCGGGTCGATGACGTACTTGATGCCCGGGACGGTCAGGGACGTCTCGGCGACGTTGGTCGCCAGGACGATTCTTCGGCCCGTGTGCTGCTGGAAGACGCGGTGCTGCTCGGCGTGCGAGAGGCGGGCGTAGAGGGGGAGGACTTCCGTGAACTTGTAGTTCTTCTTGTTCAGCGCGTCCGCCGTGTCCCGGATCTCGCGCTCGCCGGAGAGGAAGACCAGGATGTCGCCCTTGCCCTCCGCCTGGAGCTCCTCGACGGCGTCCGTGATCGCGGTGATCTGGTCGCGGTCCGGGTCGTCGCCCTCCTCTTCGAGGAGCGGGCGATAACGGACCTCCACGGGATACGTGCGTCCGCTGACCTCGACGATCGGGGCGTCCCCGAAGTGGCGCGAGAAACGCTCCGGGTCGATGGTCGCGGAGGTGATCACGACCTTCAGGTCCGGGCGCTTGGGGAGCAGCTGCGCGAGATAGCCCAGCAGGAAGTCGATGTTGAGGCTGCGCTCGTGGGCCTCGTCGATGATGATCGTGTCGTACGCGCGCAGCTCGCGGTCCGTCTGGATCTCGGCCAGCAGGATGCCGTCCGTCATCAGCTTCACGTAGGTGCTGTTCGGGTTCACCTGGTTGGTGAAGCGGACCTTCCAGCCGACCGCCTCGCCCAGCGGCGTGTTCATCTCCTCGGCCACGCGCTCGGCGACCGTGCGGGCCGCGATCCGGCGGGGCTGGGTGTGGCCGATCAGGCCGCGCACGCCTCGGCCCAGTTCGAGACAGATCTTCGGGATCTGGGTCGTTTTCCCGGATCCCGTTTCCCCCGCGACGATCACGACCTGGTGGTCGCGGATCGCCTCCAGGATGTCGTCCTTCTTCTGGCTGACCGGGAGCTGCTCGGGATACGTGATCGCGGGCACGCCCGAAGCGCGGCCCGCCATCCTGGCCGCCGCCTTCTCCACGTCCTCCGCGATCTCCGCGAGGACGGCGGCGCGGGCCTCGGGCTTGCGGATCCGGCGCGCGCCTTCGAGCCGCCTGCCGATGCGGTGCTCATCGCGCAGCGAGAGCTCCGTCAGGCGGGGGGCGAGGGCGTCGAGGGTGAGGGCGGGCTGCGTAGACATACGCGGTCCAGGATCTCACCCGGCGCTCGGGAACGGCCAACCGATTTCCCGTGGGGCGTGGGGAAGCACGTACGATTCCGGGCATGTGGTCCCGTGCGCGGCTTGCGTGGTGCTCCCTGGTGGGGGTGCTGGTCGTCGTGCTCGGGGTCGGTGTGCTGTGTGGCTCCGCCGGGGCGCGGGGGGTCGGGTCGGCCGGGGTTCAGTTCGCCGGGTCCGCCCAGGCGCAGGTCGCCGGGGCCGTGGCCCCAGGGGCATCCGAGGCCGGCGTCTTCGTCCAGGCCGACGACGGGCCGGGTGTGCCCGGCTGTGGCAAGGGCGATCGGGGCGATGACGTGCAGCGGCCCGCCGCGCCGCCGCGGGTTCCCACCTCGTACGAGTTGTTGCCCGCGCTGTATGACACCCGCGCCGCTTCCGGCTGCTCCTGGATCGCCGACCAGGCCGTCCTCACCCTCTCGCCCGGGCGCGCGCCGCCCGCCCTTGTGCCGCCCTCGCCGATAGATCTCTCCGTTCTGCGCGTGTAGGGGCCCCTGTCCCAGGGGTCCCTACACATACGTACGCAACAGGAGAAGTGCATCAGCATGTCCGCGAGCGAGAACAAGTCCGCGAGCAAGACGTCCGCGAGCAAGAAGTCCGCGAGCAAGAAGTCCGCGAGCAAGAAGAAGAACGTCGCCGTCGTCGCCGGTGTGGCCGTCGCCGCCACGCTGCTCGGCGTCGCCTCGTACACCGCCACCAAGCCCGAGGAGCCGTCCGTCGCCCGTGCCGAGAAGGGCTCCGGCGCCGGGGGCGGCGACTCCTCCTCCGCCGCCCCGCGAGCGGGCGTCTACCCCGAGCTGGAGGCGCTCGCCCGGCGCGACGCCAAGGACCCGCTCGCCCAGGGCAAGGCGGACGCCCCCGTCGTCATGATCGAGTACGCCGACTTCAAGTGCGGGTTCTGCGGGAAGTTCGCGCGCGACACCGAGCCGGAGCTGGTGAAGAAGTACGTCGAGGACGGGACGCTCCGCATCGAGTGGCGGAACTTCCCCATCTTCGGCGAGGACTCCGAGCGGGCCGCTCGTGGTGCCTGGGCCGCCGGGAAGCAGGGTCGGTTCTGGCAGTTCCACGAGGCCGCGTACGCGGACGGCGCCAAGGAGAAGGGGTTCGGCGACGGGCGCCTGAAGGAGCTCGCGCGCGAGGCCGGGGTCGGGGACGTCGGGCGGTTCATGGACGACGCGGGCAGTGACGCCGCGAAGGCCGCCGTGAAGAGGGACCAGGACGAGGGGTACAAGCTCGGTGCCACGTCCACGCCGTCGTTCGTGATCAACGGGCAGCCCATTGCGGGGGCGCAGCCTGATGCCGTGTTCGAGCAGGCCATCGAGGCGGCGAAGGGTGCTGCGGGGAAGGGTGCCAAGAAGTGAGTGCCGATGTTGGGTACTTCGCCGCCTTTCTCGCGGGGCTGCTTGCTCTTGTCAGTCCTTGTAGTGCGCTTCTGCTGCCCGCCTTCTTCGCCTACTCCATCGACTCGACTTCTCGGCTGCTCGCCCGTACCGGGATCTTCTACGCCGGGCTCGCCACGACGCTGGTGCCGCTGGGGGCCGCCGGGTCCGTGGCCGGGCGGTTCTTCTTCGGGCACCGGGAGCAGCTCGTCTTCTGGGCCGGGTGGCTGATCATCGCCCTGGGTGTCGCGCAGGTGGTGGGCCTCGGGTTCGCCTCGCGGCGCATGGCCGAGCTGTCCGGGCGGATCCGGCCCACTACGGCGGTGTCCGTGTACGCGCTCGGGGCGGTGTACGGGCTGGCCGGGTTCTGCGCGGGGCCGATCCTCGGGAGCGTGCTGACGGTGGCCGCCGTGAGCGGCAGTCCGGTGTACGGGGGTGCGCTGCTGGCCGTGTACGCCCTGGGGATGGCTGTGCCGTTGTTCGTGCTCGCCGTGTTGTGGGAGCGGTTCGAGTTGGGGCGGCGGCGGTGGCTGCGGGGGCGGGTGTTCCGGGTGGGGCGCTTTGAGCTGCATACGACGTCGGTGCTGTCCGGGCTCTTCTTTGTGCTGCTTGGGGCGCTCTTCCTGGCGTACGACGGGGCTGCGGCGCTGCCTGGGCTGTTGAACGTGGACGACTCGTTCGCCGTGCAGGAGTGGGCGGGGCGGGTCGGGGACTCGGTGCCGGACTGGGTGCTGTTGGTGGGGGTCGTGGTGGTGGCGGGCGTGGTGTTCCTGCTGCGCCGCCGGTCTGCGGCTGCGGCTGCGGTGGACGCCGAGGTCGACGTCTCCTCCTCTTAGGCGTTCGGCTTCCCCTCCGGTGGGTGGCTCGCCTTCTGCCCGGTTGTGGGGCGGGGCCGCGCCGGTATGTCCGTGCTCGCGCCTGGGGCGCCGGATGCATTGCGCCCACGGACGGCGTGCGCACCCGAGCTGCGCGCGGACATACCGCCACGTCCCCTCCGGCCGGTTTGGCGGCTACCGGCCGGTGGGGGTCGCGGCCCCTTCGGCCGCGCCCCGGCGGGACGCGACGTTCCTGCTGCCTGGGGGCTGTTGCCGCTCCCCACTGTGGGCAGTCGTGCCGCAGGGCGGCTCCCGACCCTTAAAGGCAGCCCAGGCCGACGGTGCCGGTATGTGGGGGGAGAGGTGGAGCTCAGGGGGGAGGGGCACGCTTCGGCCCCGGCCCGGGGGGCACACGGCGAAGGCCCCGTCCAGGTGGACGGGGCCTTCGGGGAAGTGGCTGGGGCCGGGATCGAACCGGCGACCTATCGCTTTTCAGGCGATCGCTCGTACCAACTGAGCTACCCAGCCACGCGACCCCGCGAGCGGAAATCGCAAGCGGTCCTGACGGGATTTGAACCCGCGGCCTCCACCTTGACAGGGTGGCGAGCACTCCAAACTGCTCCACAGGACCAAGCTTTGTGCGAGCACAAGTCTCGCACAGGTGTTGCGTGCCCCCAACGGGATTCGAACCCGTGCTACCGCCTTGAAAGGGCGGCGTCCTGGGCCACTAGACGATGAGGGCTAAGAGGCCCGCCGTGGGCGCTTTGCAGCGCGTCGGGGACGTGAGAAGCATATGGGATGGGAGGAGGGATCGCCAAAACGGTTATCGGGGGCTCGGGGCGCGCTCCCCGGAAGGCCGGGACGAGGCCGGGGGCGGTGGGGGCGTGGAGGGGTCGGCGCCGGGCTGGTTCTCCTTGGGGAGATGGCGGCTGACCTCCGCCTTCGTCAGGCCGAGCCCGCCCAGTTTGATCTCGTCCCAGGCTTGCAGCCGCTTGGTCGCACGGTCCAGGTAGAGGACCGAGGTCTCGACCGGGTCGGGGTGCTCGCCCTCGACCGCGCGCAGCCCGCTGCCGCCCGTCGAGCCCTCGATGCGCAGCCGCGTGCCCTTGTCCATGACCTCCATTTCCTGGTGGTGCACGTGGCCCGCGAGGACGAGGGGCACCGTGCCGTCCGTCTGCCGCGCGGCCGTGGGGTTGTGCGCGACCGCGATGTCGACCGGCGTCCCCTTGGCGGCCTGCTCGCGCAGCGACGCGGCGAGGATGAGGCCCGCCATCTCCTCGACCGGGTTGCCCTCCTGCTTCACCGAGCGGTCCGGCGTGAACTGGGGGTCCCCGATGCCGGCGAAGCGCAGGCCCGCGACGTCGACCGGCTTGCTGTCGTCGAGCACGTGGGTGTTCTTGAGCTTCTTGAGATAGCGCTGCGTCGCTGTCGAGTCGTGGTTGCCGCGCACCCATACGTACGGCGCCCCCAGGTCCTCGATCGGGTCCAGGAAGGCGTTCTCGGCCGCGGTGCCGTGGTCCATCGTGTCCCCGGAGTCGACGATCACGTCGATCTCGTACTGCTCCACGAGGGAAGCGATGATCTTCCAGCTCGCCGGGTTGAGGTGGATGTCCGAGACGTGCAGGAGCCGGATGGTGGACGGGTCCGGCTCGTAGGCGGGGAGGGTGGACGTGACGTCGTAGAGCTTCGTCACATTGGTGACCAGGCGGGCCAACTCCCGCTGGTAGACGTCGAATTCGCTGACGATGTTGCGGGCGTTGCCGACGACGGACGGGGCGCTGCTGAGCAGCCCGGAGAACTTCGGTTCCAGGACCGACTTGGGGTTCCAGGTCGCGTACGCCGCCGTGCCGGACGCCGCCAGGAGGGCGAGGGCCAGACCGCCCGCCGCCAGGGCCCGGCGCGGGCGGCGGTAGACGGCGAGGCCGAGTGCCGTCGCCCCCGCGACCACGGCGGCGCAGGAACGTACCGCCAGGTCGAGCGTGCCGACGACGACGTCCTCCGCCACCTCCTCCTGCATGCCCGAGATCCGCTCCGGATGGTCGACGAGCGCCTCCGAGCGCACCGGGTCCAGGCGGTCCACCTCCACGTCCAGGCGGATCGGCGCCACGTGCGAGTTCAGCTCCAGGGCACCGAGCGGCGACACGTCGATCTTCGTGCCCCCCGTGAGGGAGGGGCGCAGCTGCATGCGCGTGTCCATGGGCCCCACCGGCGTACGTACGCTGCCCACGATCAGCAGGCCGAGCCAGGCCCCCAGGATGACCACCGCCACCAGTCCCACCGCGCGGCCGAACGGGTGCGGGGCGCTGGTGAGGTCCGTGGTCGGGGGCGGGTGACCTGCGCGGTAGCGGCGTACGAGAGCGGCTGGCGCGCCGCGCAGACCGCGCAGGTTCCGCAGAACGACCGTCACGTCGCGCCCCATTGGGCCCGTATGCCCATGTGTGGCCGTGGCTATGCCCGCGCGGGGAGGTGGTGAGCGCGGGGTGTGGTCGACAATGGGCTTGTGCTGGAGATGACGCGTGAGGAGTTCGAGGAACTGGTGGCCGAGGCGCTCGACCGGATTCCTCCCGAGCTGACGCGGCTCATGGACAACGTGGCGGTGTTCGTCGAGGACGAGCCGCCGCGCGACGATCCCGAGCTGCTCGGCCTCTACGAGGGGACTCCGCTCACCGATCGCGGTGAGTGGTACGCGGGGGTGCTGCCCGATCGCATCACCATCTACCGGGGGCCCACGCTGCGGATGTGCGAGTCGCGCGAGGACGTCGTCGCCGAGACCGAGATCACCGTGGTGCACGAGGTGGCGCATCACTTCGGGATCGACGACGAACGGCTGCACGCGTTGGGGTACGGCTGACCGTCGGCGGCGCGCGGTCGGTCCGTGTCCTCTTGCGGGGCGCGGGAGTTGGGCAGGGCGTCCCTTCCCCCAGCGCCTTCGGAGGTGCTCGGCCGTGCGCCAGTTGTACGTTTCCGTCCGGTGGGCCGCGGCCGTGGTGGCCGTCGCGGCGACCGCGGGCTGTATGAGCATCGGCGACGACGGGAGCGGCGCGCCCGCCCCCGCGCGGTCCGCCGGTGACCGGAGCGGGGCCGCCGCCCCGGACGGGGGAAGTGTCACGCCCGGCGGTGCCCGCGGAGAGCGGCGGGAGGACGGCCGCCGGGGCGACGACGACAAGGACGGCAAGGGCGGCAAGGACGACCGGAAGGGCAGCGGCAAGGGCGGAAAGAAGGCGGCCGCCGCGCGCGGAAAGGACGCCGCTCCGGGAGACAGGCCCTCGGCGGGCGGGGCCGGGGGCGGCGGCACGACCGTCACGCCCACCCGCGACGGCGGACGGCCCTCGCCGACCCGGCCCCGCCCCGGGCCCCGGCCGACCCGCAGCACGCCCTCGCCGGACCCGACCTCCGCGACCCCGACCCCCACACCGCCCGAGCCGTCCTCGCCCGAGCCGTCGTCGTCCGCGCACGGCGGGGTGGGGGAGCCCGCGGGACGCGGGGAGCCTTCGCCACAGGCGGGGCCCGCGTAAGGGGGGTGGGGCGTAGGTCGGGAAGGGGTTCGGAGGGGGGTTGGGGCTGGTCAGGCGGGGGGACATAGCCCCGTTATGGTGGGCGTTTGCCAATTGGGGTGGGGGGTGCGTATGGTGGTAGATCGTTTGATCCCATTTGCCCGGCGCCGCCAAAGAGAGCGCCGCGTGGCGCGTACTCTCCCTTGCCGTGGCTGACCGCATAGAGGCGGTCCATTGCGAAATCACGGAGTTGTGGGCGCGTGCCGAGACTCCGGAAGGTTTCGCATTTCGCATGTCCATTTCCAGTTTTGACGTTCAGCCTGCCCAGGTCCAGGACGAGACCGAGAACACCGAGCTCGTCGAGGTCACGGCCGTGACCGAGACCCAGGCAGCCGACGCCGTCACCCCCGAGAAGGCCGAGACGGCAGAGAACCCGGCCGCCGACGAGACCCCGGCCGCCGAGGCCGCCGACCCGACCGAGCAGGCCGCCGAGGCCCCCGCCTCGGACGCCTCCGAAGACGGCGCCGTCGCTGCCGACGCCTCCGACGACTCCGAGGAAGAGGGCGGCCTCACCTTCGCCGACCTCGGTCTCCCCGACGGCGTCGTCCGCAAGCTCGCGCGCAACGGCGTGCACACCCCCTTCCCGATCCAGGCCGCGACCATCCCGGACGCCCTGGCCGGCAAGGACATCCTGGGCCGCGGCCGCACCGGCTCCGGCAAGACCCTCTCCTTCGGCCTGCCGCTGCTCGCCACCCTGGCCGGCGGTCACACGGACAAGAAGAAGCCCCGCGGCGTCATCCTCACCCCGACCCGTGAGCTCGCCATGCAGGTCGCGGACGCCCTGCAGCCGTACGGCGACGTGCTCGGCCTGAAGATGAAGGTCGTCTGCGGCGGTACGTCGATGGGCAACCAGATCTACGCCCTCGAGCGCGGCGTCGACATCCTCGTCGCCACCCCGGGCCGGCTGCGCGACATCATCAACCGCGGCGCCTGCTCCCTGGAGAACGTCCAGGTCGCGATCCTCGACGAGGCCGACCAGATGTCCGACCTGGGCTTCCTGCCCGAGGTCACCGAGCTGCTCGACCAGGTCCCGGCCGGCGGCCAGCGCATGCTGTTCTCCGCCACGATGGAGAACGAGATCTCCACGCTGGTCAAGCGCTACCTGAACAACCCGGTGACGCACGAGGTCGACAGCGCCCAGGGCAACGTCACGACCATGACGCACCACATCCTGATCGTGAAGCCCCGCGACAAGGCGCCGGTCACCGCCGCGATCGCCTCCCGCAAGGGCCGCACCATCATCTTCGTACGCACCCAGCTGGGCGCCGACCGCATCGCCGAGCAGCTCCGCGACTCCGGTGTGAAGGCCGACGCGCTGCACGGCGGCATGACGCAGGGCGCCCGTACGCGCGTCCTCGCGGACTTCAAGGAGGGCTACGTCAACGCCCTGGTCGCCACCGACGTCGCCGCCCGCGGCATCCACGTCGACGGCATCGACCTGGTCCTGAACGTGGACCCGGCGGGCGACCACAAGGACTACCTGCACCGCTCGGGCCGTACCGCCCGCGCCGGCCGCAGCGGCACCGTCGTCTCCCTCTCCCTGCCGCACCAGCGCCGCCAGATCTTCCGCCTCATGGAGGACGCGGGCGTCGACGCCTCGCGCCACATCGTGGGCGGCGGCGGCGCGTTCGACCCGGAGGTCGCCGAGATCACCGGCGCCCGTTCGATGACCGAGGTCCAGGCCGAGTCCGCGGGCAACGCGGCCACCCAGGCCGAGCGTGAGGTCCGCGACCTCACCAAGGAGCTGGAGCGCGCCCAGCGCCGCGCCGCCGAGCTGCGCGACGAGGCCGACCGCCTCACCGCCCGCGCCGCCCGCGAGCGCGGCG
>NZ_AOPZ01000294.1 GCF_000414115.1 Streptomyces aurantiacus JA 4570
ATGCAGTCGCTGCCCGAGGGTGGCGCGATGCTCGCCGTGCAGGCGGCCGAAGCCGACATTCTGCCGCTGCTGGAGGGCGTGGAAGACCGCGCCGGGGTCGCGGCGGTGAACGGGCCCTCGCAGGTGGTGCTCTCCGGCGACCGCGAGATTCTGGAGGGCCTGGAGGAGACGCTGCGCGCCGAGGGCCGCAAGGTGCGGTGGCTGAAGGTGTCCCACGCCTTCCACTCGCCGCTGATGGATCCGATCCTGGACGACTTCCGCAAGGTTGCCGAGAGTCTGACGCATCAGGAGCCGGTGCTGCCGGTGGTCTCCAACGTGACCGGTGAGCTGGCCGAGCCCGGCCAGCTCCAGGACCCGGAGTACTGGGTGCGGCACGTTCGTGAGGCGGTCCGCTTCCACGACGGTCTCGGCGCGCTCACCGGCTTCGGCGCGACAACGCTGCTGGAGCTCGGTCCGGATTCCGTCCTGACGGCGATGGCGCATGACACCGTGACCGACCCGGCCGCGCAGTCCGGCTTGATCGCCGCCGTGCGCAAGGACCGCCCCGAGCCGGACACGTTCCTGACCGCCCTCCGTGGACCTGCCCACCTACGCCTTCCAGAAGCGGCGCTACTGGCCGCAGGCGGGCCCGGGCGCCGCAGGTGACGTGTCGGCGACGGGGCTCGTGGCGGCCGGGCATCCGTTGCTGGGCGCGGCCGTGCCGCTGGTGGACACGGGCGGCCACCTCCTGACCGGCCGTCTGTCGGTGGCCAC
>NZ_AOPZ01000295.1 GCF_000414115.1 Streptomyces aurantiacus JA 4570
GTGGCCACCGACAGACGGCCCGTGAACAGGTACCCGTCCGCGTCCGCGAGCGGCACGGCCGCCCCCAGCAACGGGTGTTCGGCGGAGGCAAGGCCCGTGGCCGACATGTCGCCCACCGCACCGGCGGCACCGGCGGCCGCACGCGGCCAGTAGCGGCTCCGCTGGAAGGCGTAGGTGGGCAGGTCCACGCAGGGCGGCGACCAGGCCCGCCTGCGCGGCCGGGTCGGTGATCGTGTCGTGGGCCATGGCTGTCAGGACGGAGTCCGGACCCAGTTCCAGGAGCGTCGACACACCCTGCGCGGTGAAGGTGGTCAGGCCCTCGTGGAATCGGACGGCCTCGCGCACGTGGCGGACCCAGTAGCCGGGGTCCTTCAGCTCCTCGGCGGTGGCCGGCTGACCGGTCAGGTTCGACACGACAGCCAGCACCGGGTCGTCGTACCTGAGGCTCTCCGCCACCCGTCGGAACTCGTCCAGGACCGGGTCCATCAGCGGCGAGTGGAAGGCATGGGACACCTTCAGCCACCG
>NZ_AOPZ01000296.1 GCF_000414115.1 Streptomyces aurantiacus JA 4570
GGGCCCGCCGCCCACGCGCCGGGGCGCCGACCGGGAACGGTCAGGTGGCCGCGTACATCACCCCACCCCACCCCCGAGCGCCGGCACCGGTGCCGCGAGCCGGCCCGACCTGCCCAGCGAGCGCAGCGCCACCGCGCAGCCCGCGCCGAGCACGGCGAACGCCAGCCACGGCACCGCGGGCAGCCCTTGGCTCTCCCCCACGTCGAGCAGCGCGCCCATCGCGAGGTTCCCCAGCGTGATGCCGATGCCGCACACCGTGTTGTAGAGGCCGTAGTGCGTGGCGACCCACCGCTCCCGCGCGAGGGAGACGACGGTGTCCATCTCGAACGGGTAGAGCACCGCGTTCGCGGCCGCAAGGGCCGCGGCGCACAGCAGCAGCGCCGCGACGCCCGCGTACCCCGGCCCGCCGAGCGCGGGCGGCAGGAACGCGGCGCCCATCAGGCCGAGCCCCGCGACCAGGCACTGCTCACGCGTCCACGTCCGTTTGCACCAGTCGGTGATCCGCAACTGCCCGACGAGCGCGACGACTCCCGACACCACGAACAGCCCGCTGGTCGCGGCCGTCGTCGCCGTGCCCCCGCCGAGCAGCCGTTCCACCTCGAGCGGCAGCGCGAGGTACACCTGGAACGACAGGACGTACGAACCCGTCATGGCGAGCGAGAACAGCCAGAACGGCCGGTTGCCGAACACGGCCCGCCACTGCCCGCGCCCCGCACCGCCGGCATCCCCCGCGGCCGCGGCCGCGTCGCCGGCCCGCCGCACCGGCAGCCGCAGCACCTGCACCACCGAGAGGACGGCGAAGAGCACCGCCGCCACCGCGCAGGTGAGCTTGAAGTCCACGCCGGTCAGGGCGAGTCCGACGAGCGGTCCGACCAGGATGCCGGTCTGGTAGAAGACGTTGAACAGCGCGAACGCCTCCACGCGGCGCTCCGGCGTGCCCGCCTCGACGGCGACGTACGCGCGTACCGCAGGATTGAACAGCGCCCCCGCGAGCCCGGTCGCCGCCGACGCCGCGATGAGCACCGGCAGCGTCTGCGCGAAGGCCAGCGCGGCGAAGCCGCCCGTGCGCAGGGCACAGCCGGCCACGATCATCGGCTTGTACCCGAGCCGGTCGGCGAGCGCGCCGCCGACCAGGAACATTCCCTGCTGGGAGAGGTTCCGCACGCCGAGCACCAGGCCCACCGCCCAGGCGGCGAGCCCGAGTTCACCGGAGAGGTGGGCCGCGAGATACGGCATCAGCATGTAGAAGCCGAGGTTGATGCTGAACTGGTTGACGAAGAGGAGCTGCACGGCGGGTTCGAAGGCCCGCGCGCGAGCCCAGACGCCGGTCACTGGACGCCGCCTTCGACGGGGGCGGCGCCCACCGGCTGGGCAGAAGCAGCGCCCACGGGCGTGGTGGCGGGCGCGGGCGTGGTGGCGGGCGCGGGCCGTCCGAGGACCGCGCCCACCACCTCCCGCCGCCCCGCGGCACCGCACCGCCCGGCCCGCCACCTGCTCCACTCCACGACCCCGTCGCCGGGCCCGGACACCTCCCGGGGCTCGTCGGGGATCGCGCCGGGCCGCCCGAGCAGCCCGTGCGTACCGCAGTACTCGTCGTTGAACACCGTGTCGAAGTACCGCTGCGGCCCGTCGGGGAACACCGCCGCGATCCGCGTCCCGCGCGGCCTCGTGCGGGCGAGCCACGCCGAGACGAGCGCGACCGCGCCCACGCTCCAGCCGCCGGTGGCGAACTGCCGCTCCGCGAGCCGCCGCGCGGTGCGCACCGCTTCGGCGGGCCCCACCCAGTGGACCTCGTCGAACGCGGCGTGGTCGACGTTGCGCGGGTGGATCGACGAGCCGAGCCCGCGCATGAGCCGGGGCCCGGCGGCGAGCCCGAAGATGGTCGAGGCGACGCTGTCCACGCCGACGAGTTCGAGCCCCGGCAGGGCCTCGGCGCGCAGTGCCCGCGCGATCCCGGCCGAGTGCCCACCGGTTCCGACGGCGCACACGAGCACGTCGAACTGCCCGATCTGCCGGACGAGTTCGGCTGCTAGGGGCTCGTACGCGGTCGCGTTGTCGGGGTTGTGGTACTGGTTCGGGCACCAGGCGCCCGCGAATTCCGGGCGGCCCATCAGCTCGGTGACCCGGTCGACGCGGGCCTGCTGCCAGCCGCCCACGGCTCCGGGTTCGCGTACGAGGTGGACGCGGGCGCCGTGCGCGGTGAGCATCCGCTCCACGATGGGTTCGAGGCCGGGGTCGGTGACGATGTGCACGGGGTGGCCGTAGTGCACGCCGGCCAGCGCGAGGCCGAGGCCGAGGGTGCCGGACGTCGACTCGACAATGGGCGCGCCGGGCCGCAACTCGCCGCGGGCGCGGGCGCGTTCGACCATGTGGAGGGCGGCGCGGTCCTTGATGCCGCCGAAGTTGAAGCCTTCGAGCTTGGCCCAGTAGCCGCGGCCGCCCTCGGGCGAGGGTTCGTCGATCCAGAGCACGGGCGTGTTGCCCACGGCGGCCGCCGCGGGCTGAAGGTTGCCGATCATGCGGGGGGTGTCCTTCGTGTGCTGCGCACGGGTGCGTACGGGGATTCCGTACGTGTGCGTACGTGGATGGGGGGTGGCATGGGAGTCCGCACCGGGACTCCGAGGCCCCCTCAGTTCCGGTCCACCCCGATGACGACGAGGAGTCGCTGGCCCGATGCGGTGCAGCAGGGCCCCGCTCTCGGCGGCGCGCACCCGCCGACCACGTCCGCTCCGCCGGCGCCCGACGCCGGCCCGTCGGCCCGCTCACCGCCGCCCTTGCCGCTCTTGCCGCCCGCGCCTTCGGTCCGCTCCCGGTCGACCGGTTGCGCGGCGAGCGCGGCGGGGTGCGCCGTTCCGGCGTGCTCGCCGTGGGCGGGTCCCGGGCAGGCGTGATGGACGGGCGGGGTGGCGATGACGGCGTTCGCGGCGGCGAGCCCGTGCGGCCCGTGGCACACACCGGCGAACAACGCGCAGGTGGTGAGCAGCACCACCGACAGCACGTATCGCAGCCGACTCATAGTGATCACAACGCTACGCAGGGCACAGGCGTCAGCGCAAAGCCCGCTGCTCACAACGGCGTGAAACAACGCCACGGACAGCCGAAACAGATCGATGGGCATGCGGGCATACGGATATGCGGGGCATACGGGCATGCGGGCATACGCCGAAGGCCCGGAACCACGCAGTGACTGCGCGATTCCGGGCCTTCGAACTACTTCTTCAGTAGCGGGGACAGGATTTGAACCTGCGACCTCTGGGTTATGAGCCCAGCGAGCTACCGAGCTGCTCCACCCCGCGTCGGTAAACTGAACAGTACGCCATGCGGGGCACAGAAGGCGAATCGGTTGAACGGAGCCCCTCGGGGCCCCTCGGAGCCCCTCGTGCCCCGGGGCCCGCCCCCTTCGTTGAACCGGCCGTGAAGACCACCACGAAGATCACAGCGACCCTGCTCGCTCTCGGCGTGAGCGCCGTCCTGGCCGGCACCGCACAGGCGACGGGCCCCGGCGCACCGGACCGAACCCGGGCCGCGGCCCCCGCAGAACTGACCCTGACCCTGACCCGCCCCCAGGGCGACGCCGCCGGATCCCGCACGGCCACCCTCAAGTGCGGCCCCACAGGCGGCACTCACCCGGCCGCGCGGTCCGCGTGCGCGGAGCTGGGCGCCAGAAACGGCACGATCGAACAGAAGCCCGCCGACGGAGTCTGCACCATGATCTACTCCCCGGTCGTGGCCGAGGCGACCGGCACGTACAACGGCCGCCCGGTCAGCTTCAAGAAGAAGTACGGCAACGACTGCGAGATGCACCAGCACACCGGAGCGGTCTTCGAGTTCTGAGCCACGCCCGCCAGGTCCGGCCGAAGCCGGAGCGAGCCCGGCGCCCGGCCAAGTGACAGGCCCAGGTCGGAACTTCCCGACCTGGGCCTGAGTGGTAGACCGTGTGGGACTCGAACCCACAACCAATGGATTAAAAGTCCACTGCTCTGCCAATTGAGCTAACGGTCCTCGCCGACATGGTGTCGGCGCACCCCTGAGCATAGCCCGCCGGGCCCCGGCTTCCGATCGGGTATCGCATCCGCGTCCGTTCGGGGCCCGGCGGGCGGCGTCGGGGGCCCGCTACTGCTCGTGTGCGTTGCGCCCGGGGTCGGGCAGGGGGCTGCCGGTCTCCAGAAGGGTCTTGAGGCTGGCGACGAGCAGCGGCCACGCCTGGCTGCACATGCCGTGCAGCGCTCCCTCGGGGGCGAAGTCGTCGTGCACGACTGTCAGCCGGGTGATCGGCCCCTGGGGGTCGACCGTGAACGAGACCTTGGTGCGCGGCTCGGCGGCGAGCTGGGCGCGCAGCGGTTCGGGGACGTCGACCGCGCGGGCCCACTCCGGGGTGAAGGTGTGCCAGGTGTAGGCGAGTCGGCTCTGCGGGACGCACTCCAGGACGACTTGCTCCGGCGCCGCGATCCGCGCTTGCCCCTGCCGCCATTCCATGGCGGAACCCGGCTCCCAGTCGGTGCTGAACGTGACGCCCCACCAGCGGTCGGTCAGGTGCGGGTCGGTCAGGGCCTGCCAGACCTTCTCGGGACCGGCGTGCACGTAGGTCGTGCAGGTGATGGCTGTGCTGTTGTTCATGGCTGGGGTCCTTTCGTTCAGTTCAGACGGTGCGGCGGTACGAGCCGGTGCGGCGGTACGCGGCTATGCCGGGGGCGTGGCATCCCCCTCCGCGGCCTCCGCCCGGCGCTTGAGGTTCCGGAGGCGGCGGTCCCATCTGGACGCCAGGTCGGCGAGATGCCGCGCGCAGGCGTCGAGCGGGCCGGGGCGGACCTCGAAGAGGACGGCCCGGCCGGCCCGTCCTGACGTCACCAGGCCCGCCTCACCCAGGACCTTCAGGTGCTTGAGGACGGCTTGGCGGGTCACGGGCAGGCCGTCGGCCAGCTCGGTGGCGCTGGCCCGTCCGGCCCCCGCCAGGTGCTCCAGGATCATGCGGCGCGTGGGATCCGACAGTGCCGTGAGGACCGTGCCCAGGTCGGGCTCTTCGGCCCCGTCGGCGCCGGGCCCCCCGCTCCCGCTCACGCCGGCCCACGCTCCGCACGCCGACGGGCCAGGGACAGCTGCTGCGCCCATCCCTCGACGTTGCCCTCGAAGTTCCGCTTCCGCTCGTCGAACGGCGCCTCCAGGGACGCGAACCCGCTCTCGACCACCCGGAGCACCACGTCGTCGCCCCGCGCTTCGAGCCGGAACTCCACCCGGGTCGCGTTGCCCTCGACCGGCACCTGACCGGGGAAGCCGCTCGCCCATTCGTAGGCGATGTACGTCGGCGGCTCGGCCGCCACGGTCCGCACCGGGAAGCTGCCGTACTTCGGGTCCACGACGACGTCGAGGCCGTTCTCGCTCCGCACGTCCCGCGCGCCGTCCTCGTCCCCGTCGTTCACCCACCAGCCCGGGCTGCTGACCAGCTCCCACACCCGCGCCAGCGGCGCGTGGATGACGATCTCCCGCTCGATCCGGTCCGCGAAGTCCACAGAAGTCATGGTGTACGCCTCCCTTTCGCTCGCTCCCTGAAGTGCTACCTCCAGGTTGCACCTCGAACGCCGATAGTGCAACCGCAGGGTTACTTCTCGTGGGTCAGGGAACGACGAAGGCCCGTACGACGCTGTGTCGTACGGGCCTTCCTCATGCTGCCGGCGTCAGAGCGAGCCGGTGTCAGCCGTTGCGCTTCCAGCGCGGCTTGTCGTCGCGGCGGCCGAAGGAGCCGGTGCCGGAGCCGCGGTGGTCGCCGCCGCGGTTGTACGACGGGCGGTCGTGGCCGCCGGAGCGGTGGCCGCCGGCCGGGCGGTCGTCGCGGCGGTCGCGGTTGAACGGGCGGTCGCTGCCCCGGTGACCGGACGGGCGGTCGTCGCGGCGGAAGCCGCTGCCACCACGGTCGTCACGACGCTCGAAGGAACGGCCGCCACGGTCGTCACGACGGTCGTCACGGCGGAAACCGCTGCCGCCACGGTCGTCACGACGGTCGCGGTTGAACGGGCGGTCGCTGCCGCCGCGGTCGTCACGGCGGTCGCGGTTGAAGCCGCGACGCTCGAAGGAACGGCCGCCACGGTCGTCGCGACGGTCGTCGCGGCGGAAACCGCCACGGTCGCCCCGGTCGTCACGGCGGTCGAAGGAGCGGCGGTCCTTCTCGTAGTTGCCGCGCTCGTCACGGGCCGGACGGCGGTCGTACGAGGGGCGGTCCTCGCGGGCCGGGCGGTCGTCGCGGGCCGGGCGCTCGGCAGCCTGCTGCTCCGGCACCACGGCGGCGGCCTCGGTGACGGCGTCGGCGGCGGGCGCCTCGGCACGGCG
>NZ_AOPZ01000297.1 GCF_000414115.1 Streptomyces aurantiacus JA 4570
CGCCGAGGCCCCCGCCCTGCGCGGCGGGCGCGGCCTGGTCGTGGTCGCCAACAGCGGCGCGAAGACCTCCGACCGGGTGTCCGAACTGCTCGCCGTGCTGCCGCACGCCGAGGTGGTGACCTGCGAGCCGGCCGAGCTGCCCGCCGAGCTGGAGAAGGCCGCGGCCCGCGCCCGCGCGCTCGGCGTGTGCGGCGGCGACGGCACGGTCAACGCGGCGGCGACGGTCGCCGTGCGGCACGGCCTGCCCCTCGCGGTGCTGCCCGGCGGCACCCTCAACCACTTCGCGTACGACCTGGGGGTGGAGGAGGCCACCGAGCTGGCGCGCGCCGTGGAGACGGGCGACGCGGTCGCGGTGGACGTGGGCCGGTTCCGCTCGGCGGCCGGGGAAGGGTACTTCCTGAACACCTTCAGCCTCGGCGTCTACCCCGAGCTGGTGCGCGAACGCGAGCGGTGGTCGCACCGGATCGGCGGCTGGCCCGCGGGCGTGCTCGCCGCGGCCCACGTGCTGCGCGCCGACCGGCAGCCGCTGCGCGCCGAGTTCGGCGGCACCGAGCGGGCGCTGTGGCTGCTGTTCGCCGGGAACTGCGTGTACAACCGCCTGGGGCTCGCGCCCGCCCGGCGGTTCGACCTCGCCGACGGGCTGCTCGACGTACGCGTCGTGCACGGCGGCCGCAGGCCGGGCGCCCGGCTCCTGGCGGCGGCGCTCACCTCGCCGATCGAGCGCTCCCCCGTCCAGACCGCGGTCCGCCCGCGCCGCCTGCGCGTCGAGGGCCTCACGCCCGGCACGAAGGTCGCCTACGACGGCGAACTCGCCGACGCCGAGGGCGAGTTGGTGGTCGACAAGCTGCCGGAGGCGCTGGCGGTCTACCGGCCGTCACTGACCGCCTGACACCCGCGGTGCCCGCATCGTGAGATCGAGGTCTCACGATGCGGCACCGTCGGCGTACAGTGCGGCCATGTCGCAGCCGCAGCAGACCCACGCCGAGACCGCCGTCTACACGCACGGGCACCACGAGTCCGTGCTGCGCTCCCACACCTGGCGCACCGCCGCCAACTCCGCCGCGTACCTCCTCGGTTCGCTTCAGCCGCACTGGCGGATCCTGGACGTCGGCTGCGGTCCCGGCACCATCACCGCCGACCTGGCCGCACTGGTCCCGGACGGACACGTCACGGGCGTCGACCGCGCGCCCGGCATCCTGGAACGGGCCCGCGCCACGGCGGCCGGGCGCGGCCTGGACAACGTCACGTTCGCCGTCGACGACGTGCACGCGCTCGCCCACCCCGACGACTCGTTCGACGTCGTGCACGCCCACCAGGTGCTCCAGCACGTGGGCGATCCGGTGCGGGCCCTGCGGGAGATGCGCCGGGTGTGCCGCCCGGGCGGCGTCGTCGCCGTGCGCGAAAGCGACTACGAGGCGATGACCTGGTACCCGCGGGTGCCGGGCCTCGACGACTGGCTCGACCTGTACCGGCGGGTGGCGCGCGCCAACGGGGGCGAGCCGGACGCCGGGCGGCGCCTCAAGTCCTGGGCCCTGGAGGCGGGTTTCACGGACGTCACGTGCACCGCGGGCACCTGGTGCTACAGCACGCCCGAGGAACGGGCCTGGTGGAGCGGGCTGTGGGCGGACCGCACGGTCGCGTCCGAGTACGCGGGGCGGGCGCGGGCGGGCGGCCACGCGGACACGGAGCGGCTGGGGGCCGTCGCGGCGGCCTGGCGGGAGTGGGGGCGGTCGGAGGACGGCTGGTTCGCGGTACTGCACGGGGAGGCGCTGTGCCGGGTGTGAGGCCGGGGCGGGGTCTTGCAGGTGGTCTCGCAGGTGCGGAGCCGTACTGATACGGGCCGGGCGGTCACTCCCGGGGCAGCAGCGGGCCCAGCGGGCCGAGGTCCAGGTTCAGGTCCTCGGGCCGCAGCCCGTAGCGCTCGCGCAGGCGCGTCATGCGGTCCTCCAGGAGCATCAGCGTCATGCCGACCCGTTCCTCCTGGTCCTCCGTCAGCTCGCCGGAGTCGAAGCGGCGGATCGCCTGCCGCTCCATGAGCTGACGGAGGAGTTCGACGACGGTCAGGACGAGGGCGACGAGGTCGCGTTCCACGGTGTCGGGTTCGAGGTCCATCTCCATGACGCCTCCTGGTCACTCCGGGTCGGGCAGGTCGCGCGTCCTGGGCGACTCCGACGGGTCGCGGCCGTCGTCCACCGCCGCGAACGGCGACGGCACCTGCGCGTTGACCGCGCTGATCAGCGCCTTCAGGTCGATGCGGACGAGGTCCACGTCCGCGATCCGGCCCGCGAGGACCACCCCGCCGGCGAGGAGCCGGTCCAGCAGGTCGACGAGGGCGATCTCGCGCTGCGCGAAGGGGTCGACCGACGCCGTCACGGCGTCCCACCCGCCTCCGGCCCGTCCGGCCCGTCCGTGAAGGAGTACGCCGCCCACGGCCCGGTCACCTCCACGCGCAGCCCCGGCAGGGTGCCCTCGGCGCGGCCGATCAGCTCCAAGAACTCCTCCGACCGCGCACGCGGCACCAGATAGGCCGAGTTGAGGATGTTCCGGCCGGAGCCCGCTTCGGTGAGGGGCCCGCTCTGCACCGGGTGCAGCCGCGCGTCGGCGGCGTACCGGGCGAGGTCGCCGTGCAGCCGCCGCGTGAACACCTCGGCCCGCGCCGCGGACTCCTCGCGCGCCGCGTTCCCGGCCCGGCGCCGGCGCAGATAGTCCCGCCCCGACTCGGGCACGCGCCGCGGCTGCGCGGCGGACGGCTCCGGGCCACCGTCGGCGCCACCGGCACCGTCGCCGGAGTCGCCGAGCCACACCTTCACGCCCCACTCCACATGCCCGTCGATCCGGTCCAGGATCCGGCGCAGCCGCTCGGACTCGTCCTCCAGCATGGCGCGTACGCCGCTGTCGTCACGGAAGACCGTCGCGAGCCGCAGCGGCAGCGGGCAGGTCACGGTGGTCAGCGCGGCGACGACGCTCTGATGGGCGCGGGCCGTCGCCGCCAGCCAGTCGAGGTCCTCCAGGTGCGCGCGCAGCGGTTCGTGCGCGAAGTCCCGCTCGGGGACCGGGCTGACGACGGCCACCAGCCCCTCGTGGGCCAGCTGCCGCGGCGGCTCGCCGGCCACGCCCGTGAGGTCGGCGTGCAGCGGCGCGGCCAGCGGGCGGCACACGGCGTACACATAGCGCAGATCATCGGTCACGTTCACGTTCTCCTCGGCCGTCGTGCTGTTCGCCCCCGCCGCGGCGCTCGCCGTCGCCGGTGGCGTCGCCGCCTTCCGCGAGTTCACGTCGTTCCAGTTGCTCGACGCGGCGGCGCAGCTCCTCGTTCTCCCGCGCGAGCGCGGTGCGGCGCGCGCCGCTGGACAGGGCCGGGTCGTCCTCCCACCAGTCGATGCCCATCTCCTTCGCGCGCTCGACGGAGGCGACGACGAGCCGCAGCTTGATCGTGAGGAGCTCGATGTCGAGCAGGTTGATGCGGATGTCCCCGGCGATGACGATGCCCTTGTCCAGGACGCGTTCGAGGATGTCGGCCAGGTTGGAGCCGCCCTGCGGGTAGGGCTCGGGCAGTCGGCTCGCGGTCGTCATCGACGGCTCCGGCCGCCACCGGCCGAGGCGTACTCGTCGGCCTCATCGGGCTCGTCACGCTCGTCGGGCTCATCGAGCTCGCCGCGCTCATCGAGTTCGTCCGGCTCGTCCGGCTCGTCGCGCTCGTCGGGCTCTTCCGCCTCGTCCGCCTCGTCTTCGTACGGCTCGTCCTCTTCGTACGGGGCGTCGTCCTCGTACGAAGCCTCGTCCTCGTACGGACCCTCCTCGGCCTCGGCGTCGTGCTCGGCGTCCTCAGTGTTCTCGGGGTTCTCGGGGTTCTCGGCTTCCTCCTCCTCCGCGGTCACCTCGTCGTGGTCGCGCACCACCTCGCCGTCGCGGATCTCGCCGCGCCAGCCGTCGCTCGCCTCTCCTCGTATGGAGAGGTGCCGGGCGAAGTGCTTGAGGTCGAGGCGGGCCCTGCGGCCCTGGGCGCGCCAGATGTTGCCGGTCTTCTCGAACAGGCCCTTCGGGTAGTACTCGATGACGAGCAGGACCCGGGTCAGCTGCTCGCCCAGCGGGTGGAAGGTGACCACGCCCTTCGTGGTGCCCTTCGCGCCCTCCGACGTCCAGGCGATGCGCTGGTCCGGCACCTGCTCGGTGACGTGGGCCTTCCAGCTCCTGCTGGACCAGAAGACCTTGAGCTGCCAGTCGGAGTCCGTGTCGCCCGCCGCGGTGGCGCCCTTGACGCCCTTGGCGAAGGTGGAGAACTCCTGGAACTGCGTCCACTGGTCGTATGCCTCGCGCACCGGGACGCCGACGTCGACGTACTCCAGGATGACGGTGGGCTTCTGGCCGCCGCCGCCCTTCTTGCGCCGGCCGGTGGCGTTCCCCAGGGCGCCCTTGACCGAGTCCTTGAGGCGGCTGCCGCCCAGCTCGACGGCGCTGCGCAGCGGGCCCTTGCCCTCGGCGAGCTTGCGGCCGCCCTCCAGGGCGAGCTTGCCGAAGCCGGGGCTCTTGCCCTCCGCGATGTCGTTGAGCTTGACGGTGGTCTCGCCGAGCCTGCGGCCCACGCCGACGAGCAGGCGTTCGGCCTGCGCCATCAGATAGGCCCGCGCCTCGTCCTTCAGCCGGTCGGCGGCCGGGCCGTGGGCGACGGCGCTCAGCGGGTTGGAGGCGCCGGAGTCCCGGTCGCGGCTCTCGTTCCCGTCGTCGCCGCGGGTGCCGGTGGCCTCGCGGGTGTCCGTACGCGTGTCAGCCATCGTCGCCTCCCCTCGCGCGGGCGGTCTTCTTGGCGGTGCTCCGTTTCTGCGCGGTACTCCGCTTCTGTGTGCCGCCGCTCCGCTGCGTGGTGCCGCGCGAACCCTGGGCCTTCTGCCCGGCGCGGGAGCCGGAGCTGCCGGAGCCGGTACTGCTGGAGCGGGTACTGCTGGAGCGGGTACGGTACTGCTGGAGCGGGTACTGCTGGAGCGGGTACTGCGGGAGCCAGAACTGGCGGAGCCACTGCTGCGAGAGCCGCTGCCCGAGGCGGTGCTCTTCTTGCCGCCCCCTCGGGAGGCGGTCGCGCTCTTCCCGGCGCTCCGGGCCGCGGCCGTCGTCTTCTTCGCCGCCGAACCCGCCTTCCCCGCACCGGACTTGCCCGCGTCGGCCGTGCCCTCACCGGCGCCCTTGGCTTTGTCGGTCACCTCGTCCGGGTCCGGAACGGCGCCCGATATCCGGTCCCGCACGTCCAGGGTGCGGTCGTGCAGCCGGTCGGCCAGACCTTCGAGCTGCCGGTCGAGGAGCGAGCCGGTCGCGGCCTTGCCGACACCTCGCAGATCCTCCTTGAGCCGGCCCCCGATCTCCTTGAACTGCGGGTTGTTCTCCAGCTGCTGCGTCACCGCGCGGGCGAGCGCGCCGGGGCTGAGCTGAAGTCTGCGGCCCGCCACCATGGTGCCGACGGCGAAGGCGAGTTTCGCCTTCTTCGTGCGCCCGAGGAGATACCCCGCACCCACGGCGAGGCCCACTGCCATTCGTTTCATGACGTTCCTGTCCTGCCTGTGCCGGCTGTCGTTTCGTCCGTCCGCCCGTCCGCCGGTGCCACGTCGCCGACAGGGCCGTGGCCGAGGCGGGCGAGGAGTTCGTCCTCGCGGCGGTCGAACTCGGTCTCGTCGATCTCGCCCGCCTCCAACCGCTCGGTGAGCAGCGCGAGTTCCTTGCGGACGGCCGAGGGGTCGTAGTACTGGCGCTCCGCCTCCGCGACCACCTGCCGGAGCACCCACAGGGTGCCCCGGGCAGGGGCCAGCGGCAGGGCGAGCACTTCACCGATGAGCCCCATGACGGGTCCTCACCTCCTCAGCGCCTCGCCGTGCGCCGTGCCTCACCGCACACTCGCCGCGTCCTCGGCGGGCTGCGCGGGGCCGGGGTCGACGAAGCTGTACGGGGGCAGCGGTCCGTGCACGGTCAGCTCCAAGTGGGGCTGCTCCTTGCGGAGTTCCTCGACGGCGGCGACGAAACCCGCGGCCGCCTCGCGGCGCACCAGGAACGACACGTTGGCGAGCCAGCCCGTGCCCTCGGGGCCGACGCTCACGGCCTCCGCGCACGGCTCCAGGGCGCGGCGCACCTCGACGCCGTCGCTCTCCTCGCGCGCCCGCACGGCCGCGGTGACCTGCTCGCCCAGGCGCAGCTTCTGCTCGTAACTGCCGCCGCCCGCGGCGCGGTTGGCCTCGACCATGGCGCGCAGCTCGGGGCTCTCGGCCAGCACCTGGTGCAGCACGGCCTGCTCGTCGTGGGCGGCCTTGACGTTGTACTCGGCCTTGCCCTCGAGTGCGTTCAGCCGCTCCTCGTAGTGGTCGGCGAGCTCGGCGAGCACCGCGACGACGGCCTCGTCGTCCTGCGCGAGGCTGCCGAAGCGCATCGGCAGGACCGCGCCGCCCGCGCCCGCCTCGTCCAGGACGCTCTGGTGGGCGAGCAGGTCGCGCCGCTTGGGACGCAGGTCCTCGGGGCTGTCGGAGACGATCGCGGCGAGCTTGCCGTGCCGCACCACGCGTACCTTGCGCTCCGGTTCGCCGATGCCGCCCATGCCCTCCGGCAGGGCCGGGTGCGTGGTGGCCGCGATGCCGTAGATGTAGGTGGTCATTCCTGGTCCTCCTTCCGGCTGCGGGACGACGCGCGCCGGGCGCGCGGACGGGCCGGCTCCTCCTCGCCGCGGCCCTCGTCGCGGGCCTGCCGGAAGGCGTCGGAAATGGTCTCGGCGGCGCCGGAGAGCGCGCCCTTGGACTTGCCGCGCGCACCGGACTCGGTGACCTCGCCGACGAGGTCGGGCAGGCCCGGGTCCTTGCGCGGGCCCGCCTCCAGGTCGAGGCGGTTGCACGCCTCGGCGAACCGCAGATAGGTGTCGACGCTCGCGACGACGACCCGCACGTCGATCTTCAGGATCTCGATGCCGACGAGCGAGACACGCACGAAGGCGTCGATCACCAGGCCGCGGTCGAGTATGAGTTCGATGACGTCGTACAGGCCGCTGGTGCCGCCTGCGCCGCCGGTCTGTTGTGCTGGGACGACGGTCATGCCGACCGGTCCTCCTTGCCTTGGGTGTCTGGTGTGTTCAGGTCGTGCCCGGGTTCAGCCGCCCGCCCTCGGCGGGTCGGCGCGGCCGCGTTCGTAGCGGCGCACCCGTCGGTACCCGGTGAGCTCACCGCGCGGATTCAGGGTCACGGCATAGGTCGCGAGCAGGCTCATCGTGTCCGGCACGCGGGCCAGTTCGAGGACCTCCACCGCCAACTCCCAGCCGTCGTCGGTGCGTTCGAAGGACGACACGTTCTCGGCCGTCATGCCGGTGAGTTCCGCCAGTTGCTCACGCGCCTGGCGCAGCACGGCGACGGGGCCGGGCAGGTCGTCGGATTCGGCTTTCGTCTTGTTCTCCTTGCGGGACGACTGCGTCATGGGCACCTCCTGGTCCGAGTGACCCGGCACGCCTTGGCCAAACCTGTGCGGCGCGCCCGCCGACACCTGTGCGGCGCGCCCGCCGACGGTGCTCGCCGGGCGCTCAAGTGCCGCGCAGCGCCCGCAGTTTGCGGCGCGCCGGACCGAGGGCGCGGGGCGAGCGCAGCAGCCCGGCCCAGGGGTCGGTGCGGGCCTGTTCCAGGGCGTCGGCGACGGTCCAGCGCGCGGCGTGTGTGCCGGGGTCGTCGAGCTGTTCCCAGGCGAGCGGCACCGCCACCGGCGCGCCGGGGCGGGCGCGCACGGAGAACGGGGCCACGGCGGTCTGCGCGTAGGCGTTGCGCTGCACGTCCAGGTAGAGGCGGCCGCCGCGGTCCTTCTTGCGGGCGGCCGTGGTCAGCTCGTCGGGGCGGGACTCGGCGAGCAGCGCGGCGACCTCCTTGGCGAAGTCGCGTACGTCGTCGACGTGGTGCCGGCCGTTCAGCGGCACGATCACGTGCAGGCCGCGCGAGCCGGTGGTCATCAGGGCGGACGGCAGGCCCACCTGGTCGAGGAGTTCGCCGAGCAGCCGGGCCGCGTCGCGCACCGCGCCGAACACGTCCTGCGGGGCGCCGTCCTTGGCCGGGTCCAGGTCGAACACCATCCGGTCGGGCCGGTCGATCCGGCCGACCCGGGACAGCCAGCGGTGCAGGGTCACGCATGCCTGGTCGGCGAGGTAGAGCAGGGTGGCGCTGTCGTCGCACACGGTGTGGGTGACGGTGCCGCCCTCCTTGGGCACCTCGGCGCGGGTGATCCAGTCCGGATAGTGGTCCGGGGTGTCCTTCTGCATGAACATCGGGCCGGGTACGCCGTCGGGGTGCCGCTCCAGCATCAGCGGGCGGCCCCGCAGATGGGGCAGCATGAAGGGGGCGACGGACCGGTAGTAGTCGGCGAGGTCGCCCTTCGTGCAGCCGTGTCCCTCGTCGCCGTCCTGCGCGCGCCCGCCCGCCTCGCCGCCTCTCTTCCCGCGCCCGCGTGCCCCGCCCGCGCCGTCACCTCCCTCCGGGGGCAGCAGGACCTTGTCGGGCCGGTGCACCTCCACGGTGCGGCGGCCTGCTCGCACCTTGCGTGCCGTGGTCGTCATCGCGTCTCCTCACTCGTCGCTCGTCCCCCCTCCCCCCCTCGCACGGCCTCCCTCACCCAGCCGCTCCGGGGCTCACGGCACCACGCGTTCCACGAGGAGCCGCACCGCGGCCGCGATGGACTCCGCGTCGATGCCGGCGGCCCGGAGCTGCTCGGCGGGCGACGCCGAGCCGGGCATGCCGGTCACGGCGAGGCGGACCAGGCGGGGCACGGGGCTTCCGTCGCCGAACGCGTCGAGCACGGCGTCGCCGAGGCCGCCCTCCTGACGGTGGTCCTCGACGGTGAGCAGACAGCCCGTGCTCTCCGCGGCCTCGCGCAGCGTGTTCCGGTCGACGGGTTTCACCGAGTACAGATCGATGACGCGTACGGGGATGCCGACGCCGTCGAGGGTGTCGGCGGCGGCCAGCGCCTCGTGGACGGTCGTGCCGGCGGCCACGACGGTGAGCCGGTCGTCCCCGGAGGAACGCAGCACCTTGGACCCGCCGACGGGGAACTCCTCGTCGGGGCCGTACAGGACGGGCGTCGCCCCGCGCGAGGTCCGCAGATAGCGCACCCCGTCGAGGTCGGCCATGGCGGCGACCAGGCGCGCGGTCTGGTTGGCGTCGCAGGGGTAAAGCACCGTCGAGCCGTGCACGGCCCGGAACATCGCCAGGTCCTCCAGACCCATCTGCGAAGGCCCGTCCTGGCCGATCGCGACACCGGCGTGCGAGCCGACGAGGTTGATGCCGGCGCCGCCGATCGCCGCCATCCGTACGAAGTCGTGGGCGCGGGTGAGGAACGCCGCGAACGACGAGGCGTACGGCACCCAACCGCGCGTCGCGAGGCCGACGGCGGCGGCGACCATCTGCTGTTCGGCGATGTAGCACTCGAAGAACCGGTCGGGGTGCTCCTTGGCGAAGTACTCGGCGCGGGTGGAGTCGCCGACCTCGCCGTCCAGGGCCACCACGTCGCCGCGGGCCGAGCCGAGCGCGGTGAGCGCCTGCCCGAAGGCGTCGCGGGTGGCGGTCTCGGTGCCCGTCTCGTAGCGCGGCAGCTCCAGGTGCCCGCTGCGCGTCGCGCGCAACGTCCGTGCCGCCGGGGGCGCTTGGACGTCGACCCGGACCCGGCGGGCGCCGCCGAGCTCGCGGACCGCCGCGTCGGCGTCGGGCAGCGGCTTGCCGTGCAGGCCCTCGCGGTTCTCGGCTGCGGCGACGCCCCTGCCCTTGACGGTGCGGGCGAGGATCGCGGTGGGGCGGCCCGCGGTGGACCGGGCCTCGTGGCAGGCGCGGTCGAGCGCCTCGGTGTCGTGCCCGTCGGCCTGCACGACGTGCCAGCCGAAGGCGGCCAGGCGGCGCTCGTAGGCGTCGAGATCCCACTCGTGCCGGGTGGGGCCGCGCTGGCCGAGCCGGTTCACGTCGACGATCAGGGTGAGGTTGTCGAGGCGTTCGTACGCGGCGTGCTCGGCGGCCTCCCACACGGCGCCCTCGGCCAGCTCGCTGTCGCCGCACAGCACCCACACGCGGTACGGGATGCGGTCGAGCCGCTTGCCGGACAGCGCCATGCCGACGCCGACGCCGAGCCCCTGCCCGAGCGAGCCGGTGGCGACCTCGACCCACGGCAGCCGCCGCGGCGTGGGGTGCCCCTCCAGGCGGCTGCCGTGCGCGCGGAAGGTGAGCAGCTCCTCGTCGGTGACCACGCCCGCCGCCTTGTACGCGGCGTACAGCAGCGGCGAGGCATGCCCCTTGGACAGCACGAACCGGTCGTTGCCGGGATGGTCGGGGCGCGCGAAGTCGTACTGCAGGTGCCGGGCCAGGAGCACCGCCATCACATCGGCCGCCGACATCGACGAGGTCGGATGCCCCGACCCGGCGGCGTCCGCGGCCCGCACGGAGTCGACGCGCAACTGCTGGGCGAGTTCGTGAAGCCGGCCGCGCTCGCGACTGCCGGCGGCGCCTGGGCTGTCGGCGGCGCCGGTGTGCTCGGGACCGCCCGCGCGGTCGGGGTCCTCCGGCCCTCCCGGGCCGCCGCCGTAGGGGGTGCTGTCCGCCATCGTCACTCCTCCGTCTGCTTGGGCTGCTTCGTCGGCCCCGGCCGGTCCGGCCGTTCCGTATGCTCCGCCCGCTCCGGCGGTTTCGCCTGTTCCGTCTGCTTCGGTTGCTCCGTCTGCTGCGGCTCCTCCGCCTTCCGCGCCGTCTGCGGCTCGGGCAGGTCGTGCGGCTGCTCCGGCTCGGGCAGGTCGTGTGGCTGCTCCGACCCGGGCGGATCGTGCGGCTCCGGGGTCGCGCTCCTGTCGGCCGTTCGTTCCGGTGCCCCGGCCACCCGCGCGACCTCCGGTGACGCGGTGTCCAGCGGTACCGACCAGGACCGCACCAGCCCCAACTGCACGCCCTGGCGCGGCAGTGCCGCGTCCAGGAGCCAGTCGGCGGCGACCCGCACGCGGTTGCCGGGCATCGCGGCCAGGTGGTAGCCGCGGGTGACGGCCCCGGCGATCGGGCCGGACAGCGGGACGCCCAGCGGGTTGGCCGCGCCGCTCACGCCGCCGAGGTCGACGGTGAAGCCCAGGTCGTGGTGGCGGTAGGAGCGCCGTTTGCCGAGGCCGAGCGAGGCGGCGACGTTGTGGCCCGCGACCTTGCCCTGCCGCCAGGCGTGCTGCGCGGTCATCGCCGTGTACTGGCCGGGCTTGGCCAGGTCGGGCACGGCGGCCGCGTCGCCGCAGGCGAACACCTCGGGGTGGCCGGGCACGTTGAGGAACGGGTCGACGAGCAGCCGCCCGCGCTCCAGCGGACTGCCGATCCCGGCGACGAGCGGATCGGGCCGCACCCCCACGCACCACATCAGCGTGCGCGTGGGCACGAACTCGCCGTCGTCGAGGAGCACGCCGTCACCGGTCGCCTCCTTCACGGAGGTCCCCGTGCGGACGTCCACACCGCGCCGCCGCAGGACCCGGTCCGCGGTGCCGGACAGCCTGCGGTCCAGCTCGGGCAGCACGCGCGGGGCGATGTCGAGCAGCACCCAGCGCGGCTCGATACCGGCCCGCAGGGGCTGGCGCCGCACCAGGGACCGGGTGAACAGCTCCCCGTGCGCGGCGACCTCGACGCCCGTGTAGCCGGCGCCGGCCACGACGAAGGTGCAGCGCGCCCGGCACGTCTCGGCGTCGTCGGCCGTGGCGGCGAGCTCGATCTGCCGCGTCACGTGGTCGCGCAGGTACAGCGCCTCCGGCAGCCCGCGGAAACCGTGCGCGTGCTCGGCGACCCCGGGCACGGGCAGCAGCTTGTTGACGCTGCCGACGGCCAGCACGAGGCGGTCGTACGACAGCTCGCCGCGGTCGCCCTCGGGGCCGGTGAAGCCCACGGTGCGGCGCGCCAGGTCGATGCCGTCGGCCTCACCGAGCACGAGGCGTACGTGGCGCAGCGCGCCCGCGAGCGAGACGGTGACGCGGCGCGGTTCGAGGACGCCCGCGGCGACCTGCGGCAGCAGCGGCAGGTACAGGAAGTAGTCGGTGGGCTTGAGCAGGGTGATGTCGGCCCGGCGGCGGGTCAGCCGCGACAGGGTGCGGGCGGCCTGGAACCCCGCGAAGCCGGCGCCGACGATCACGACGTGGGGGCGGCTGGCAGTTCGGCTCACAGTGTGCCTCCGGCATGGTCCGGTACGTCCGGTGTGTTCCGGCACGGAACTCCCGCGTGCCCGGGGCCGCCGAGGTGAAACGCCTGCCGTTTGCGGCCACGTCTTCGGGTTACCCGGCCCGTACGCCGTCCGGCGGCGCCGCGCGGGCCCGTCGGCGGTGCCCCCGGCGCCGCTCGTCGGACCCGCCCCGATCCCTCTCGCAGCGACTCCGCGGTGCGTCCGCGGTGGAAGGCGCGCCCCATGGCCGAGTCCGGATACGTCCGTGTGGAGCCGCCGGCCGTGTCGGCGTACACGATCCCGGCGGACGCGCCGGAGGCCGACGGCACGTTCGCCTGGGACACGACGACGATCGTCGTCGCGGAGGTCACCGCGGGCGACGCGACCGGCACCGGCTGGACCTACGCGCCCGCGGCCACCGTCGACCTCGTCCGGGAACAGCTCACGCCCGTCCTGACGGGGCGTGACGCCTTCGGCATCCCCGCGACGCACGACGCGCTGACGAAGGCGGTGCGCGACATCGGCCGCCCGGGCCTGGCGTGCCGCGCCATCTCGGCCCTGGACATCGCCCTGTGGGACCTCAAGGCCCGGCTGCTCGAAGTGCCGCTGGTGCGGCTGCTCGGCGCGGCCCGCGACGACGTGCCGGTGTACGGCAGCGGCGGCTTCACGACGTACCACGACACGCATCTGGCGGCGCAGCTCAACGGCTGGGTGCACGGTCAGTCCATCCCGCGCGTCAAGATCAAGATCGGCGAGGGCTGGGGGCGGGCGGCGGCCCGCGACGTGGCGCGGGTGCGCACGGCACGCGATGTCATCGGCCGGCAGGCCGAGTTGTACGTCGACGCGGGCGGCGCGTACACCCGCAAGCAGGCGGTGCGCATCGGGCGGGTGCTCGCCGAGCACGGCGTGGGCTGGTTCGAGGAGCCGGTGTCGTCGGACGACCTGCGGGGGCTCTCACTGGTGCGCGACGCGCTGGTCTGCGACGTCGCGGCGGGCGCGTACGGCTGCGACCTCGCCTACTTCGCCCGGATGGTCCCCGCCGTCGACTGCCTCCAGGCCGACGCCACCCGCTGCGGCGGTCTCACCGAGTGGCTGCGCGCCGCCGCGCTCGCCCAGGCGCACGGCCTGGAGATGTCGGCGCGCGGCGCCCCGCACGCGCACGCGGCGGTCGCGGCCTGCGTGCCGAATCTGCGGCACGTGGAGTGGTACCACGACCACGTCCGCATCGAGTCGATGTTCTTCGACGGCGCCCTGGACCCGACCGGCGGCACCGTCCGCCCGGACGGCGGCACGGGCCACGGCCTGCTGCTGCGCACGCCGGACGTGGAGGAGTACCGGGTCGCCTGAGAGGGGCGGAGCCCTGCAGGCTCCCGCCCGCACCGTGCGTCCTGCCCTCCGACCGACCGGACGCCCACCGCGTCGGCACGGACGGCCGGGCGGTGGGCGAGATCGCCGCGGAGGCGATCAGGCGGGTGGGCTGGGCGCCCGTCGCGTCACCGCATGGGCGGGCCGGGGGGTTTGGGGGCGCCGGACGGCGGGACCGACGGGAAGTCGGCGGTGCCGCCGGCGGGGGCGGCGGGGGTTTCGACGGGCGGGGTGGTGGGGGTCGCCGCCGGAGCCGGGGTGGGGGCCGCTGCCGGGGTTGCCGTGGCCGCCGCCGTCGGAGGTGCTGTCGGAGCCGCCGTCGGGGCGTTCGCGGGGGCCGGGGGCGTGCGGACCTCGGGGGCCTCGCGGGTGTCCCGGGACGGCCGGGCCGCGTTGCGCATCATGACCGCGGCGACGGCGAGCAGAGCCGTCACGATCAGCGCGGCCGCCCAGCCGGGCAGGCCGAGCGCGATGACCAGGCCGAGGGTGAGCGCGGCCGCGGCGCCCGCGTACAGGGCGACGGCGCCGGACGAGGCGTACAGAGCGGCCTTGCGGCGCTGCTTCCGCGCCACATCGGACAGCTCCGCGCGGAGTTCCTCGCGCAGTTCCGTGCGCAGCGACTCCCGCAGGGACTGGCGCACCGCGTCGTGGACGACCTGCGCCAGCGCGTCACCCAGCGTCTTGTCCTGCAGCGGCACGTTCTTGTCCTGGACCGGCATGTTCTCGTCCTTCCTGTCCGAAACGGTGGGAGCGGACGGGTACCCGCCGCTTCCGCCGCGTAACGGCCGGCGGGCCGGGTACCCGGGCGGTCCGCACCGAGACTCCAGTGGGAGGAAGAAGAGGATGACCGAGCGCAACGACGTCGTCGAGCTGCTGAAGGCGCAGCACGCGACGATCCGTGAACTGCTCGACCAGGTGGCGGCCACCAAGGGCGAAGAGCGGAAGCACTCCTTCCAGCAGCTCGTCCGGCTTCTCGCGGTGCACGAGACCGCCGAGGAGGAGGTCGTCCATCCCTTTGCCCGCAGGAACATCGACGGCGGCGAACTCGTCGTCGCCGACCGGATCAAGGAAGAGGAAGGCGCCAAGGCGGCGCTGGCGCGGCTCGAGGACCTGGACCCGGACTCCCCCGAGTTCCTGGACCAGTTCGCGGCGCTGCGCCAGGACGTGCTCGCGCACGCGGACGCCGAGGAGCGGTACGAGTTCGCCCACCTCCGCCAGGTCTCCGACCGCAAGAAGCTGGAGAACCTGGCGGTGGCGGTCCGGGCGGCGGAATCCGTGGCGCCGACGCGGCCGCACCCCGGGACGGACACCGCGGCCAAGAATGTCGCGGTGGGCCCGGTGGCGTCACTCGTGGACCGTACGCGGGACGCGATCCGCAAGGCCACGGGCCGCGGCGCGTGAACGTCGCGTGAGCGGGCGTGTGAGGTCGGTCGAAACGATCTCCTGTCCCGGCGGCGCCAACTAGGCTCGTCCCCATGGACATCCTGGGAACCGTGCTGCGTGTCTGCGTCAGGGACTTGGAGGCTTCCGTCGCGTTCTACGAACAGCTGACGGGCAGCACAGCGATGCGCTTCGAGCGGGGCGGCGTGTCCGTCGCCTCGGTCGGGTGCTTTCTGCTCATGAGCGGGCCGGAGGCGGAGCTGGAAGTGCTCCGCAAGGTGGCCGCGACGATCGCCGTCAAGGACGTCGACGAGGCGCACGCGACGCTGACCGCGTCCGGTGCCCACATCGTCGCCGGGCCACTGCCTACGCCCGCCGGGCGCAACCTCATCGCGATGCATCCCGACGGCGCGGTCTTCGAGTACGTCGACCGCAACGCACCCGGCACATCCTGATCCCCGGCAACCGCCCCGCCGCTCCGCGGCGGGGTTTCCCACCCACCCGTGACCGTCGGCCCCGGCCTCGGGCCCGATCCCGCCGTGAGCGACCGCCCGCCGTCCCTGCCGTGGGCAGTCGTTCCGCAGGGCGGAACGGGTGGGCACAGCCCACGACTACGGCACCCGTCATGTTCGGGAAGGGCTCCCTACGGCCGCATCCGGAAGTCGTACCTCGCGGGCAACGGCTCCGAGCCGGCAACCGAGGCCCACAGCTCCCCCAGCGCCTCGTCCCCCTCCCGGAGGTCCGCGACCTCGAACCCCTCCTCGAACACGCCCCGCGCAGCGGCGACATCGCCCTCCGCGAGGAGCAGCTGAGCCTCGAGCAGCCGGAACCGCCCGGACGCCCGCGTCCGCGCATGCACCCGCTCCCACACCCCACGGGCCACCGCGCACCGCCCCGCAGCCAGCAGCGCACCCATCGCCTCACGCCCGAGCGCGGCCGTCACCCCGCCCCACACGACCCCGTCGTCCCGCCGCTCCGCGCACAGGTCGTCGAAAGCCTCCGCATAGCGGTCCGCGGCCCGCTCGACGTGCCCGGACTCCTGGTCGGCCACCGCCAGGCACCGCAGCAGCGGCCAGCGCGACGGCGCGAGTTCGAGCCCCCGCTCCCAGCTCCGTACCGCCTGCGCCAGGTCCCCGGCGTGCCACTGCGCCACGCCCAAGTGGTACTCGGCGACCGGCCGCGCGGGCGCGGTCTCCAGCATGTCCCGCCAGTGCCGGGCGACCAGCGTGGGCCCGGGCGGCCCCACCCGCCGGGGCTCCGGCACGGCCCCGCTGTGCAGCAGCTCCAGCCACGGCTCCTGCTCGGCCCCGAGCGTGGACTCGGGGAACGGTGTCCCCGGCAACTTGCACTGCGCGCGCAGCACTTCGAGGGCGCCCCACCCCGACCCGACGGCGAGCACCTCCCCCGGCTCGGTGTCGGCCCACCCCCGCCACACCTCGTACGC
>NZ_AOPZ01000298.1 GCF_000414115.1 Streptomyces aurantiacus JA 4570
GCGAACACCGGACTGGAGTCAAGAAGTTCACGCGCCATCCCCGCCCACTGAGAACCCTGACCCGGGAACACGAACACCGGCCGGACCGACCCGCCCTGCGCCCGCCCCGTCACCACGTCCTGCGCGGTCGAGTCGTTCTGCGCCAGCCGCTCAAGTCCGGCGAGCAGCTCGTCTCGCTCCGCGCCCAGCACCACACCCCGGTGCTCGAACCGCGACCGCGCCACCGCCAACGACCAAGCCACATCGCCCAGTTCGAGATCCGCATGCGCCAGCAGGTGTTCCCGGAGCCGCCCAGCCTGGGCCCGCAGCGCCTCCGGGGTCTTCGCCGACAGCGCCAAGGGCACCACCCCCGCCGCCACCGAGGACGACGGCAGCGGCGGAGCGGCGTCCGTCTCCGTCTCGGCGGAGACCGGCGCTCCGTCGAGCGGGGCCTGCTCCACGATCACGTGGGCGTTGGTGCCGCTCACACCGAACGACGACACACCCGCGCGACGGGGCGCACCGCCCTCCCGCTCGGCCCACTCCCGCGCCTCCGTCAGCAGCTCAAC
>NZ_AOPZ01000299.1 GCF_000414115.1 Streptomyces aurantiacus JA 4570
AACGCGGCGGTGAGCGCCGCCTGCGGCAGCCGTCCCGCCGCGGCTCCGGCCGCCGCGGCGGGCGGGAGGCCCGCCCCGGCGAACAGGACTCCGGCACGCCAGCGGACGTGGCCCGCGCGGGCGTGGGCGTACAGGGCGCTCACCGAGGTGACGGTGACGATCAGCAGACTGGCGGTCGTGGCGGCGGCCGGGGTGAACCCCAGCAGATAGATCAGCGCGGGGACCGCGAGGACGCTGCCGCCGCCCCCGAGCGCGCCGAGCGCCAGGCCGACCACCGCACCGGCGGTCAGCGCGAGGACCAGGGCACTCACGTGCGGGTCCCTCGGCCGGGGTCAGCGGGACGCCGGCCGGTGGACGGTGAGGCCGGCCCGCTCCGCGCCGTCGAAGAGGTCGTCGACGACGACCACGCTCCGGCCGACGGCGTCGAGGAGCGAGGCGCCGATGGTCGCGCGCGTGCCGCTGGCGCAGTGCACCCACACCTCGCCGTCGGGCACCTCGCCGAGCCGCCCGTGCAGGTCCTGGACCGGGATGTGCGCCGAGTCCGCCACGTACCCCGTCCGGCGCTCGGAGTCGCGGCGTACGTCGAGCACCACCACGTCGTTCCGTTCGGCGCGTGCCGTGGCGAGGTCGGCGAAGGTGGCGCGCCCGCAGGACGTGAGGCGCTCGCCCGGCCGCACCCAGGAACGCGGGTCGCCGCTCGCGGCGGCGGCCGGGCGGTCGATGCCGACCCGCACCAGCTCCCGCTGGGCGTCGGCCAGTCGGGCAGGCGTCTCGGCGAGCAGGGTGACCGGTTTGCCCCACGGCAGGAGCCACGCCAAGTAGGTGGCGAGCTTGCCCTCGGCCTCGAAGTTGAAGGTGCCGGGGACGTGCCCGGCGGCGAAGGCCACGCGGTGGCGCAGGTCCACCACCCACTCCCCGGCCGCGAGGCGGGCGGCGATCCGCCCGGCGTCGGCGGGCTCCGGCGGGGTGAGGTCGACGGGGGCGGGGCCTGCGGCGTTGGCCGGGCCCATGTGCGCGTAGTACGCGGGCACGTCGTCGAGACCGGCGAGCAGCTCGGCGACGAACGCGTCCACGTCCTTGGTCAGCGCGGTGTTGCCCGCGCGTTCCGCGCCGACGGTCGTCTCCTCGCCCTGCCCCTGGCGGGACGCGCAGAAGCTGCCGAAGCCGTGCGTGGGCAGCAGCCGCACCGCGTCGTCGAGCGCGTCCGCGAGCCGGTGCGCGGACGCGTGCTGGGCGCGGGCCAGCGACCCGGTGAGCCGGGGCTCGACCAGGTCGGGCCGCCCCACCGCGCCGATCAGGAGCGAGCCGCCGGTGAACGCCGCCACCGCGCGGCCGTCGTCCTCCAGGACGTACGCGGTGTGGTGCGGGGTGTGGCCGGGCGTGGCGAGCGCCCGCAGCACCAGGTTCTCGTCGACGGCGACCGTGTCGCCGTCGGTGACCGGGGTACGCGGGAACGACACCGCGGCCCCGGCCGGGACCAGATAGCGGGCGCCGGTCAGGCGGGCCAGCTCCAGACCGCCGCTCACGTAGTCGTTGTGGACATGGGTCTCCGCGACGTACGCGATCCGCACGCCGCGCCGCGCCGCCGCCGCGACGACCTGGTCGACGTCGCGCGGCGGGTCGACGGCGACGGCGGTGCGGGGCCCCGAGGCCAGATAGCTGTGGTTGCCCAGGGCCGGGAACTCCAGGGTGTCGACGACGTACACGGCGGCTCCTTCCCACGCGGAGGTACCGGGTTACCGGGGTACCGGGAAAAATACCCAGGGGGGTATTTTCGATTCCGGTCGCGCGGGAGGTTGGCGCGGTTCTTTCCCTCGGCTGCCGCCGGCGCGCTCATATCGACCGCCGCAGGCCCGGAATCGGCCCGTCCGCCACGGGCACACCGAAGTCAGGAGTGCCGTCCGGCCGCCACCCCAGGCGCTGGACGCGGGTGTGGCGGTTGGGGTCGTTCAGCGGGTCGCCGACGATGTCCTTGTACTGGCGGGCGTGGTAGACGAGCACGTCGGTGCGGCCGTCCTCGGCGACGGTGAAGGAGTTGTGGCCGGGGCCGTACTGCTTGGTGGTGTCGTTGCTGGTGAACACCGGCTTGGGCGACTTGGTCCACGACTTCGGGTCGAGCAGGTCGCTGCCCGCCTCGGCGGTGAGCAGTCCCATGCAGTAGTTGGCGTCGGTGGCGCTCGCGGAGTACGTCATGAAGACGCGCCCGTGGCGCTGGCGGAACGAGGCGCCCTCGTTCACCTTGAAGCCGACGCACTCCCAGTCGTACTCGGGTGCGGTGAGCCGGACTTGAGGGCCCGTCAGTGACCAGGGGCTGGACATCCTGGAGAGGAAGACGGCGCTGTTGTGGTCCACGCCCGGCTCCTTCTGCGCCCAGGCGAGGTAGCGGGATCCTCGGTACGTGAAGGTGGTGGCGTCCAGCGAGAAGGTGTCCCAGGCGGTGGCGATCCGCCCCTTCTCGACCCACCGGCCCCGGAACGGATCGCGGTGGGAGTTCTCCAGGACCCACATGCGGATCTTCCAGACGTCGTCGGCGGGGGCCGCGGCGAAGTAGACGTACCACTTGCCGTCGATGTGGTGGATCTCCGGCGCCCAGATGTGCGCCGCCATGTCCCCGCTGGTGTGCCGCCGCCAGACGACGGCCTCTTCGGCGGTGGCGATGCCTCCCAGGGTGCGGGAGCGGCGCAGGACGACGCGGTCGTACTCGGGTGCGGTCGCGGTGAAGTAGTAGTGGCCGTCGCGGTGGCGGTGGATGTGCGGGTCGGCGCGGTTGCGGACGAGGGGGTTGGCGCCGGGGGTGGCCTTGGTGACCGCGGGCGCGGCGGCCCGGGCGACGCCCGGGGTCGCGGTCAGCGCGCCCGCGGCGAGGGTTCCCTTCAACAGCAGCCTGCGGCTGGCGGGTTCACGGTGACTCATGTCGGCAGCACCCATACCTTCCGTTCGATATTTCGTACAGCATTTGCCATCTCGAACGCCGAAACCGTACGGCCACACCACAGGACGGTCAACGGTGCGGCAGGGACGAATGATTGCCGGGCTTCTCACGGTGCCCGGTCCGGGAGACAGCCGTACGACGAGGCCCCAGGTCGATGACCTGGGGCCTCGGGGAGGCGCGACGGCAGGGGCTGTGTGCCCCTTACCGGTTGAGGACCTGCTCGACCTTGTCGGCCACGCGCTCGGCCTGGATGTCGCGGCCCTTCTCATTGGGGTGCGCGTACCACGGGAGCCACTGGTCGCCCTCGCCGATCAGGGAGTTCTCCAGCAGGCCGCCGATGCCTCGGTTGACGCCGTCGCACGCCGTGTTGTTCCCGGTGTGGTCGTAGAGGTCCACGAAGTCGGCGCCGGCGTCCGCGACGGCCTTCTTCATCGTGTCGTCCAGCCGCTTCTGGATCTGGTCCAGGACCGGCATGGCGTCCTGCGGGATGTCGGCGAGCGGCAGCTCGGTCTGACCGGGCGCCGGGGACAGGCACTTCTTCGTGTCCTCGGGCACGAGTCGGGGGTAGCCGACCAGGACGGGCTTCGCGTCGGGGGCGAAGTATGCGATGCGTTCGAGCATCTCCTCCAGGTCCCATCCGACCCGCTCGAACTGATCGTCCAGCCACTGCTTTCCGTCCTCGGACGAGAAGAACTCACCGCATTTGGCGGCCGGTTCGTCCCCGTCCACCGGCGTTCCGGGCAGCAGATCGTGCTCCGGGGCCCGGAGCTTGTCGGAACACTGCTTCAGGATGCGCGTGAAGCCCAGCGTGTTGCCGCCCATACTGCCGACAGCCAGCCCGGTGTCGTCCTTGAGCGCGTTCTGCTGCGGCGGAAGCCTGTTGCCGGTGAGCATCTCCTGTTCTTCCCAGAAGTGGTGGATGAGGGCACCTCCGCAGGAGACGTCCGACTGGACGTCGAGGGTGATGCCCTTGTCCGCGAGGCGTCGGGTGGCGACGGCGGGATAGTTCTCCTTCGCCTGGAAACAGAAGATCCTTTCGGGGTCGTCCTGGTTGAAGGGGGCGATGCCGAAGTTGGCGGTGTAGGAGTCGCCGAAGAAGACGGCCGGTACGGGTTCGGCGGGTGCCGCGTCGGCGCTTCCCGCCGGGCCGGCGAGCGCCAGGCAGCTGCCCAACGCGATGGCCGCGGAGGCCAGTCGCCGCACTACCGGAGATTTCGTCGTCTTACGCATGGCCGAAGGCATGCCTGTGCCCTTTCGTCGAGGCCCACGAGGAGAGGCGAACGAGCTGGAACGCTCCGTATTCACTCATGCGCACACCGTGATGCCCCGAGAGGGTGCGAACCACACCCGGGTGTTCTTGGACAACCCGCCCACGTGTGTCCATCTCCCCTGGTCGGCAGGGGTGCCGGGGCGACAGGGCCGACGAGTCCGGATGTGATCCCGACCCGAAAGAGGAGGAGCCCATCCGTCTGCCGTGCCAGTCCGCCGGCGCGGCCATGTACTGAAGGGCCAAGAGCGCCTGACATCCAGTTGGCCCCGTCGTGCAGGGGGGCGAATGCCGGAGATGAGTGCCATGGCCGACGCAGTTGCCTCCGCCCAGTCGGCCAGAAGTCTGTCTGCTGGGCCCAGGTCAGCGATCCTGAGGGTGGTCGGCCTCTGGGAGGGCCGGAGGCGTTGCCGCCGTGGACGCGTCACCGGGTACGTGTCGCCTGCCGAAGGCATGGGGTGAAAGGCGCCGTGCGGCGGGTCCCGGGCTCCTGCCGGGGGGGGTATGTTGTCGGTAGGTCAGCTCCTCGCCGGGCGGTATTACACCCAGCCCCCGTAGCGTGCTTCCGGCCCCGATCGCTGACATTCCTCGACCGGAGGCCGCCATGCCCATCTCGCCATCTCCCCCGCCGGATCCGCCCTCGGTGAACGGGCCGTCGCCCCTGCCGCGCGAGGCCCGGATCACCGCCGCGCTGATCGACCTGGCCGATACCCTCGTCGACGACTTCGATCCCGCCGAGTTTCTCTACCGCGTCGCCGAACACTGCATGGACCTGCTCGACATCGGCGACGCCGGCGTCATGCTCGCGCTGCCCAACGAGCCCTTGCGCCTGGTGGCCGCCTCCTCCGAACGCGTCCGCCTGGTCGAACTCTTCGAACTCGACGCCAGCGAAGGCCCCTGCTGTACCGCCTTCCACCAAGCCACCGCCGTCGACCACACCATCACGGGAACACTCTCACCGCGCTGGCCGCGCTTCAGCACCCGCGCGCACGGCGCCGGTTACACCCCCGTCCACGCCACCCCCATCCGGCTGCGCGGCGACACCATCGGCGTACTGAACCTCTTCCGCCGCGTCCCCGGCCCACTGCTGGAAGCCGACCGGCACCTGGCCCGGGCCCTGGCCGACGCCACCGCCATCTCCCTGCTCCAGCAGACCACCCTCGACCAGCACCGCACCATTCGCGCCCAGCTCGAAACGGCCCTGGTCACCCGCACCATCATCGAACAGGCCAAAGGCTTCCTGACCGCCCGCCACGAAACCGACCCCGACACCGCCTTCCACCAGCTCCGCGCCCACGCCCGTCACCACCGCCTGCGCCTGGCCGACCTCGCCCGCGACGTCGTCAACGGCACCACCGCCCTGCCCCCGCCCCCGGACACCGACAGGTCTTCCACCCAACACTGAACCCCAGCAGAACCGGCCCTCAGAGCCGCAGGCCCTGGCCGCGGGCACACGCCTCCCCACCCCTGGTCGCCGCCGCGCCGACCCGAGTTGCCGCCGGGGCGCAACGCCCTCAGCCACGAGCTGATGACCGAACTCCTCGACGCGCTGCGGCCGTTGGACGGAGACCCGGAGGTCGGCTGTGTCGTCGTCACCGGCTCCGAGCGGGTCTTCGCGGCGGGCGCCGACATCAAGGAGATGGCGGGCAAGAGCGCGGCGGAGATGGCGGCGGAGGACTACTTCGCGGGCTGGGAGAAGTTCGCGGCGCTGCGCACGACGAAGATCGCGGCGGTCAACGGCTGAGCGCTGGGCGGCGGTTGTGAGCTGGCGATGATGTGCGACCTCGTCGTCGCGGGCGAGTCCGCCGTCTTCGGGCAGCCGGAGGTACGGCCGGACCGCCGTCCGGGCCGCCCGCGAGGCCGTCGCCCAGGCCCTGGAGGCGGGCCTGCGCGACGGCATCCTCTTCGAACGGCGCGTGTTCCACAGCCTCTTCGCGACGGCGGACCAGCGGGAGGGGATGCGGGCGTTCCTGGAGAAGCAGGAGCCCCGGTTCACGGGCCGGTAGCGACCGTCGCGGTCAGCGCGTCCTGATTCTCAGGAACGTCACCGAGTTGCCCGGGAAGTCGTACGAGAACGACTTGCCCACGCCCTGGAAGGTCGATGTCACCGGTTTGACGGGCGTCGCGTCCTTCGTGTTCTCCGCGTCCGGGGCGGCGGCCAGGGTGGTCACGCGCGCGGTCGGCGCGACGGACGCCGCGTCGCCGAGACCGATCTTCGTGCGGGCCGTCGCCGGCTGGGCGTTGACGACCTTGACGATGAGGTCGCCGGTGCCCTTGTCACGGGTGACGACCTGCCGGAAGGGCTCAGCCTGCTTGTCGTCGGTGAACGAGCCCCACTTCTCGCCGTCGAGGAAGAGCGTCACCTGGCGGCCGCGCACCTCGACGCGCAGGTCATAGGTACGGCCCGTCTCGATCTTGGTGGTGTCCTGGACCATCGTCTGCTTGGCGCCTCCGACGGTCTTCTCCACGGCCGACTGTGTGTTGTTCCAGCCGCCCAGGTTCCACCAGTAGTGGTTGCCGGTGTCCTTGACGCCGAAGGCCACCATGAAGCCCTCCTTGCCGGACTTCTTGGTGGCCTTCACGTGGAGGTCGTAGTTCTGCCAGCCCTTGTCGCCGGCGGTGACCAGAGTGTTCTCGGCGGCCTCGTCGGACTGGACGTACGCGCCGTCCCGCACGGCCCACGAGCCGGTCCCCGCGGCCCTGGTCCACTGGCCGTCACCGGCGGAGAAGTCGTCCGAGAGCAGCGGACGGCCGTCCGCGGAGGTGACCTCCACGTCGTCGTACGCCGCGCTGGTGGCCCAGGTGGACAGGCCGACGGCTCCGGTGATGGGGCCGGAGTCCTGGCTCGGTGTGGCGGAGGCGGTGGAGGGCACGACCTCGTCGCCGACGTTGGTCATGAAGAGCTTCTGCGTCTCGTAGTTGGCCGAGCCCCACGACTGGTCGTTGTCGAACCAGATCATGTCGGGCTTCCACTGCACGTAGTCCTCGTTGGCGAGCAGCGGCGCGTACGAGGCGAGCTTCACGAGGTCGGCGTTGCGCTCCAGGCCGGTCATGAACGCCGCTTCGGCGAGGGCGTTGGAGAACTTGTTGCCGTGCGAGGCGTATTCACCGAGGAAGACCTTGGGGCCCTTGCGGTCGTAGGAGTCGTAGCGCTTGTTGTTCTCCAGGAACCACTGCGGGCTGTTGTAGTAGTGCTCGTCGACCATCGCGACCTTGTTGTCGCGATTGAGCTGCCATGCCTTGTCGAAGGTCGTGCCGCTGTCGTCCGGGCCGGAGTTGGAGACGACGGTGATGTCGGGGTGCTTCGCCTCGACGGCGGCGCGGAACTGCTTGAAGCGGGCGAAGAACTCCTCGGGCAGGTTCTCCTCGTTGCCGACGCCGAGATGGGTCAGGCCGAAGGGCTCGGGGTGGCCCATCCCGGCGCGCTTCCTGCCCCACTCGCTCGTCACCGGCCCGTTGGCGAACTCGATGAGGTCCAGGGTGTCCTGGATGTGCCGCTTCAGCAGCGCGGGGTCGTCGGTGGCCTTGTTCTGGCCGCAGCCGGTGACCAGGGCGGGCACGACGGGCAGCGGCATCGCGCCGACGTCCTCGGCGAACTGGAAGTACTCGTAGTAGCCGAGCCCGTAACTCTGGTTGTAGCCCCAGAAGTTGGCGTTGGTCGCGCGGGTCTCGACCGGGCCTGTGGTGTCCTTCCACTGGTAGGAGCGCTGCCGCTGCCAGCCGGACTTCTCGTCGTACGCCTCGTGGCTGCCGGTGTTGACCAGGCAGCCGCCGGGGAAGCGCAGGAAGCCGGGCTTCAGGGCCGCGACCTTCTCGGCGAGGTCCTTGCGCAGCCCGTTCTCGCGGCCCTTGTACGTGTCCCGGGGGAACAGCGAGATCATGTCGAGCGCGGCCTCGCGCGCGGCGGCGACCGTGAGACGGCCGGTGGTGCTGGTGCGGGTCGCCGTGAACGACGCCTTGTACTTGGCCCAGCCGCCGCGCGCGGTGACGCGGCGGGCGACACGGCCAGGGCGACGGCCAGGTCGCCCGCCGTGTCGCGCAGGGTGACGGTGAGCGGGGCGCCGGCTGCCTCGCCGGTGCGGGCCCAGAGCGAGAAGTCGTACCGCTTGCCCTTCCGGACCGCGATGCCGGTGTTGTAGCCGGAGTTGGTGACGGCCGAGCCGCCGTCCAGCTGAAGGTAGTTGCGGTTGCGCTCGTGCAGGCGCCCGGCGTCGTCCCGGACCTTCGCCGAGCCGGACCCCGAGACCTCCCAGGACGTCAGGGGCCGGTACGCCTTGTGGTCGGCGGTGGAGTACTCGAAGGACCGGTTCTGGACGAGCTCGGCGTAGAGCCCGCCGTCGGCCGCGCGGTTGATGTCCTCGTAGAACACCCCGTACATCGAGTCGTCGATCTTCGCGCCGGTGCGGGTGGGGTCGACGGTGAGGCTGTAGTCGGTGGGCTCGGCCGCGCTGGGGCGCTCGGCGGAGGGGGCGGCGCTCGCGCGGTCGGCGGCGGCGCCCGGGCTCGCGGCGAGCGTCCCGGCGAGCAGGACGCCCGCGGTGAGCCCGACGCTCCATCGTCTGCGTGCCATGTACACCTCTGCAATTGTTCGAGATTTCGGACATTGGTCATGTCTTCGAACAGAACCTAGGGAGAGGGGACATGACGCGTCAACGGTTCGGACACGCTCCCCCGGCAACCGCCGGGCCGCGTTCCCTGATCCTTCTCGGCGGCGACGGCGGAGGCGGAGACGAGCGTCGCGGCGGCGAGGCTGCCCCAGAGGGCGGCCGGGCCGTGGGGGGCGAGAGCGGTGATGGCCGCCGGGGAGACGGCGAGGCCGAAACCCGTGGAGAGTTCGAAGCGGGCGAGGGTGCGCCCCAGGGCGTGGGCCGGGGCGAGGACGGTGACGAGCGCGGTGGCGCTGCCGGCGTAGATGATCTCGCCGAGGGTGCAGACCACGGACACCGCGGCGACGGCCGGGGCACCCCAGCCGTGCCCCAGTGAACTGGCCGCGAGGAAGCCGAGGTAGGACGCCGCGAGTACGACGCCGGCGAGGGCCAGCACGGCCCGCCGGGAGAAGCGGGACATCGCGACGGTGACCGGAACCTGGAGGGTGACCACAAGGACCGTGTTGGCCACGAAGATGGCCGCCGACCACATCGGGGACGCGTGCAACTGCGTCACCAGGACCAGCGGCAGGGCGATTTCGGGGACGTTGAGGCAGAAGACGTAGACCACGTTGGCGGCCAGCAGCGCGCGCATCCGGGGTGCGGGCACCTGGTCCCCGTCCTCGGCCGGGGCTGCGGCCGGACGCGCGTGGAGGCGGACCGACCACGCCAGGGCCGCCGCGACGAGGCAGGCGAGCCCGGTGACGGCCGCCAGCGCCTGCAACGCGGTGGTGCCGCCCGCCAGGCACGCGGTGGCGATGAGCGCACCCACGCCCATGCCGGCGTTGCGCAGGGCGCGGCCTCCCGCGAGCGCGGCGTCGCGCTCCCGGCCGTGGGCGACCGTGGCCACGAGAGCCGCGTGGGCGGCCGGCCATGCCTGGTTGCCGATGCCGAGGAAGAGCGCCGCCGCCGCGAACAGCCAGACGTGACCCGCCGGGGTGGCGAGCAGCAGCGCCACGCCGAGGACCCGCACCAGCATCGACGCCGCCACGACCGTGCTGCGCGCGCCCCGGTCCAGCCATCGGCCCACCGCGGGCATGCACACCAGACCCACGACGACGGCCACCGTCATGGCGATGCCCGTGACCGGCGCCGACAGCCTCAGCACCGTCACCCCGTAGAGCAGCAGAAAGGGCCGCAGCAGGCCGGTGCCGAGCGCGTCCACGGCCAGGGCGACGGCATAGCGGGGGCCTCCGGACGCACGGACGAGGGCGCGGGGCTGGATCTTGGTGGTTGCCATGGCGTCAACGGTGCGTACGGCCTCCGGATCGGCCGCGTCGGTTGACGGACACCGTCAACCGACGTCGCCGCCGGCGTTCCGGTCGGCGATGATGCGCGGGTGACGTTGAGGATCGACATCAGCGGCCTGCCGTCCGAGCGACTGCGGTTCGCCGCCTCCCCGCTGGCCGAGCTGACCGCCATGCTGCACGTCCTGGCCGAGCCAGGGCATCATCCGCAGCTCGCCGACTGGGCCGACGGCGTCTGGGCCGGGCTGCCGCCGGAGCTGGCCGAGCGGCTGCGGGAGGCGGAGTTCCTCTGGCGTTCCTCACAGGCCGACTTCCTGCTCCCCGCCCGGCCCCGGCCGGACCTCGCCGACGAGCTGGACGACGTGGACCGGATCGACGACGAGACGTATGTGACCGCCGCGCTCGTCACCACGTGCGGCGGCGACAACCGGGGCCGCTTGGCCGCGCGCGAGCGGGCGCTCGACCTGGCCCAGGCCCGCGGCGCGCGGCAGGAGGCGTTCGCGGAACGGCTGCTCGCGGACCCGGCCGCCGTGCGGGCGCGGGTGCGCCACACCCTCGAACAGTGCGCCGATGCATTCTTCGACGCCGCCTGGACGTCTGTCGCCGTGCGGCTCGCCACCGACCTGCGCCTGAAGAACGACCTGTTGCGGCGCCAGGGCGTCGGGGCGGCACTCGCGTCGGTCTCCGGCGCGATCGCCCTGGCGCCGGACGGCGACTGCATCGTCGTGGACAAGCTGCAGGACAAGGCGACCGCCGCCCATGGCACCGGGGTCACCTTCATCCCCAGCGTCTTCGGCCGCCCGCACCTGGTGGTGGTCCACGCGCCGGGGTGGCAGCCGGTGGTGCAGTACCCCGTGGCGGAGCCGGATCCCTCGGAGCCGGTGTCGCTGGAAACGGTCACCCTACGGCTGGAGGCGCTCTCGCATCCGGTCCGGCTGCGGCTGCTGCGCACCCTGGCCCGCGGCCCGCACACCACCGGTGAGCTGGCCCACACCTGGGGCCTCTCGCTCCCGGAGGTCTCCCGCCACCTCGCCGCCCTGCGCCGCGCGGGCCTGGTCACGGCCCGGCGGCAGGGCCGTTACGTCCGCCACACCCTCAATCTGCCGGAGCTGACGGCACTGGGCACCGACCTGCTGGCGGCCGTACTGCGCTGAGTGGCTTCGGCCGGCACGGCACCGGGCGGCCGCGTCAGCTGTAGCTGATGTCCGAGGCCGTGAACTTGCAGTACCGGCCGTCCGGGCCGTTGCCCGTCTCGACCGGCTCGTCACCGGAGCTGTTGCCCGTGAACCGCGTACAGGTCTTGATCTTCCTGTTGCTGTCGCCGTGGACGCGGACCTTGCGCAGCGTGGCCGTGTCGCCGTAGTTCGTGTTGATGCCGGCGATCGAGTTGCCCGGCGCGGTGACGTCGACGTCGTCCACCACGATGTCCCGCTTGTACTGCTTCGAGCAGTTGCCGCAGGAGCGGACCAGCTTGCCGAAGTCCGCGACCTGGAACCTGGTGATGGTCAGCCTGCCCGCGCCGTTGAACTGGAAGACCTTGTCGTCGGCCTTGCGGGCGCCGCCGCCGGTCACGGTGTACGTCGCGCCGGACGACTTGCCCTTGAAGCTGGCCGCGTCCTCGCCGACGTCCTCCCACCACACGTTCTGCAGCGTGCAACTGCCCATGCAGTGCACGCCGTCGGCAGCCGGGGAGCCGAGGACGACGTTCTTCAGCGTCGCGCCGTCCTGCAGCTTGATGATCGGGTCCTGGCCCTCGCCCTGACCGCCGTCGCCGAGGTCGCCGGTGCCGTAGTACCGCTTCAGCTCGCCGTCGTGGGTCTGCCCGGCCTTCACCTCGATGGTCTTGGCCACCGGCTTCTGGCCCGAGGGCGTCGGCCAGGACGGCGCCGCCTCCGCCTCGGACTGGAGCGAGTTCGTGATGACGAGGGCGCCGGTCAGGCCGAGCGCGGCCACACCGCCGACGACGGCCCTGCGGCGGGTCAGGGAGCGGCGGTGACGTACGCGACGGTTCGGCTGTTGAGTCATGTCCCGATTCCTTCAGTGGGGGAACCTTGCGTCTCCTGGTCGCCACTGATCGGGATGGGGTTGCCGCCCGGGCTCACTTCACTCGAACTCGCCCTTCCACTGGCCCCGTTCACCGAGGGCGCCCGCGTCGAGGACGTACGTGTCGTCCCGCGCGTCGCGCTGTCCCGCCGGGTGGTTGTACTGCCCGGCGAACACGTACCGCCCGGCCGGCACGGTCCGCCCGGCGCGCAGCGTCCAGCGGTAGACGAGGACGCCGTCCCGCTCGCGTACGGAGACCTCGAAGTCCTCGGCGGGCAGCGAGCGCCAGTTGCCGGTGTCGGCGACCTCGCCGGAGCGGGCGACGCGCAGTTCGACGGTGAGAGAGGTGAGCGGCTTCTTCACCCGCACCGTGATGTCGCTCTGCGACCAGTACGGGTTGGAGCCGGGGTCGATCCTGCCGTCGGCGCGGACGAGGCCGGCGCCGGGCCCGGCGGTGTGCGGCGGCTTCGAGGCCGCGGGCGGCGGCGCGGGCACGCTCG
>NZ_AOPZ01000300.1 GCF_000414115.1 Streptomyces aurantiacus JA 4570
GGGTGGTGCGGGCGGGTGGGGATGGTGGGGGGTGCACTGTTGAAAAACCGGCTGCCTGGTTCTATTTTGGGCGGTGTGTGATGTGCTCCCTTGCCGGTCCGTCCGCGGCTCAGGGGCATCCGTCATGGTCCGGACGTGACGGGGGGTAGGGAGGTGAACGGTGGCGCGCCAAGAACGTGCTACGCGCACGCGGCAGGCGATTTTGGTCGCGGCGGGTGAGGTGTTCGACGAGGTCGGATACGAGGCGGCGACGATTTCGGAGATCCTGAAGCGCTCCGGGGTGACGAAGGGGGCGCTGTATTTTCATTTCTCCTCCAAGGAGGAGCTGGCCCAGAACGTGCTGGGGGAGCAGGTGAGCTCTTTCCCCGAGGTGCCCGAGCGGGATCTGGTGCTGCAGAAGTCCCTGGACGAGGCGCTGTTGATGGCTCATCTGCTGCAGCGTGAGGGGGGTGATGCGATTGTGCGGGGCGGGGTGCGCCTGACGGTGGATCAGGGGGCTCCGGCCGACAGTCTGGACCGGCTCTCGCCGATGCGGGGCTGGGTGGAGCGCAATGTGCAGATGCTGGAGAAGGCGAAGGCGGCCGGTGAGCTGCTGGCGCATGTGGACCTGCAGGCGGCCGCGCGGCTGCTGGTGGGCGCGTTCACCGGGGTGCAGGTGATGTCGAACATCATGACCGGCCGGGTGGACATGCCCGAGCGGGTGGTCGACCTCTACCGGCATCTGCTGCCGTCCATCGCCGTTCCCGGTGTCCTGGTGCAGCTGGACTTCCGTGCCGAGCGCGGGGCGCAGGTCCACGCCGCGGCCATGGAACTGCGCCGCCGCGGCGAGCTGGCGGCAGCCGACTGACCCACACCACCAACCCCCCCTCGTCCCTCTTCCCCTTCCTCTCTCCCGTCCGTTGCCTATCTCTCTGCCGTCCGTTGCCTCCTCCGCCACCCGCTGCACCGGCCGGCCGGTCCGCCGGTTCGGCCGCCGCACCCGCCGGTCCGCCGGTCCGCTGGTCCGCTGGTCGGCTGGTCCCGTTGCTCTGCTGTGCCGGGGCCGGGCTGCTGTGCCGGGCCGGGCAGTTGGTCCGTGAGCCCGCCGCCGCTCCGCCCCCCCCGGGGCGGGGCGGCGGGGTGGCGGTGGGGGGCTGGGCGTGTGCCCCCTGGGTTGTGTACGCAGGTGTGCGGGCGCACGCGATGGCCCGGCCGACCGAAAGGGAGTGCAGGAATGGCAACAGCAACAGCAGCGACCGCAGCAGCAACCGCCACGGCACCAGCGGCAACCGCCACGGCGCCAGCAGCGGCCACGGCAGCGGCGGCAGAAGCGGCTGCGGCGGCAGAAGCGACGGCGGCCAGGGCAACGGCCACGGCGCCGATACCAGCCACAGCCACAGCCACAGCCACAGTTACGGCAACGGCAACGGCCGTGGCGCCGGTACCGGGCGTGGCGGCGGCTGCCGGGGCAGCGACGGCCACGGCCGCAGCAGCTGCCGCGGCTGCTGCGGTGCCTACTGCGGCCGCGGCGAAGGCGACGGTCACGGCGGCTGCGGCGGTGCCTGTGCCTACTGCGGTGCCTGCTGCGGGTGTTGCGGGTGTGGGGGGTGGGTGTCCGTATGTGCTGGATGTGCGGGGCCGGGACCAGGCGGGCGAGGCGGCGGTGCTGCGCGGGCGCGGGGCGGCGGTGGAGGTGGAGCTGCCGGGCGGGGTGCGCGCCTGGGCGGTGGTGCGTCAGCGGTATCTCAGGCAGCTGCTGGTGGATGAGCGGGTGTCCAAGGACGCGCGGCTGCACTGGCCGGCGTTCGCGGCCGGGCAGATCACCCGGCAGTGGCCGCTGTATCCGTGGGTGGCGCTGGAGAACATGCTCACCACCCACGGTGAGCGGCGGGCCCGGCTGCGCCGGCTGGTGCTGGGGGCCTTCACCGCGCGCCGTATCGAGGCGCTGCGCCCGCGCCTGGAGCAGGAGACGGCCCGGCTGGTGGGGGATCTGGCGGCGCGTCCGGCCGGCCAGGCGCTCGATCTGCGGGCGGATTTCGCCCAGGTGCTGCCCATCCGGGCGATCAGCGGGCTGCTCGGTGTGGGGGAGCGCTCCGAGAAGGTGCTGTGTGCCGCGCTGGACGTGGGCTTCAGCAGCGCCTGCTCGGCCGGGCAGATGAGCGCGGCGATGGCGCAGATCAGCGAGGTCCTCACCGACCTGGTGGCCGCCAAACGGGCTGCGCCGGGCGCGGATGTGACCTCCGCGCTGCTGCAGGTCCGCGACCGGGGCGAGGCGCTGAGCGAGGCCGAACTCCTGGACACCCTGCAGCTGCTGCTCGCCGCCGGCCTGGAGACGCTGACCACCTTCATCACCAACGCGATCGCCGCGCTGCTGATCGACCCCCGCCAGCTCGAGCACGTGCGCTGCGGCCGGGCCGGCTGGGACGACGTGCTCGCCGAGACCCTGCGCACCCGCGCCCCGGCGGCCTTCATGCCGCTGCGCTACGCCGTCACCGACATCGAACTGGATGACGGCACCCTCATCAAAAAGGGCGATGCCATCATCGTCTCCTTCGCGGCCGCCTGCCTGGACCCCGAAGCGTATGGAAAAGACGCCGCCGTCTTCGACGTGCTGCGCACCACGGGCCGCGACAACCTCGCCTTCGGGCACGGCGCCCACTACTGCCTGGGCGCGCCGATGGCCCGCCTGGAGACCACGATCGCCCTGCGGGCGCTCTTCGGCCGCTTTCCTCGCATGAGGCTGGCGGTGCCCCCGCGCGACCTCCAGCCCGTGCCGTCCTTCATCGTCAACGGCTACCAGCGCCTGCCGGTCCTGCTCGGCCCGCCCGCCCGCTGACCCCCGCCACCCCTGCCGCAGGCCCCGGCAACGGACACACCCCCGCGGCCCCTTGCAGGGGGAACGGGGGCCGCAGGACCCGGCGCCCGCCGCCCCGGGACGGGCCGTGAAAACAGCGCGCCGGGTCTTGTTCCACGCTCCCGCACCCCGGCCCGCCCCCTCGTCACCGGCGGGG
>NZ_AOPZ01000301.1 GCF_000414115.1 Streptomyces aurantiacus JA 4570
GCGGTGCTCCCCGGCGGCGGCCGCGGCCCCCGCGAGGCCCTCCAGGGCCAGGGCGAGCGCCCGCGCGTCCCCGAGCCCCAGGGCGACGTCGAACCCCTCCGCGTGCAGCGCGTGCGCCGTCGCGGCGTCACCGCGCAGCTCCGCCACGAAGCCCAGCTCGGCGAGCGCGAGCGTGACGCCGGGGCCGTAGTCGGCGCCGCGGAACCAGGCGAGCAGTTCGCGCATGTGCCGCTCGGCGCCGGCCAGGTCGCCCTCCCTGCGCGCGCCGAGGCCGAGGCCGATGCGTGCGTCCAGCTCGCCGGAGCGGAAGCTGTGGTCGCGCGCCAGGCGCAGGGCCCGCTCGTGCGCGGCGCGGGCCTGCTCGAAGTCGCCCGTGAGCAGAGCGATCCGGCCAAGTCCGGACAGCCGCTTGGACGCCTCCGTGTGCAGCCCGAGGCGTTCCGCGATGGCCAGCCCCGCGCGGTGCAACCGGGCCGCCTCGGCGTAGTCGCCCGCGATCTCGCTGAGCGTGGCGAGCGGGAAGACGGTCTGCAACTGGCCCCATTCGTCGCCCAGTTCGCGGAAGAGGCGGGCGCTGCGCTCGCTGTCGCGCCGTACGGCGGCGAGGTCGCCGTGCGCGATGGCGTGCCGGGCCCGGGCGCTGAGCGCGGCCGCGGTGCCCCACGTGTCGCCGAGGGCGGTGAAGGCGTCGAGCGCCTCGTTCACCAGCCGCTCGCCGGTGCGGACGGCGCCCGCGCCCATCTGCGCCGAGCCGAGAATCCACAGGGTGTTGGCCTTGCCTGAGGGGTCGTCAATCCCTCGCAAAGCAGCGAGGGTTGACGCCAGCAGCCGACTGGATTCGGGGCCGTCCTCGCCACCCTCGTGCTCGCCCGCGCCCGCGTGACCTTTCGCGGCCTCGTGACCTTCCGCGCCCGCGTCGGTGCCCTCGCGCAGCGCGATGCCGGTCCGCCAGGCCAGCGCGAGAGCGCGCGCGGCGGCGGTCTCCGCGGCGGTGCCGGGTGCCGAGGCCAGCGCCGCGTCCAGGTATCTGCGGGCCTCCGCGATCCGCCCGCGCAGCACCCAGTACCAGGCCAGCGCGTTGACCATGCCCAGCGCGCGGCCCGCCGCCCCGCCCCGGAGCGCCGTGTCCAGGGCCCGGCGCAGATTGGCGCTTTCCTCGTCGAGGAGATCCAGCCACCGCCGCTGCTCCGGGCCGTGCAGCAACCGGCCCGCGCGCACGGCCAGTTCGGCGTAGTGGGCGCTGTGCCGCTCGCGCACGGCGTCGAACTCGCCCGCCTCCCTGAGCTGTTCGGCGCCGTACTCCCGTACGGACTCCAGGACGCAGTACCGCGGCCCGTCCGGCCGGTCCGAGGCCACCACCAGGGAGCGGTCCACCAGGCGGGAGAGGAGGTCGAGCACATCGGGCCCGCGCACGGTGCCGCCCGCGCCGACGGCCCGCGCGGCGTCGAGCGTGCAGCCGTCGTGCACGGCCAGGCGCCGCAGAACCGTGCGCTCCGGCGGTGTGAGCAGCGACCAGCTCCAGTCGATGACCGCGCGGAGGGTGCGCTGCCGCGCCGGGGCGCCGCGGAAGCCGCGGGCGAGCAGGGCGAACCGGTCGTCGATGCGGGACAGCAGCCCGTGCACCCCCATCGTGCGTACGCGCGCCGCCGCCAGCTCCAGCGCCAGCGGGAGCCCGTCCAGGCGGACGCACAGTTCGGCGACCGCCTCCGCGTCGTCCGCGCCGAGCCGCGCCCCGGGGCCGTTCTCAAGCCCGGCCCGCCGCCGGAACAGTTCCATGGCGCTCGCCAGGTCGAGCGGCGGCACCGCCCACACCCGCTCGCCGCTCACGTCGAGCGGCTCCTGGCTGGTCGCGAGGACGCTGAGCCCCGGTACGTCACGCAGCAGTACGTCCGCCAACTCGGCGACCGCGTCCACGAGATGCTCGCAGTTGTCGAGTACGACGAGCAGCCGCCGCCCGCGCAGCGCCCGCGTCAGCCGCCCGGCCGCGGCCACCGGGGCACCCGGCTCCTCATGCAGCCCGAGCACCCGGGCCACCGCCTCGGCCACGGTGTCCGGGCCGCGCCCGGCCGCGCCGTCGAGGCCCGCGAGCTCGACCAGCCACACCCCGTCGGGAAACCGGTCCGCGAGCCCCTGCGCCGCCGCGACGGCGAGCCGCGTCTTGCCCACCCCGCCGGGCCCGGTGAGGGTCACAAGGCGGGTCACGTCGAGGAGTTGACGTACTCCCGGCACGTCGTCGTCCCGCCCGACGAGGCCGGCGACGGGGGCGGGAAGGTTGGTGCGGGGCGCTGCCCCGGGCCCGGCGTGCGCTTCACTGCGGTTCGGCGGCGCCCCGAAGGGACGCGGGGCTCCGACGTGTGCGGCTCCGCCGCGTGGGCGCGACCAGCCACGACGAGGCCGCGGAGAATCAACGGCCCCTCGCGGCCCCGCGGCGGAGCCGCTGGTGGGCACAGCCAGCGGAGCGTCCAGCGCCGGATCCTGGCGCAGGATCGCCCCGTGCAGCGCCGCGAGTTCCGCCCCCGGCGTGAGGCCGAGGTCGTCCGCGAGGCGGCGGCGCAGATCCTCGTACGCGTCGAGGGCCTCCGTCTGGCGGCCCGCGCGGTACAGCGCGCGAAGTTGCGCGGCCCGCAGCCGCTCCCGCAGCGGATGGCGCCCGACCAGGTCGGCGAGGTCCGCGGCGAGCGGCCCGTGCTCGCCCAACTCCAGGCGCGCCTCGGCCTGTTCCTCCCACGCGGTGAGCCGGTCCTCCTCCAGGCGGCCGATCGCGCCGCGCGCGAACGCGGCGTCGGTGAAGCCCGCGAACGCCTCGCCGCGCCACAGCCCCAGCGCCTCCTCCAGGAGCCGCGCCTTCGCGCGGGGCCCGTCCGCGGTCGCCCGCGCCCGCTCCAGCAGGAGCGCGAACCGGCCCGCGTCGACCGCGTCCGCCGCGACGCGCAGCGCGTAACCGGCGGGCCCCGCCGCGACCAGGGCCCGGCCGCCCGGCTCGGCCCGCTCCAACGCCCGGCGGAGCTGGGACACCTTGCCCTGGAGCGCGTTCGCCGGATGGTCGGGCAACTCCTCGCCCCACAGCCCGTCGATCAGCCGGTCCGCCGACACCGGGTGGCCGGGGTGCACCAGCAAATGGGCCAGGAGCGCGCGGACCTTGGCACCGGGGACGGCCGCCTCCGCGCCGTCCGTCGTCCACACGGCCGGCGGACCGAGCACCCCGAATCGCATGCCGACGACGATAACCCGCCAGGTGAACGACCTGCGGCCGGATCCGACGACGCCCCCCCGACATGACCCCGACATGACCGCGACAGGAGTCGACAGAGGACCGACAGCGACTCGGCAGCGAACCGGCAGCGCCCACCCGCACGGTGATGACCACAGGCCGGGCGCACCGTCCGGCACCGCTCCCACCGGAGGCACACCATGAGCGAGACCACCACACCCGAGCCCACGACCGTCACCGTCATCGGCCTCGGCAACCTCGGCCAGGTCCTCGCCCGCACCTTCCTCGACCAGGGCCACAAGGTCACCGTCTGGAACCGCTCGCAGGACAAGGCGGACGAACTGGTCGCCCGCGGCGCCACGTTGGCGGCCACCCCGGCCGAGGCCATGGGGGCGAGCGACCTCGTCGTCATCTGCGTACTGGACTACACGACCGTCCGCGACCTGCTCACTCCCGCCGCGGGCGCCCTCGCGGGCCGCGTAGTCGTCAACGTCACCTCCGGCATCCCGGAGGCCGCACGCGAACTCGGCGCCTGGATCACCGGGCAGGGCGCCGCGTACGTGGACGGCGCCGTCTACGCCATCCCGCAGACCGTCGGCACGCCCGCGGCCTTCGTCCTCTACAGCGGTGACGAGGACGCCTTCGCGCGGTACCGGACGCTGCTGGAGACGCTGGGCTCGGCGGAGTTCGCCGGTTCCGACGCGGGGCTCGCGGCGGTGCACGACGTGGCGCTGCTCAGCGGCATGTACGGCATGTTCGCCGGGTTCTTCCAGACGGTGGCCGTCGGCGGCTCCGCGGGGATCGACGCGACACGGATCACCGAGCTGCTCGTCCGCTGGCTCAAGGAGGCGATCGGCGCGCTGCCCGGCTTCGCCGCCGAGATCGACGCCGGGGACTACCGCACGGAGACGTCGAACATGGACATCAACGCCGTGGGCCTGGCCCACATCCTCACCGCGACCCGCGCGCAGGGCGTCGGCGTCGACCTGCTCGCCCCGCTGCACGCGCTATTCGAGCGGCAGGTGGCCGAGGGGCACGGCGCCGAGAGCCTGTCCCGCACGATCGAGTCCCTGCGCTAGCGCTTCGCTGGATGTGCGGTGTCGATCCTGCGGGCCGGTGGGGGCTGGTCGCGCCCGCGCGGCAGAGCCGCATATCGATACAGCCCCGCGCCCCTTCGGGGGCGCGGTACCCGCGCGACGTCAAGGCAGTGTCAACGTCCTGGTGAGAACTGCCAAGGATGTGTCAAGGGGCATGTCCGCCTTCCCCGTGAGCGGCTTCGGTGGGGGAGTCACCGAGCGGCTTCGCAGGGAAGTCACCCGGCACGCCAAGGAGTTGAGGACCGTGAGCGCGGAGAATGTGGTGGGACTTCTCGTCGCCGTCAGCCTGGTCGGATACCTCGTCCTCGCACGGCTCTTCCCGGAGAGGTTCTGACACCGGCGCGATGACGGACGTACGACCCGGACAACTGAAGGTCTACCTCGGCGCGGCACCGGGGGCCGGCAAGACCTGCCGCATGCTCGACGAAGGACGGCGACGGGCCGCACGCGGCGCCGATGTCGTGGTGGGCCTCGTGGAGTGCCATCGACGTCCGCAGACGGAAGCCGCGCTGGCGGAGGCGAGGGCCGGCGGGCTCGAGGTCGTGGAGCGGGCCCGCTGCTCCTACCGCGGCGGCGAGTTCACCGAGCTGGACCTGGACGCCCTGCTGGCCCGGCGCCCGCAGGTCGCCCTGGTCGACGACCTCGCCCACACCAACGTCCCGGGGGAGGGCCGCAACCCCAAGCGCTGGCAGGACGTCGACCGGCTGCTCACGGCCGGGATCGACGTGGTCACGACGGTCAGCATCCAGCACATGGAGTCCCTGAAGGACGTCGTCGAGAAGATCACCAAGGTGCCGCAGGCCGAGACCGTCCCCGACGACGTCGTGCGCCGCGCCCACCAGATCGAACTCGTCGACGCCGCCCCGGAGTCGCTGCGCCGCCGGATGGCGCACGGCAACATCCACGCGCCCGAGAAGGTCGACGCGGCCCTCGCCAACTACTTCCGCACCGGCAACCTCACGGCCCTGCGCCAGCTCGCCCTGCTCTGGGTGGCCGACCGCGTCGACGAGGCGCTCCAGGCGTACCGCTTCGAGCACGGCATCGGCGGCGTGTGGGAGACCCGCGAGCGCGTCGTCGTCGGCCTGACGGGCGGCCCCGAGGGCGACACCCTGGTCCGCCGCGCCGCCCGCATCGCCGACCGCTCGGTGGGCGGTGAGCTCCTCGCCGTGCACATCGCGCGCAGCGACGGGCTCGCCGCAGGCACCTCGCACGCCTCCCTGACCCGGCAGCGCCGGCTCGTGGAGGACCTGGGCGGCAGCTACCACTCGGTCGTCGGCGACGACATCGCGACCGCCCTGGTCGATTTCGCGCGCGCCGAGAACGCCACCCAGCTCGTCCTCGGCTCCAGCCGCCGCGGCCGCTTCGAGCGGTTCCTCACCGGGCGCGGCACCGGCGAGTCCGTCGTCGAGGCGTCCGGCGACATCGATGTCCACACCGTCACCCACGAACGCGCCGGCGCGGGCACCCTGCTGCCCTCCCGCAGACGTACGCTGTCGGGCCCGCGCCGCGTCGGCGGCCCCGTCGCCGGGCTGCTCCTTCCGATCGTGCTCACCTCCCTGCTCGACCTGGACGTGGCCCGCGAGCACCTGAACCTCACCAGCGTGGCGCTGCTGTTCCTGCTCGCCGTGGTGGGGGTGGCCTGCATCGGCGGTGTGCTGTCCGCGGTGGTGGCGTCCGTGACCGCGTCGCTGCTGCTCAACTACTGGTTCATGCCGCCCGTCGGGCACTTCACGCTCGGCGATCCGAACAGCATGCTCGCGCTCGTGGTGTTCGCGATCGTCGCCGCCACCGTCGCCGCCGTGGTCGACCGGTCGCTGCGGCTGTCCCGCCGCTCCGCGCGCGCCACCGCCGAGGCGGAGACGATGTCGTCGCTCGCGGGCACCATCGTGCGCGGCGGGCAGCCGATCCCCGCCCTGCTGGAACGCGCCCGTGAGGCGTTCGGCGTGGACGCCGCCGAGCTGGTGGAGCAGCCGCCCGACACCGCCGACGCCCTGGTGACCGCCGTGCCCGCGGGCACCGACGCCTATCTCGTGCTGCGCGGCCGCACCCTGCCCTCCGCCGACCGCCGGGTCCTCGCCGCGTTCGCCGCGCACGTCGGCGCCGCCGTCGAGCGGGCCCGGCTCGCCGAGGCCGCCGCCGAGGTGGAGCCCGTGAAGGCCGCCGACCGGATGCGCACCGCGCTGCTGCGGGCCGTCGGCCACGACCTGCGTACCCCACTGGCCGCCGCGCTCGCCGCGATCGGCTCGCTGCGCAGCCGTGACCTGGACTTCTCCGAGCAGGACCGCGAGGAACTCCTCGCCACCGCCGACGAGTCCATGACCAAGCTGAACCGTCTCGTCGACAACCTCCTCGACATGAGCCGCCTCCAGGCCGGCGCCCTCAAGCTCGAACTGCGCGCCACCGCCCTTGAGGAGGTGCTGCCGACCGCACTCGACTCGCTGCCCGTCGCGTGCCCGGTCGACACGGGCAGCCTGGAGGAGATCCCCGCCGTCCTCGCCGACCCGCCGCTCCTCGAGCGGGTGATAGCCAATCTCGTCGGCAACGCCGCCCGCCACACCCCGTACGGCGAGAAGGTCCTCGTCACCGCGAGCGCCCTGGCCGGCCGCGTCGAACTGCGCGTCGTCGACCGGGGCCCCGGCCTCCCGGCGGCCGACCGCGACCGGGTGTTCGAGCCCTTCCAGCGGCTCGGCGACACCGACAACACGACGGGTCTCGGCCTCGGCCTTGCCCTGTCCCGGGGCCTCGCCGAGGCGATGGACGGCACCCTCACGCCCGAGGACACCCCCGGTGGCGGCCTTACGATGGTGCTTTCGCTGCCCTTCGCGGAACGGGTGCGCGAGGTGAGCGGCGCGCCCGGCTCCGGCGTCTGGCATTCTGAGCCCCTTTGACCGGTGGGCGCGTCCATCGCACCCGAGCGCAGAGACGAGATTCATGGCACGCGGCAAGCTTCGGATCTATCTGGGGGCGGCACCGGGCGTCGGCAAGACGTACGCGATGCTGTCCGAGGCACATCGTCGTGTCGAGCGCGGCACCGACTGTGTGGTGGCCTTCGTGGAGCATCATGACCGTCCTCGTACGGAAGTGATGCTGCACGGTCTCGACCTGCTGCCGCGCAAGGAACTGGAGTACCGGGACACCACTTTCACGGAGATGGACGTGGACGCCGTCCTGGAGCGCGCCCCAGCCGTCGCCCTGGTGGACGAGCTGGCGCACACGAACATCCCCGGCTCGCGCAACGCCAAGCGCTGGCAGGACGTCGAAGAGCTCCTCGAAGCGGGCATCGACGTGATATCCACCGTCAACATCCAGCACCTGGAGTCGCTGGGCGACGTCGTCGAGAACATCACCGGGGTGCGGCAGCGCGAGACGGTGCCGGACGAGGTGGTGCGGCGGGCGGACCAGATCGAGCTGGTCGACATGTCGCCGCAGGCGCTGCGCCGCCGGATGGCGCACGGCAACATCTACAAGGCGGACAAGGTCGACGCGGCCCTGTCCAACTACTTCCGCCCCGGGAACCTGACGGCCCTGCGCGAGCTGGCGCTGCTGTGGGTCGCCGACCGGGTCGACGAATACCTCCAGCAGTACCGGGGCGAGCACGACATCCGCTCCACCTGGCAGGCCCGTGAGCGCATCGTCGTCGGCCTCACCGGCGGACCCGAGGGCCGCACCCTGCTGCGCCGGGCCGCCCGGCTCGCCGAGAAGGGCGCGGGCGGCGAGGTCCTCGCCGTCTACATCGCCCGCAGCGACGGCCTGACCGCGGCCTCGCCCAAGGAACTCGCGATCCAGCGCACCCTCGTCGAGGACCTCGGCGGCTCCTTCCACCAGGTGATAGGCGAGGACATCACCGCCGCGCTCCTGGAGTTCGCCCGCGGCGTCAACGCCACCCAGATCGTCCTCGGCGTCTCCCGGCGCAAGTCCTGGCAGTACGTCTTCGGGCCGGGCGTCAGCGCCACCGTCGCCCGCGAGTCCGGGCCCGACCTCGACGTCCACCTGGTCACGCACGACGAGGCGGGCAAGGGGCGCAGCCTGTCGCCGGCACCGCGCGCCACCCGGCTCGGCCGCAACCGGCTCATCTGGGGCTGGCTGGTCGGCATGGGCGGGCCGATTCTGCTCGCCCTGCTGCTGCGCGGTGTCGCGCCGAACCTCGGTCTCGCCAACGACATGCTGCTGTTCCTCACGCTGACGGTGGCGGCGGCCCTGCTCGGCGGCCTGCTGCCGGCCCTCGCGTCGGCGGCGTTCGGCTCACAGCTCCTGAACTACTACTTCACGCCACCCCTCCACCACGTCCTGATCTCCAACCCGAAGAACATCCTCGCGTTGGTGATCTTCGTCTCGGTGGCCGTGTCCGTGGCTTCGGTCGTGGACCTCGCCGCCCGCCGGACCCATCAGGCCGCGCGGCTGCGCGCCGAGTCGGAGATCCTCTCGCACCTCGCGGGCAGCGTGCTGCGCGGCGAGAACAGCCTGGAGTCCCTCCTGGAGACCGTGCGCGAGACCTTCGGCATGGAGGCCGTCGCGCTCCTGGAGCGCGAGAGCGACATCTCCCCGTGGACCTGCGCGGCGAGCGTCGGTACGCGCCCGGGCGCCGACCGCCCCGAGGACGCCGACGTCGACATGCCCGTCGGCGACCACATGGCCCTCGCGCTCACCGGCCGGGTGCTGCCCGC